>NZ_BLJF01000001.1:3722500-4022500 GCF_009932335.1 Pseudomonas asiatica
GCACTGGCGAGGCGCGCTCGGCGAATACCGGGTCGGTAATAAAGAAGCGCCCACGCAGCTTGAGCAATACTGTGGAATGGCCCAGGCGCCACAGGCTGCGGTCGGGCGCATCGAGCACCTGCTGGCGGGTCATGGGCTGGAGGCTGACCGGTGTGGCCGGCCGGGTTTCCGGCGGTTTGCGCAGGAACAGGTATTTGAGCCCGATGCGCAGCTTCTTCAATACGCCATCCTGTGGCAACGACGCCTGGTTGTGAAAACGCCCTTCCCGCTGTGGCGCCGGCTCGCCGGCGGGGTTGGCCAAAGGGACCATCAGCAACACTCCGAGCAACAGGAAAGCCTTCATGCTACCCCACAGTGATCGGATCAACCATGAATTGGCTTGTAAGGTCATTTTTCGTCGATGAAACACTGTTCAACAATATTCATGCGAGTTATGCGATAAACGGTGCTTCAGCAGAAGAACGATGATCAAGATGGATAAACGCAGCGGCAAAGGACTTTCATTCGCCAAACGCATCTACCTGCCGCGGGTCATCGGCCTGGGAATCGGCCTGTTCAGTGTCATGGCCGCCATGGCGCCGCTGTCACCGCCCATCTGGGCATGGCTGCTGGTGCTGTTCAACGGCCTGTTGTGGCCACATGTGGCCTACCTGTGGGCAGCCCGTTCGGCCACGCCCTACCAGGCAGAACAGCGCAACCTGGTTCTGGACTCCCTGATGGGTGGGTTCTGGACCGCCGCCATGCATTTCAATCCATTGCCCAGTGTGACCGTGCTTTCGATGATGACCATGAACAACGTCGCCGCCGGCGGCAAACGCATGGTCGTTCGCGGGATGCTGGCCCAGTTGGCCGGCATGCTCATCGCCACATTGTTGCTGGGCCCCGGCCTGCAACTGAATGCCACACCCCTGCAGGTCTATGCCTGCCTGCCGATGCTGACGCTCTATCCACTGGCGCTAGGCTGGGTCTGCTACCAGCTGGCGATCAAGCTGGCCGACCACAAGCGCCGACTGAGCACCCTGAGCCTCACCGACAGCCTGACCGGCCTGCTCAACCACGGTGCCTGGAAAGACCTGCTGCTGCTGAAGTTCCAGGCCTGCCAGCAGCAAAAGGGGCACGCGGTGATTGCCCTGATCGACATCGACCACTTCAAGACCATCAACGACACGTTCGGTCACGTTGTCGGCGACTGTGTGCTGCGCCAACTCGGCGCCGAGCTGCGGCACAACCTACGCGAAGGCGACCAGGCCGGGCGCTACGGCGGTGACGAATTCTGCGTAATCTTGCCGGATACCAGCGAAGCCGAAGCGTGCCTGGCCATGGAGCGCCTGCGCGAGCGGGTCGCCAGCTACCGCAACCCGCAGTTGCCGCACCTGCGCATCAGCCTGAGCATCGGCCTTTCGGCATTCGAGGCCGACCTGGAGTCACCCGAGCACTGGCTCGAACAGGCGGACAAGGCGCTGTATACCGCCAAGCATGCCGGGCGCGACCAGGTCAATTTTGCCCGCAGCGACGCTGCAACGCTCAGGCTGGCCTATCCTGATTGAACCTCCTTCCTGACTAACTGGCGGGAGGCTGCCTGAAGGAGCCGCTCGCGCATGGCCAGGACCGCCAACCCTCCACCCGCCAGCCCCACCCCGCGCTTCCAGGTGCGTCGCTTGATTGCCGGCTTCAGCGCAGTTTTCGGCCTGGCTTGCCTGGTCATCGTCGGCGCCCTGTTCAATATCGCGGGTACTCTTGACCATCAGGAGCGCCAGCGCAGCGCCTCGCAGGCATCCAAGGCGCTGGAGCAACGGTTGCTCGCATCGCGCCAATTCCTGTCCAGCTACGCCGTATGGGATGCTGCCTTCGAACACCTGGCGGGGCAGGCCGACTGGAAATGGGCCTACGAAGAAAAGAACGTGGGCGAGTCGCTGTACAGCGCCAGCGGCTATGAGGGAGTGTTCGTGGTGGAGGACGCACGCACCACCTACGCCTTGTTCAGAGGCCAGCCTACCCAGGCGGCGGCCAATACCTATATCGATGCAGCGCTGCAGCCAATCATCGACCAGGCCCGGGCGGCGGCCATCCCACGTGAACAGATCACCCGTTTCGTCCTGTTCAACGGTTGGCCGGCCGTGCTCAGTGCTGCGGCGGTGCGCCCGGACCGGGATGTTACCGAGAGCGAGGTCAGCCAGGCGCCGGTAATGCTGTTTGTCGACCAGCTCACCGAGGACAAGCTGGCGCAACTGAGCAGCGGTGCCGGCCTGACCGGCATGCACGTGGAGAAAGATGATGTGGGCGAGCACGGCCACCTGCGCATCGACCTCGGCGATACCGGCTACCACCTGTCCTGGAGCAGCCCGCTGCCAGGGCACCAGTTGCTGCGTGCTGTGTTGCCCCCGCTGTCGGGAGCCTTGCTGATACTTGGCCTGGTCATGCTCTACCTGTTCCGTCATGCCTTGCGCAGTTCGCGCGCGATCGACCTCACGCTCGCCGATCTGCAGCAGAGCAACCAGGCCCTGGAGGCCAGCGAGCAGCGTTTTCGCGCGGTGGCCGAGTCGGCATCCGACTGGATCTGGGAAACTGATCGGCAGCAACGCCTCACCTATCTGTCACAACGTTTTGTCAACGTTACCGGTTACCCGGTGGACGACTGGCTCGGCCACCCGCTCAATCAGTTACTGGCCTGCGATACCACGCCGCTCTCGCCGTGGCTGGATGCCCTGGCCGCGGCCGACCCGCAACAACTGGCCAACCTGCGCTGCACCTACCGCGACCAGAATGGCCAGAACCGCTACTGCCGGATTTCGGCCCGCGCCATCTGGTACGACGACAAGCCCGTCGGTTTCCGTGGCACCGCCAGTGACATCACCGACGAAGTCGATGCCCATGCACGCATCCAGCACCTGTCGCTGCACGACCCGCTGACCGGCCTGGCCAACCGCAACAAGCTAGCCCGCCACCTGGAACAGGCGCTGTTACGTGGGAGCGACTCGCCACCACTGACCTTGCTGCTGCTGGACCTGGACAACTTCAAGCCGATCAACGACTCTCTCGGCCATGCCGCCGGTGACGCGGTGCTGCAGGAGGTAGCGAACCGCCTGCGCGACACTACCCGCGACGGCGACCTGGTCGCGCGTTTGGGCGGCGACGAGTTCCTCCTGGTGCTCGGCGGCATGGACAACCGCAGCGAGATCGACCGTTTCTGTGCGCGCCTGATCAGCCTGCTGCAACAACCGATCATCTTCGATAACCAGCCCCTGCACGTTGGCGCCAGCATCGGAGTCGCCCAGACCCGTACCCAGGGCTTCGATGCCGGCGAGCTGATCCGCTGCGCCGATATCGCCCTGTACCAGGCCAAGGCCGACGGCAAGAGCACCTGGCGCTATTTCGCTGCCGAAATGAACCAGCAGATCCAGTACCGCCGCCAACTGGAGAACGACATGCGGCGAGCCCTGCGCAACCAGGAATTCGAGCTGCACTACCAGCCGCGCTACCGCCTCAGCGACCTGCGCATCGTCGCAGTCGAGGCCTTGCTGCGCTGGCAGCATCCGCAGGAAGGGTTGCTGGGGCCGGACACCTTCATCCCCTTGGCCGAACAGAGTGACATCATTGTCGCGCTGGGCCGCTGGGTGTTGCGCGAAGCCTGCCGCACTGCCCATGACTGGCCCGCCGATGTTCTGGTGTCTGTGAACCTGTCACCTGCGCAGTTCCAGCGCAGCGATGTGGTGGCGGATGTACGCGAGATCCTGCTGGAAACCGCTTTCCCCGCACAGCGCCTGGAGCTGGAAATTACCGAGAACGTGATGCTCAATGACATCGAAGGCGCACTGGGCACAATGCTGTCGCTCAAGGAGCTCGGCGTTCGCCTGAACATGGACGACTTCGGCACCGGCTACTCGTCGCTGGGCTACTTGCGCACCTACCCGTTCGACAGCATCAAGATCGACAAACGCTTTATCGGCGGGCTGAACAACACCGCTGGCAGCGACCGCGCCGTGGTCCAGGCCATCATCAACCTGGGCGAAGCGATGGGGCTGACGGTGACGGCCGAAGGAGTGGAAAGCGAGCAGCAGCTCAGGGCACTGCAGAAGGACCGTTGCCATGAAGTGCAAGGCTATTACCTGAGCAGGCCTCTGAACAGTGCGGGGCTCGAGGCGTTGTTGCAGCAGGCATCCCAGCGCTCGGCGCCCTACCTGTAGCGTAAGTTTGAAAGCTTGCGCAGCCCGCTCCTACAGGGATTTTCAGCACAGCTGCCGCAAGCTGCGCTCAGCCACGATTTCCGGCAGGTCGCGCCGGCGCAGGTAGGTGCGCAGCGGTTCACCGATGTTCAAACGGTCATCCACATGCTGCTCCAGCAACAGCGCCAGCCGTTCGCGGCAAAGAGCCATGCGCTGCCCTTGCTCGGGCCGCCAGACAAACTCGCTGCAGGGCGTGATGCTGGCATCGGCCACGTCCATGCCGAAAGAGTCTTCGGAAAAACGCACGATATGCACGCCGCGCTTGCCATGAAAACCGACAAAGCCCTTGAGCTGGTCGGCAGCGTTGCAGATGTCCTGTGAAGTGATGGCCATGACGTAACCTCGCAATGAAATCGGAAGATACGCACGCCAGGCGGGAAAGGGTTGCCTCTGCCGGGCAACTCGTGACTGGCAGCCTAACGCAAGCCATCACACAGGCGCCACGGTTTTCATCGATCAGCGACCACCGTCAACCTGTGAATGCAGCACCTCGCCCAACCATTGCATGAAGGCCTGCACCCGGCGTGGCACGTGCCGTTGCCGGGCATAAAGCAGTGATACGGGCATGGCCGGCGCCTGCCAGCCTTCCAGTACCGAAACCAGCTCACCGCGCTGCAGGTGCTCGGCCACGCCCACCGCCGGTACCTGGATCAGCCCCAGCCCGGCCAGGCAGGCCGCCGAGTAGGCCTCGGCATTGTTCACTGTGACCACGCCGGCCATGGCCTGGAAATGCAGTTCACCGTCCTGCAGAAATTCGAAACCGGCACTACGCCCCCCCAGAGTGCGCACGTAATGCACCAAGTGATGCTCGGCCAGGTCCTGCAGCGTGCGCGGCACGCCGTAGCGTGCAAGGTAGGCAGGGCTGGCACAGTTGCGCATGCTCAGTTGGCCGACCGGGCGCGCCACCACATCCAGGTCATGCAGGGCACCAATGCGCATCACGCAATCGAAGCCTTCACGCAGCAGGTCGACCTGGCGGTCGGTACAACTGAGCTCCACCTCCAGGCGCGGGAAGCGCTGCAGAAACTGCGGCAACGCCGGGATGATGACCCGCCGGGCCATCATTGTCGGCAGATCGACGCGCAGGCGCCCGGCCAGCTCGGCATCGTCGGCGCGGAACAAGCCCTCGATTTCGTCCATGCCCGACAGCAGGTCCTTGCTGCGCTCGTACAGCAAGGCGCCATCCTGGGTCGCCTGTACCCGGCGGGTGGTGCGGTTGAACAGCTGCGTACCCAGCAAACGCTCGAGCGCCCTGACCTGCTCCGACACAGTCGAACGGGGCAGCCCCAAGCTCTCGGCAGCCAGGGTGAAACTGCTGACCTCGCAGACACGAACAAAGGTGCGCAACAACTCCAGCTTGTTCAATTCAGCCCTCGTCTATCCGGTTTTACCGAACAGTATTTCCATATTCGCTGGATTTAACAGCACCACACCGACCAATAACCTGTGCTCATCAGCCCACCATGAGGTTTTCACCATGACCCGCAAGATTGCCCTGATCACTGGCGCCAGCCGCGGCCTGGGCCGCAACACCGCAGAACACCTGGCCGCACGCGGCATCGATGTCATCGGCACTTACCACAGCAAGGCGGAGGAAGCCCATGCCGTCGCCGCCCGGCTGGAGCAGGCCGGGGTCAAGGCCATCATGCTGCAACTGGACGTCAGCGACAGCGCCAGCTTTGCCGGCTTCGCCGAATGCCTCGGCGCAACCCTGCAGCAACACTTTGGCCACGAGCGCTTCGACTTTCTGGTGAACAATGCCGGGATCGGATTGAACGTGCCATACACCGAAACCAGCGAGGCACAGTTCGACCAGTTGCTGAAAATCCAGCTGAAAGGTCCGTTCTTCCTTACCCAGCGCCTGCTGCCGTTGCTGGTCGACAATGGCCGCATCGTCAACATTTCCACTGGCCTGGCGCGCTTTGCGCTACCGGGGTATGCCGCCTATGCCGCGATGAAGGGGGCGATGGAGGTGCTGACCCGCTATCAGGCCAAGGAACTGGGAGCACGTGGGATCCGTGTGAACATTCTGGCGCCGGGGGCGATCGAGACCGATTTTGGCGGCGGCGTGGTGCGGGATAACCGACAGGTTAATGAATACATTGCCGGCAACACGGCGCTGGGGCGGGTGGGCTTGCCGGATGATATCGGGGCAGCGATTGCGCTGTTGCTGGAAGATGGCAACGGCTGGATCAACGGGCAACGGCTGGAGGTTTCGGGCGGGATGTTCCTCTGAAATCGAGGATCTGGGGCTGCTTAGCAGCCCCTTTGGCCCTCACGGCCGACTCTGCTCCTCATGCACCTGCACACTGGCCGTCATTCCCGCACTCAGGGTCACCCCCTCCGGCACCTGGTCCAGGCGAATCCTTACCGGTATCCGCTGCGCCAATCGCACCCAGTTGAAGGTCGGCTCGACCTCCGGCAGCAACTGGCTGTCGGGGTTGCTGTTGCGGTCGGTGATACCACGGCTGATGCTTTCCACATGCCCTTGCATCGGTTCGCCCGCGCCCATCAGCCAGACCTTCACCGCATCCCCCACACGAATGCGTGGCAGCTTGGTTTCCTCGAAATAGGCCTGGATATAGAAGGTTGAATCGTCCACCAGGGCCATCACCGCCTCCCCGGTGTTCACATAGTTGCCCTCGGCCAGGCGCAGGTTGGTGATATGCCCGCTGCGCGGCGCCCGCACTTCACTGCGCGCCAGGTTGATTTTGGCGACCTGCAATTGTGCCTCGGCCTCATGCAGCTCACCGCGGGCGATGGCCGCATTGATCTGGGCGTTTTCCCGCAATTCGGCACTGATCGCCTCCGGCCCAAGTGCGGTACGCCGGGCCGCTTCACGCTCGCGCAGGCGCAGTTGCTGGCTGCGGGTTTCGGTCACCGCGCTGGCTTGGTCGAAAGCAGCCTGGAAGCGTTCGCGGTCGATGCTCATCAGCAGGTCGCCGGCCTTGACCTGCTGATTGTCACGGGCCTTCAGCTCGCGCACCCAGCCGGACACATCGGGGGCGATCACCACCACATCGGCGCGCACACGGGCATCGCGGGTCCAGGGGGTGAGCATGTAGTACTGCCACAGCTGATAGCCGGCGAAGACGGCAAGGGCCACCACACACAAGGTGACCAGGGTACGTACGGCCGCACGCATCGAAACACTCCTTTATAAAGCTCCCAGCAGTCGCACTACCAGGAACAACACACAAACGAACAACGCCGCATCGAACAGCGCTTCATGCCAGATCCAGCGCCCCAACGGCGTGGCCTGCACCACCAGACGCAACACGCCGGTAAGCACCAGCGCCATCAACACATAAACCAGGAAAGGGCTGAACAGCACGCCGCCCAATTCCCACTCACGCAACCCCATGGGATTCCTCCTGCCAACGGCACCACTTGCCCCAGCTTTTTTGCAGTTGCAGCACCGCCCCTTCGGCCAACCGCAGCGGATCGCTGGAGGGTAGACGGCGCAAGGCGCCAATGAACTGTTCGCTTGCGGCATCCAGGCTCTGCCCACACCCTGGCGCCGGCCCTTTGGCCAGCACTGCCTCTACCTGCTGCAGGTATTCGCGCTCGGCCCGTCCCAACGGGGCCTGGGCGACCGCCAGGCACATGCGCAAATGCACCAGTTCGTCGCCGATATCCAGGCCGTGCAGGCCGTCGTCCCAGCGCTTGCGTTCGCTCTCGGGCAGGTCGCCGGCATGCCGCGCCAGTTGCATCAGGCGGTCGGCCATGCGCCCGCCAAACCAACTGTCGGCCCCGCGCAGGTCGCGCCGGGTCAGGCGCACCAGGTCATTCTGGGTCGCCGCGCGCAGGCGCTGGCCCAGCCAGGCCGGGTGGCGAAACACCAACAAGCGGAAGGCCATCACCGCCGCCGACACACCCACCAGCATGGCCAAGGCACTGTTGAGCATGGTGGCCACGCCGAACTGCATGGCGTTGAGCGGCGACACCAGCACGATGAAATGCAGGCAATAAGAAGTAGCCGTGGCCCCGGTCCGCGGGTGAGCCATGCCCAGCGCACCAAGAAACAGCGGCACCCCCATGCCCAGGCAGAGCATGGCGAAGCTGCTCCATTGCGGCAGCAGAATTTGCCCGACCAGAAACGCCGCCGGTATTGCCAGGAGGATCCCTCGTAAAAAGCTCAGGCCGATCTGCGCGCCATTCTCGCGGCTGGCGAACAGGCTGCAGACCACACAGGTCAGCACCAGGCCACCCGGTGCCGAAGGCCAGGCGGTGGCCAGCCAGAAACCACTCATCACCAGAAAGGCCAGCGCACTGCGTGAGCCGAACAGCAAGGCCAGCGACCAGTCGCGGTGCGCGGCCAGGCCCTGAGACACATCCTTGGGCGCCCTGCCCGCCTCCACATCCTCCAGCGCCTGGCTGGCAGCCATGGCGTAATCCAGCAGCAGTGCCATGCGTGCCAGGCAAAAGTGCTCCGCCGGGCTGATCTGATCATCGTGGGCAGCATCCCAGATACGCTGGCGCAGAAGCAAAAGGCTCGGCTGATCGGGCTTGCCCAACAGTGCGCGCACCTCCTCCAGCCAGGGCGCCAGGCGTTCGGCCTCGCCCTCATCAAGTTGCCGCCACTGGCGGCGCACCGAACGGGAAATGCGCAGCAGCACCATCAGTTTCTGGCTCAGGCCGCGAATGGCACGAGCGCGTTGGCGCCCGCGATTGCCTTCGAACCAGGCGTGTTCGCGTTGGCTGTCGATGGCAACGATACGCCCCAGGCTCTCCAGCAGGCCTTTGCGCGCCTCGTCTTCACCGCCCAGCATGGCACTGGCGGCCTGCAGGCCGTTCTGCCAGGCCTGACGGGCCTGCCCGCCCAGTTGCTGCTCTACCCGCATGGGCCAGAGCAAGGCGCTGCTGGCGGTGGCACAGAAGATACCCAGGCAGATCTCGGTGCAGCGCGCCACGGCCTGGTCGAACACCTGCAATGGGTGATCGATGGCCGGCAGGGCAATGATCGCCGCCGTGTAGCCTGCCAACACGAAGGCATAGGCCCAGGCGCTGCGCAACTGTGTGGAGGCGGCGGTACACAGGGCCAGCCACAGGGCCAAGGTGAGCAGGAACAGACCGGGGGTCTGGGCAAACAGACCGATGAACAGCACCGACATAAATGTGCCGACCAGGGTGCCGGCCAGCCGCGCCAGGCCCTTCTGCACCACCATGCCTGACAACGGCTGGGCGACGATGAAAGCGGTCATCAGGGCCCAGGACGGTTGCTCCAGGCCCCAGCGCATCGCCAGCCACAGGGCCAGGCCGCCACCGAGCAGGGTCTTGATGGCGAACTTGAGGGCGAGGCTGCTGGGAGCGAACAGGGCCTGGAAGGTGATGGGCACGAGACGGACCTTGAGGGGATGGTCTTGTAGAAAGATAGACAATGGTGGGAAGGATAAAGCGGAAACGATTAATTAGCTAGCTAATCATCTTTATAAGAGGTGCAGATGGTCCTGTCCCGGCCCTTTCGCAGCACAAGGCTGCTCCTACAGAAACTGTGTAGGAGCAGCCTTGTGCTGCGAAAGGGCCGGGACAGGCGACACAAAAATTGCAGGCAAAAAAATGGGCGACCGAAGTCGCCCTAAATGCCTTGCGTGCTCGTGTACCCGGAAGGTCAGCGCGGTTTGCGCTTGTTCGAGTCCTTCCAGATGAAAATGCCCAGACCGGCAAAGAATGCGACCATCAACCCGACCGTTACCACTCCGGCGATAACCACGTTGTCGAAGAACATGCTGGCCTCCCCATTCGTTTGCCGTTGTCCGATGGGTGCAAGTTAACCAATGTGGAGGCGGGGAAAATTGATCGGTGTCAATGGTGCCCGGGGCCGGGCACGCGAGGCGAGTGCAGGGTTGACCTGCGTCAAGTTTCAGCGCTTCTTCGGCTTGCCCTTGGGCTTCTTTTTCTTGGCACTGTTCAACGGCAGGGCCTGCTCGAACGCATTGCGCATTTCGTTCAGGCGCTTTTCCTTGAGGTCGTGGACGCGCTTGGCGCGTTCGGCATCGAAATCGATGAGGTTGTCTTGGCTCATGGGTGGGCTCGACGATCAACTGAGACTTGCATGATGAAGCCAGGCGCTGGCGCTGACCAGCCCCATGTCAGACTTCGATGTCCACCAGCAGCCCCTGGCGTACATGCTCGCCCATCAACGGCGCCACCGGCACGGTATTGTCGGCGTTGACCTCGTCACCCGGCATTGCACTGTAGCGTTCGTCCTCGCCCTTCTGCCGACGTTGCTGCTGGCGGCGCTGCTCGTCGCGCAGCAGCAGCGCCTGCTCCTGCGGGTCACGCTGCTGCTTGAGGTCGATGGCACTTTCACCGGATGCAGGCTGGGTCGGCACCACCGGCTTGATGTCGGGTGTCGGCTTGACCGGGTCCTGTTGCGAGGTCACCGGGGCGGCACTGAGCGGAATGATCGGTGGCAGCATGGACGTTCTCCTATGCCCCCTGTATCGGCAGGCGCGGGTTTACCTTGATGGCATGCACAACACTTATTCGGCTTCGTCGTCAGGGTTGTCGTCGCTTGGCGGGCTGGCCTCACTCCAGGGCCGCTTATACACCTGCTGCCAGACCGCGTCCATGTGCTCGCGCAGCACCTGCGGCGCGCCCTTGAGCGAGGCGCTGTCCTCACGCTCACCGCCGATCGGCTCTTCACCTGCCGGGGTGATCAGCGACTGGCCGGTGATGCTGTAGCTGGCCTGCCCTTCGCGCATCTCGATGGCGATGTCGTGCGGGTCGATGCCACCGCCACAGAATGCGTGGCTGGCAACCGTCACCTCGGCGACGCCGTCCTTGTTCAGGTCGCCGACATCGCTGACGTCGTTATAGAAGTCCACATCCAGGTCCAGGCCCGGGCAGGTGGTTTCCTGTTCGATCTGCCAGCGCGCCTTGAAAGCGTCATTTTCGGCCTTGCGCCCGTACAGCGTGGCCTTGAGTACAACCTTGTCAACTTCCTGCTCGCTTTCCGGGTCGCTGGCCTGGCCATCGCTGCGGCTCAACACCAGCAGGCCTTCACCGTCGCGGTCAAGAAAGTGCACGCTCTTGATCGGCGTCTGCACGCCCAGCACCTCGAGCTGCTCGATCGGGATGGCGGGCAAGGTCTCGAAGTTTTTCTGCTCGCAGGCGGCCAGCAGCAACAGGCTGCCCACGGCCATCGAAGCGCTGATCCAGCGGTGCTTGGCAGACATGTTGATCCGGAGCCCTCGTCGGCAGCACGGTGGGGGACGATGAAGCGGCTAGACTGTTGCTACCTATCGCACTTCGGCACCTTTCGATGCGCTCGGCACTTTGGTCTGACCGGCCGATCCGTTAACATAACCGGCTTTTTCATCGCGGGAGTTCAGGCAGTATGGCGCAGCAGTATCAACCGGGGCAACGCTGGATCAGCGACAGCGAAGCCGAGCTCGGCCTGGGTACCATCCTGGCGCAGGATGGCCGCCTGTTGACCGTGCTCTACCCGGCCACTGGCGACACCCGCCAGTATTCCCTGCGCAATGCGCCGCTGACCCGCGTGCGCTTCTCGCCAGGTGACCAGATCACCCACTTCGAAGGCTGGAAGTTGACCGTGCGCGAGGTCGAGGACATCGACGGGCTGATGGTCTACCACGGCCTGGACGGGCAGAACCAGCCGCGCACCCTGCCAGAAACCCAGTTGTCGAACTTCATCCAGTTCCGCCTGGCCAGCGACCGCCTGTTCGCCGGGCAGATCGACCCGCTGTCGTGGTTCAGCCTGCGCTACAACACCCTGCAGCACACCAGCAAGCAGATGCAGTCGGCGCTGTGGGGCCTGGGCGGCTGCCGTGCCCAACCCATCGCCCACCAGTTGCACATCGCCCGCGAAGTCGCCGACCGCAGCGCGCCGCGCGTCTTGCTGGCCGACGAAGTAGGCCTGGGCAAAACCATCGAAGCCGGCCTGGTGATCCACCGCCAGCTGCTGTCTGGCCGCGCCAGCCGCGTACTGATCCTGGTACCGGAAAACCTCCAGCACCAGTGGCTGGTGGAAATGCGCCGCCGCTTCAACCTGCAGGTGGCCTTGTTCGACGCTGAGCGTTTCATCGAAAGCGATGCCAGCAACCCGTTCGAGGATGCCCAGCTGGCGCTGGTGGCCCTGGAGTGGCTGGTAGAAGACGAAAAGGCCCAGGACGCGCTGTTCGCCGCTGGCTGGGACCTGATGGTGGTGGACGAAGCCCACCACCTTGTCTGGCACGAAGACCAGGTAAGCGCCGAATACGGCCTGGTCGAACAGCTGGCCCAGGTGATCCCGGGCGTGCTGCTGCTCACCGCCACCCCCGAGCAGCTCGGCCAGGACAGTCACTTCGCCCGCCTGCGCCTGCTCGACCCCAACCGTTTCCACGACCTGGCCGCCTTCCGCGCCGAGAGCGAGCACTATCGCCCGGTGGCCGAAGCCGTACAGGAACTGCTCGACGAAGGCCGCCTGTCGCCCAAGGCCCACGCCACCATCCAGGGCTTCCTGGGTGCCGAAGGCGAAGCCTTGCTGGCTGCGGTCAGCGACGGCGATACCCAGGCCAGCGCGCGCCTGATCCGTGAGCTGCTCGACCGCCACGGCACCGGCCGCGTGCTATTCCGTAACACCCGCGCGGCGATCCAGGGCTTCCCTGAGCGCCAGCTGCACCCTTACCCACTGGCGACGCCCGAGCAGTACCGCGACCTGCCAGCCGGCGAACATGCCGAGCTGTACCCGGAAGTCGCCTTCCAGGCCCAGGGCGAGGTGGCCGATGACGAGCGCTGGTGGCGTTTCGACCCGCGCGTCGACTGGCTGATCGACACCCTGAAGATGCTCAAGCGTACCAAGGTGCTGGTGATCTGCGCCCATGCCGAAACCGCGATGGACCTGGAGGACGCCCTGCGCGTGCGCTCCGGCATCCCGGCCTCGGTGTTCCATGAGGGCATGAGCATCCTCGAACGCGACCGCGCCGCCGCCTACTTCGCTGACGAAGAGTTCGGCGCGCAGGTGCTGATCTGCTCCGAGATCGGCAGTGAAGGCCGCAACTTCCAGTTTGCCCACCATCTGGTGATGTTCGACCTGCCAGCGCACCCCGACCTGCTCGAACAGCGCATCGGCCGCCTCGACCGTATCGGCCAGAAGCACACCATCCAGCTGCATATCCCGTACCTGCAGGACAGCCCGCAAGAGCGCCTGTTCCAGTGGTACCACGAAGGCCTCAACGCCTTCCTCAACACCTGCCCTACCGGCAACGCCCTGCAACATCAGTTCGGCCCGCGCCTGCTGCCACTGCTTGAAGGTGGCGAAAGCAAGGCCTGGGAAGCCCTGGTGGCCGACGCCCGCAGCGAACGCGAACGCCTGGAAGCCGAACTGCATACCGGCCGTGACCGTCTGCTGGAGCTCAACTCCGGCGGTGCCGGCGAAGGCCAGGCGCTGGTCGAGGACATTCTCGAACAGGACGACCAGTTCGCCCTGCCGATCTACATGGAAACCCTGTTCGACGCCTTCGGCATCGACAGCGAAGACCATTCCGAGAACGCCCTGATCCTCAAGCCGAGCGAAAAGATGCTCGACGCCAGCTTCCCGCTGGGTGACGACGAAGGCGTGACCATCACCTACGACCGTGGCCAGGCGCTGTCGCGCGAGGACATGCAGTTCCTCACCTGGGAACACCCGATGGTACAAGGCGGCATGGACCTGGTGCTGTCCGGCTCGATGGGCAACACCGCCGTGGCGCTGATCAAGAACAAGGCGCTCAAACCCGGGACCGTGCTGCTTGAAATGCTGTTCGTCAGCGAGGTGGTGGCACCGCGCAGCCTGCAACTGGGGCGTTACCTGCCACCGGCGGCATTGCGCTGCCTGCTCGATGCCAACGGCAACGACCTGGCGTCCCGCGTGGCCTTCGAAACCCTCAACGACCAGCTGGAAAGCGTGCCACGCGCCAGCGCCAACAAGTTCGTCCAGGCCCAGCGTGACGTGCTGGCCCAGCGCATCGGCAGCGGCGAGGCCAAGGTCATGCCGGCCCACGTCGAGCGCGTGGCCGAGGCCCAGCGCCGCCTGACAGCGGAGGCCGACGAAGAACTGGCCCGTCTGGTCGCCCTGCAAGCGGTCAACCCGAGCGTGCGCGACAGCGAGATCGAAGCGCTGCGCAAGCAGCGTGAAGAGGGCCTGGCGATGCTGGAAAAGGCCGCCTTGCGCCTGGAAGCCATTCGCGTGCTGGTGGCTGGCTAGTCTTTCCCCGCACCCGTGTAGGAGCGGCCTTGTGTCGCGATGGGCTGCGCAGCAGCCCCAGCATTTTTGCGGTAGTGCAGAAATCTGGGGCTGCTGCGCAGCCCATCGCGACACAAGGCCGCTCCTACAAATGCGAGCCAATATTCTTGGCGGCGATTGATTCCATAACCAAATCGTAGGAATCAATGTGCCATTAGTCAGGAAGGCTTAAACACCTCTTCCTATACTGCCTCTGGACAGTCTGCACAGGGTTCAGCGCAGACGAGTGAAAACTCGATCATGAGGCATTCCATGGAATGGCTGGGGCTGCAACTGTTCGCCGACCTGCCGGCAACCGGGCGCATCGTCATCGATTGCCGGCATGAACCGTTCCTGGTTCTGCTTGCCTACCTCGTCGCCTGTGCGGCCTGCTTCGCCACGCTGGACATGGCCGAGCGACAATCCCACAGCGAAGACCCCACCGCCCACCGACAATGGAACATGCTCGGTGCCTGCTGCCTGGCAGGTGGCATCTGGGCCATGCATTTCATCAGCATGCTGGCCTTCCGGGCACCAGTGGAAGTGCACTACGACGCGTCCCTGACCATCCTTTCGCTGCTCATCGCACTGGCCGTCGCCTGGCTGGCCATGCACAGCCTCGACCGCAGCCAGATGCGCGCAATCCATTACCTGCGAAGTGCGGTACTGATCGGCCTGGGCATCATCCTGATGCACTTCGTAGGCATGGCCGCCCTGGAAACCGGTGCCCGCCAGTACTACCAGACCGGCCTGCTGCTGGCCTCGGCCACCATTGCCCTGCTCACCAGCCTGACCGCGCTATACCTGGCCCGCTACTTCCGGCAGGGCAGCGGTACCTTGCACCAGGCCATGAAGTACGGCGCCAGCCTGCTGATGGCTGGTGGTATCGTTGCCACCCACTTTACCGCGATGTCGGCCATGACCCTGGTCATCCCGGCCGACACCGCCCTGCGCCTGCCCTCTGGCGACAACAGCCTGCAACTGGCACTGGGCATCGGCTTCATCACCATGCTGATCAGTGCTGCCAGCATCAGTACCGCACTGGCCGACAAGAAGCTGCAAAGCAAGGAGCACGACCTGCGCCGGGTCAGCGTGCTGCTCAGCCAACTGGACCAGGCCCGCGCTTCGCTGCAGCAGGCCGCGCACTACGACGCCCTGACCAACCTGGTCAACCGCCGCGGTTTCAACCAGGTGTTCGCCGAACGCCTGGCCGAGCACCAGGCCACGCAAAGCCACCTGGCGGTGATGTTCCTCGACATCGACCATTTCAAGCGCATAAACGACAGCCTCGGTCACGACGCCGGCGACGAACTGCTCAAAGTGATCGCCGGACACATCAAGGCCGCCACCCGAAACCGCGACCTGGTCGCACGCCTGGGCGGCGACGAGTTCTGCGTGGTCACCAGCCTCACAAACCGCGACGAAGCCCGCCACCTGGCCCAGCGCATCATGCAGAGGATGAAAGAGCCCATAAACCTGGGCGGCCGGCGCATGGTCATGACCACCAGCATCGGCATCAGCATCTTCCCCGACGACGGCACCACCGCCGAAGAGCTGCTCAAGCATGCAGACCTTGCCCTGTACCAGTCCAAGGGTAACGGGCGCAACAGCCTGAACTTCTTCAACGACAGCCTGAAGACCCAGGCCTCGATTGCTCTGCAACTGGAAGAGGAACTGCGGGTGGCGCTGCTCGAGGAACATGGGCTATGCGTGCACTACCAGCCGATCTTCGACCTGCGCAGCAGGCAAGTGGCCAAACTTGAGGCCCTGGTGCGCTGGCAACACCCGCAACACGGCCTGCTCGGGCCCGATCGTTTTGTCGCCATCGCCGAGGCCAACGGGCTGATCATCGACCTCGATCTGTGGGTGCTGCGCCACGCCTGCGCCGACCTGGCCTATCTGCAGCGCCACGGTCATGGAAACCTCAAGGTCACGGTCAATTGTTCGGCCGTCACCCTCAGTCACGACGAACTGCCCAACGAAGTGGAAAAGGCGCTGTTCCACGCCGGGCTCGCACCCCGACAGCTGGAACTGGAAGTGACCGAGAACGCCTTGATGGGTGACATCCAGCGCACGGTAAACCTGCTCACGCGCATACGCGCCCTGGGCGTGGCGCTGTCGATCGATGACTTCGGCACCGGCTACTCGTCGCTGGCCTACCTCAAGCGCCTGCCGCTGGACGTGCTTAAGGTCGACCGCAGCTTCCTGCAGGATGTGCCGGGCAGCCAGAAGGATCGCGAAATTGTCCAGGCGATCATCGTCATGGCGCATACCCTGCATCTGCAGGTGGTCAGCGAGGGCGTGGAAACCGCCGAACAGCTGGCGTTTCTCCAAGCCCACGGCTGCGACTACCTGCAGGGCTACCTGCTGGGCCGCCCGGAGCCGCTTGCCGAACTACGCTCGCTACTGGAGCAGGTTCGGCACAAGGGCGGCGTGTTCAGCCCTTGCTGCGATACAGCTCAACCAGGGTCGCCGGATCCTTTTGCAGGTACCCCTGGCTTGCGTGCAGGCGCATCAATTGTGCGGCAAGGCCACTGAGCGGCGTCGCCGAGCCTTGCTCGCGGGAGAATTTGACCGCGCCATCGAGGTCCTTGAGCAGCGTGCGCACATGCCACTTGATCGGCTCGAAGCGGCTCTCGGCCATTTGCGGAGCGAGGATCTGCAACGGTCTGGAGTCGGCAAAACCGCCCGCCAGCGCTTCGGCGATCAGCGTCGCGTCGACACCGGACTGTTCAGCCAAGGCAACCACTTCGGCGATTACCAGAGCATTGCAGGCCACGATCATCTGGTTGCAGGCCTTGGTCACCTGGCCTGCGCCCACCGCGCCCATATGCGTCACGCGCTGGCCAAGTACCTGCAGTACCGGGCGCGCACGCGCCAGGTCGGCTGCCTCGCCACCGACCATGATCGCCAGGGTGCCGGCTTCGGCCCCGGGGGTGCCCCCGGACACTGGCGCGTCCAGCCAGGCCATGCCGCACAGCGCTGCCAGTTCGGCGGCCATTTCACGAGTGGCGGTTGGCTCCAGGCTGGAGAAATCGACCAGTAACTGGCCGCTGCGTCCGCCCTGGGCAATGCCTTGCTCGCCGAACACCACCTCGCGGACCACGGCCGTGTCGGCCAGGCACAGCAGCACCATGTCGCTGTCGCGGCACAGTTCGGCAGGGCTGCTGGCCAGGCGCGCGCCAGCCGCGACCAGTGCAGTGCACTTGTCCGGGCTGCGGTTCCATACCGTCAGCGGGTAACCCGCTGCCAGCAGGCGCCGACACATGGGCAGGCCCATCAGGCCGATGCCGGCGAATCCAAGCGAAGGTAGTGCAGTGCTCATCAATGACTCCTGACTGGTTCGAACTTTACCCATGCGGGCCAGGAACCTGTAGGAGCGGCCTTGTGTCGCGATGGGCTGCGCAGCAGCCCCAGATCTCCGCATCGATGCAAAAAATGCCGGGGCTGCTGCGCAGCCCATCGCGACACAAGGCCGCTCCTACAGGTTTCGCGTTGCCTGGCAGAACGGTGGGGCATTACGCATCCCGTAAACTGTTACCGCCACGCCGAATTGTTACTTCCCTCCACCCGCCTTGAGCGCCTTCAAGCACCAAAACGGGGCTGCTGCGCATTTTTGCGCACCAAAAGCGATCATGCCTCTGTCGGGCGCTTTGCCTGAATCACGATGAACGGCGAAACCACCACCGCCCAGATCTCTGGATCGCGGCTTTGCAGGTCCAGGGCCTGCTCGGCGGTTACCGGACCAACAGTGCCATCACTACGCCACTTGGCGAAGATCTCGCTGCGATTCTCGGCCATCGCCTCGGCAACGGCAATCAGGTCGAGGCTCGGGTCGACCCAAATCAGGTCACCCTTGGCCCAGAAACGCTCCAGCGCTTTCCACTCGATGATTGCCGTCTCGCCAAGCAATTTGGCATAGAGGGTGCTTGTTTGATCAGTCATGGGTGGTTTCCGCAAAAATCGGCCAATAAAAAAGGTCGGCATTTTTGCAGAAAAACCCGGTTTCAAATATGTAATTTGGTCGATTGATCCCGAACTTGTGGGGCGGGGTCGCAGATGCAGGCAGTTTGATGGCGCCTTTCTGTATCTTTGTGTCGACCATGCGACAACCCAGGAAGCAGGCACTTTTCGACCGCTTTTCAAGCGCTCGAACAGCGCTCTACACTGTACCGGTACAGTTCCGGGACATGTTCCGGGGGAAGGTGGGCTTGCGCGTTGGCATGGCCACGCCGCAAATCCCGCCCGGTCTGTAGCCCTGGCCGCCAGGACTATAAGAATTACAACAGAATGAGTGGAGCACTATGATCAAGATTTCCAAGCTGTTCGCCGCAATGGTTCTGGCAGGGGTAGCCAGCCATTCGTTTGCCGCCGATACCATCAAGATCGGGATTGCCGGCCCCAAGACCGGCCCTGTGACCCAGTACGGCGACATGCAGTTCATCGGCGCAAAGCAAGCCATCAAGGATATCAACGCCGCGGGCGGCGTGGATGGCAAGATGCTCGAAGCCAAGGAATACGACGACGCCTGCGATCCTAAACAGGCCGTGGCAGTCGCCAACAAAGTGGTCAACGACGGCGTCAAGTTCGTCATTGGTCACCTGTGCTCCAGCTCTACCCAGCCTGCGTCCGACATCTACGAAGACGAAGGCGTGATCATGATCACCCCGGCCGCGACCTCCCCGGAAATCACCGCACGTGGCTACAAGCTGATCTTCCGCACCATCGGTCTGGACAGCGCCCAGGGCCCGGCTGCCGGCAACTACATCGCCGACCACGTCAAGCCGAAGGTTGTCGCCGTTCTGCACGACAAGCAGCAGTACGGTGAAGGCATCGCCACCGCGGTCAAGCAGACCCTGGAAGGCAAAGGCACCAAGGTTGCCGTGTTCGAAGGCCTGAACGCCGGTGACAAGGACTTCTCCTCGATCATCCAGAAGCTCAAGCAGAACAACGTCGACTTCGTCTACTACGGCGGCTACCACCCAGAGCTGGGCCTGATCCTGCGCCAGGCTCAGGAAAAGGGCCTGAAAGCCAAGTTCATGGGCCCGGAAGGCGTGGGCAACGACTCCATCTCGCAGATCGCCCAGAACGCCTCCGAAGGCCTGCTGGTGACCCTGCCGAAGTCGTTCGATGCGGACCCTGCGAACAAGAAGATCGTCGACGCCATCAAGGCTGACGGCAAGGACCCAAGCGGCCCGTTCGTGTTCCCGGCCTACTCGGCTGTCGAGCTGATCGCCCAAGGCATCAAGAAAGCCAAGTCCGAAGATGCCGACAAGGTGGCAGCCGCCATCCACGAAGGTACCTTCAAGACCCCGACCGGTGACCTGTCGTTCGACGACAAAGGCGACCTGAAAGACTTCAAGTTCGTGGTCTACGAATGGCACTTCGGCAAGCCGAAGACCGAAGTCTCCCCTCAGTAACTGCGTGACTAATAGCTGACCGTAGAAGCCCACTGTGCGAGCAGTGGGCTTTGTTTTACGAGGTTCATGGGCCTGATCCCCGCGATCCGGGGGCGGGCTCACCTGAAAATCTTAAAACCGTCACCCGCGGTTTCCTGGCCTACCCCCGCCAGCGAAATGCAAATCAGGTTTTTAGGAGCGCTGTAATGCCTGAGATCTACCATTTCTTCCAACAACTGGTTAATGGATTGACCATCGGCAGCACCTATGCCTTGATCGCCATCGGCTACACGATGGTGTACGGCATCATTGGCATGATCAACTTCGCCCACGGCGAGGTGTACATGATCGGTTCCTACGTGGCCTTCATCGCCCTGGCGGGCCTGGCCATGATGGGTATCCATTCGCTGCCTGTCCTGATGACCGTCGCCTTTGTCGCGACGATCTTCGTCACCAGTGCCTATGGCTACAGCATCGAACGGGTTGCCTACCGCCCCCTGCGCAACAGCAACCGCCTGATCCCGCTGATTTCCGCCATCGGCATGTCGATCTTCCTGCAGAACACCGTCCTGCTGTCGCAAGATTCCAAGGACAAGTCCATCCCCAACCTGATCCCCGGAAGCTTCTCGTTCGGGCCAGGCGGCGCGGAGGAAGTACTGATCAGCTACATGCAGATCCTGGTGTTCGTGGTCACCCTGGTGGCCATGACCTGCCTCACCCTGTTCATCTCCCGTTCCCGCCTGGGCCGCGCCTGCCGCGCCTGCGCCGAGGACATCAAGATGGCCAACCTGCTGGGCATCAACACCAACAACATCATCGCCCTCACCTTCGTCATCGGTGCCGCCCTGGCGGCGGTGGCGGCCGTGCTGCTGAGCATGCAGTACGGGGTGATCAACCCCAACGCCGGTTTCCTGGTGGGCCTGAAGGCCTTCACCGCGGCGGTGCTGGGTGGCATTGGCAGCATTCCGGGCGCCATGCTCGGCGGGCTGGTGCTGGGCGTGGCCGAAGCGTTCGGTGCCGATATCTTCGGCGACCAGTACAAGGACGTTGTGGCATTCGGCTTGTTGGTTCTTGTCCTGCTATTCCGGCCGACTGGCATCCTGGGCCGCCCGGAGGTTGAAAAAGTATGAACAGAAATCTCAAACAGGCGTTCTTCAGCGCCTTGCTGGTATGGGCCGTGGCCTTCCCGGTACTGGGCCTGAAACTGAGCATCGATGGCATCAGCCTGGTGGTGCACAGCCAGGGCTCGTTCACCATCGGCATCATCGCCGTGTGTTCGGTGTTGATGTTCCTGCGCGTGCTGTTCGACAAGCAGTGGAGCTCGGTGATGGGCCGCCGCTCGGATCGCAAGCTGATCCCGCCAGCGGTCAGCAACTACCTGACCCTGCCGAAAACCCAGCGCTACGTGATCATGGGCCTGATCGTCGCGGCACTGGTGTGGCCGTTCTTCGGCTCGCGCGGCGCGGTCGACATTGCCACGCTGATCCTGATCTACGTGTTGCTGGGCCTGGGCCTGAACATCGTGGTCGGTTTGGCAGGCCTGCTCGACCTTGGTTACGTCGGCTTCTACGCCGTCGGTGCCTACAGCTACGCCATGCTCTCGCACTACCTGGGCTGGAGCTTCTGGGTATGCCTGCCGATCGCCGGCCTCATGGCCGCTACCTTCGGCTTCCTGCTCGGCTTCCCGGTGCTGCGCCTGCGCGGTGACTACCTGGCGATCGTGACCCTCGGCTTCGGCGAGATCATCCGCCTGTTCCTGCGTAACCTCACCGACTGGACCGGCGGCCCCAACGGCATCAGCAACATTCCCAAGCCGGAGTTCTTCGGCCTGACCTTCGAACGCCGTGCCGCCGAAGGCATGCAGACGTTCCATGAGTTCTTCGGGCTTGAATACAACTCGATCAACAAGGTCATCTTCCTCTATCTGGTGGCCCTGCTGCTGGCCCTGCTGGCGCTGTTCGTGATCAACCGCCTGCTGCGCATGCCGATCGGCCGCGCCTGGGAAGCCCTGCGCGAAGACGAGATCGCCTGCCGCGCTCTGGGCCTGAACCCGACCGTGATCAAGCTGTCGGCATTCACCCTGGGCGCCTGCTTCGCCGGTTTCGCCGGCAGCTTCTTCGCTGCGCGCCAAGGCCTGGTGACGCCGGAGTCGTTCACCTTCATCGAGTCGGCGATCATCCTCGCCATCGTCGTGCTCGGCGGCATGGGCTCACAACTGGGCGTGATCCTCGCGGCCATCGTGATGATCCTGCTGCCCGAGCTGATGCGTGAGTTCAGCGAATACCGGATGCTGATGTTCGGTGCGCTGATGGTGTTGATGATGATCTGGCGTCCGCAAGGCCTGCTGCCTATGCAACGTCCACACATGGAGCTGCGTCGATGAGCCGCGAAATTCTGCAAGTCAGCGGCCTGAGCATGCGCTTCGGCGGCTTGTTGGCGGTCAACGGCGTGGGCCTGACCGTCAAGGAAAAACAGGTGGTGGCACTGATCGGCCCGAACGGCGCCGGCAAGACCACCGTGTTCAACTGCCTGACCGGCTTCTACAAGCCCAGCGGCGGCACCATCCTGCTCGATGGCCAGCCGATCCAGGGCCTGGCCGGGCATCAGATCGCCCGCAAGGGCGTGGTGCGGACATTCCAGAACGTGCGCCTGTTCAAGGAAATGACCGCGCTGGAAAACCTGCTGATCGCCCAGCACCGCCACCTCAACACCAACTTCTTCGCCGGCCTGTTCAAGACCCCAAGCTTCCGCCGCAGCGAGAAGGAGGCCATGGAGCGCGCGCAGTACTGGCTGGAGAAGGTCAACCTGACCGAGTTCGCCAACCGTACCGCCGGCACCCTCGCCTACGGGCAGCAGCGCCGCCTGGAAATCGCCCGCTGCATGATGACCCAACCGCGCATCATCATGCTCGACGAACCGGCTGCGGGCCTGAACCCGAAGGAAACCGAAGACCTCAAGGCGCTGATCGCCTACCTGCGTGAGTCGCACAACGTCACCGTGCTGCTGATCGAGCACGACATGAAGCTGGTGATGAGCATTTCCGACCATATCGTGGTGATCAACCAGGGCACACCCCTGGCCCACGGCACACCGGAAGAGATCCGCGACAACCCTGATGTGATCAAAGCCTACCTGGGGGAAGCGTAAATGCTGAAGTTCGAGAACGTTTCCACCTTCTACGGCAAGATCCAGGCGCTGCACAGCGTCAATGTGGAGATCAACCAGGGTGAGATCGTCACCCTGATCGGCGCCAACGGCGCCGGCAAGTCGACCTTGCTGATGACCTTGTGCGGCTCGCCGCAGGCGCACAGCGGCAGCATCAAGTACCTGGGTGAAGAGCTGGTCGGCCAGCCGTCTTCGCACATCATGCGCAAGAGCATCGCGGTGGTACCGGAAGGCCGCCGCGTGTTCTCCCGCCTGACCGTCGAGGAAAACCTGGCAATGGGTGGTTTCTTCACCGACAAGGGCGATTACCAGGAGCAGCTGGACAAGGTGTTGCAGCTGTTCCCGCGCCTGAAGGAGCGTTATATCCAGCGTGGCGGCACCATGTCCGGTGGCGAGCAGCAGATGCTCGCCATTGGCCGGGCGCTGATGAGCAAGCCCAAGCTGCTGCTGCTCGACGAGCCATCGCTGGGCCTGGCGCCAATCATCATCCAGCAGATCTTCGACATCATCGAACAGCTGCGCCGTGATGGCGTGACGGTGTTCCTGGTGGAGCAGAACGCCAACCAGGCGCTGAAGATCGCTGACCGGGCGTATGTGCTGGAGAACGGCCGGGTGGTGATGCAGGGTACTGGGGAAGCACTGTTGACCGACCCGAAGGTGCGCGACGCGTACCTGGGGGGTTGACCGGGAAAAGGGCCATCTACTGGCCCTTTTTTCTACCTGTCAGAAATGTATTGCCTGTACTGGCCCTATCGCCGGCAAGCCAGCTCCCACAGGTACCCCCACAGTTCCTGAAAGTTGTGGGGGCCTGTGGGAGCTGGCTTGCCGGCGATAGGGCCAGCACAGGCAACCATTAACTTGTGATCCAGCGCCAGCCTGAGTAACGTGGCCGGCTTTCATGGCAAAGATTTCCCCGGAGCCCGCCCCATGCGCCTCACCCCCACCCTGCTGCTCACCGCCCTGCTGCCCTTGTTCGCAGGCTGCCAGCTCATGGCTGACACCCCCAGCGACCCGAACATCGGCACTACGCGCATGCAGGGCGAGCTGCGTGCCGGCGGTGGCCAGCTGCTGTTCAAGCCGTGCAGCGAAAACCGCACTTTCGTGATCAACGACGTCGCCGCAACCGGCATCCTGCAGGAAGCCGCCAACCTCGCCAAGGACGCCAACGACAAACTGTTCGCCGACGTCCGTGGCCGCCTCACCGGCAGCAGGCAGGCCAACAACGACGGCCAGCTTGAAGTTCGCCGCCTGTACCGCCTGGAACCTTCCACCCGCGCCTGTGAAGACCCCAACTTCAAGCAGCTGACCCTGCGCGCCAACGGCCATGAGCCGGAATGGGACATCAAGGCCAGCGGCAAAGGCATGGTGCTCAACCGCGTCGGCCAGGATCCCCTGCCCCTGCCCTTTCTGGAAGAAGAAGTGCCCGGCGGCGGCCTGACCCTGACCAGCGAAGCCAACGGCCAGCACGTGGAGCTGTGGGTCGCGCCACAACGCTGTGTAGACACCGCCACCGGTGCCATCCACCACTTACGTGCCGAACTGCGCATCGACGGCAAGACCCTGCTGGGCTGCGGTTACTATGGCGGTGCACGCGACAACTGATCGCCGGGCGCTTTTATCCTGCCAGTCGGGGCGGCGAACAGCTTATACTTGGCGGTTTGTGTAAAGCCGCCGGCCGCCCATGGCCGGGATACTGGACCCTGCCATGCTACGAATCACCGAACTGAAGCTGCCCCTGGACCATCCCGACGAAGCCCTGCGTGAAGCGATCGTCCAGCGCCTGGGCATCCGCGACGAGCAACTGCTCAGCTTCAACCTGTTCAAGCGCAGCTACGATGCGCGCAAGAAGAACAGCGAACTGCTGTTCATCTACACCATCGACCTGGAAGCCAGCAACGAAGCCGAGCTGCTCAGCAAGTTCGCCGACGATCGCAATATCGGCCCGGCGCCAGACGTAACCTACAAGTTCGTCGGCAAGGCCCCTGCCGATCTGCAGGAGCGCCCGATCGTGGTCGGCTTCGGCCCGTGCGGCATCTTCGCCGGCCTGTTGCTGGCACAGATGGGCTTCAAGCCGATCATCCTCGAGCGCGGCAAGGAAGTACGCCAGCGCACCAAGGACACCTGGGGCCTGTGGCGCAAGAGCGTGCTCAACCCCGAGTCCAACGTGCAGTTCGGCGAAGGCGGCGCCGGTACCTTCTCCGACGGCAAGCTGTACAGCCAGATCAAGGACCCGCAGCACCACGGCCGCAAGGTGCTGGAAGAGTTCGTCAAGGCCGGTGCACCGGACGAGATCCTGTACATCAACAAACCGCACATCGGCACCTTCCGCCTCACCGGCATGGTCGAGCAGATGCGTCAGGACATGATTGCCCTTGGCGCCGAAGTGCGCTTCCAGCAGAAGGTCACCGACCTGCTGATCGAGGATGGGCAACTGACCGGCGTGGTGCTGGAGAGCGGCGAACAGCTGCACTCGCGCCATGTGGTGCTGGCACTGGGCCACAGTGCCCGCGACACCTTCCGCATGCTGCACGCCAAAGGCGTGTACATGGAAGCCAAGCCGTTCTCGGTGGGCTTCCGTATCGAGCACCCGCAAACGCTGATCGACAAGGCTCGCCTAGGCAAGTACGCCGGTCACCCGAAACTCGGTGCCGCCGACTACAAACTGGTGTATCACGCCAAGAATGGCCGCTCTGTGTACAGCTTCTGCATGTGCCCGGGCGGCACCGTGGTCGCAGCAACCAGCGAGCCAGGCCGGGTGGTTACCAACGGCATGAGCCAGTACTCGCGTAACGAGCGCAACGCCAACTCAGGCATCGTCGTCGGCATCGACCCCGAGCGCGATTACCCGGGCGGCCCGCTGGCCGGCATCGAGCTGCAGGAACGCCTGGAAGCCCACGCCTACGTGATGGGCGGCAGCAACTACCAGGCCCCGGCACAGCTGGTGGGTGACTTCGTCGCTGGCCGGCCGTCGACTGCACTGGGCAGTGTCGAGCCGTCCTACAAACCGGGCGTGACCCTGGGCGACCTGGCGCCGAGCCTGCCGGACTTCGCCATCGAAGCCATTCGCGAGGCGCTGCCAGCGTTCGACCGGCAGATCAAGGGCTACAACCTGCATGATGCAGTGCTGACCGGGATCGAGACCCGCACCTCCTCGCCGCTGCGCATTACCCGCGGTGAGGACTTCCAGAGCCTGAACCTCAAGGGGCTGTTCCCGGCGGGTGAAGGGGCCGGGTATGCGGGCGGAATCCTGTCGGCGGGTGTCGATGGGATTCGCATCGCTGAGGCGGTGGCGCGGGATATGCTCGGCCTCTGAGCCTTTTACATGCCAGGGCCTCTTCGCGGGTAAAACCGCGAAAGGGCCACTGCAGACATCAGAAAAATCCACAACAAAGATCAGACTTCCCCTCCCCACTCCTTCCCCATCTGCGTCTAGGCTTTCCCGCAGCCCAGCCAGCAATACCATATAACAAAAACGAATATGGTTTTTGTTTGAAAGCATATCGCCAAAGGCTAGGGTGTACGCCCGTTCCATTGTCAACTGCTCATGGAGAGCCTATAGCCCGTGCGTAGCCTGTTCACCCGCTTCTTCCAGCTCGAAGCCGCCAGTGGCCTGTTGCTGATCGCTGCGGCCATCCTGGCCCTGATAATCAACAACTCGCCGCTGTCCTACCTGTACAGCGGCCTGCTCGACGTTCCCGTCGCCGTTCAGGTCGGTGCGCTGCACATCGCCAAACCGCTGTTGCTTTGGATCAACGACGGCCTGATGGCCCTGTTCTTCCTGCTGATCGGCCTGGAGGTCAAGCGCGAGGTAGTCGACGGCCACCTGTCCAAGCCCTCCCAGGTAATCCTGCCAGCCACCGCCGCCGTGGGCGGCATGGTGATACCGGCACTGATCTACTGGTTCATCAACCGTGACAACCCTGCCGCCATAGCCGGCTGGGCTATCCCCACAGCCACCGACATCGCCTTCGCCCTCGGCGTACTGGCCCTGCTGGGCAAGCGCGTGCCGGTGTCGCTGAAACTGTTCCTGATGACCCTGGCGATCATCGACGACCTGGGTGCGATCATCGTCATTGCCCTGTTCTACTCGGGCACCCTGTCGAGCATGTCGCTGCTGCTGGCTGCCGCCTGCCTGGTATTGCTGGTGTCGATGAATCGGCTTGGCGTGGTCAAGCTTGGGCCCTACATGGTCGTTGGCCTGATCCTGTGGGTCTGCGTGCTCAAGAGCGGCGTGCATGCCACCCTGGCCGGCGTCGCCCTGGCCCTGTGCATCCCGCTGCGCACGCGCCATGCCGAACGCTCACCACTGCTTGCCCTGGAACAAGCCCTGCATCCTTGGGTTGCCTACGCCATCCTGCCGCTGTTCGCTTTCGCCAACGCCGGTGTATCGCTGTCAGGCGTGACCTTAGAAAGCTTCACCCACCCGGTGCCACTGGGCATCGCCGTGGGGCTGTTGCTGGGCAAGACCGTGGGTGTCTTCGGCCTGACATGGGTCGCGGTCAAGCTGCGCCTGGCCGCACTGCCTGCAGGCGCCAGTTGGGGGCAATTGCTGGGTGTGGCGATACTTTGCGGTATCGGCTTCACCATGAGCCTGTTCGTCGGCTCGCTCGCCTTTGTGCCTGGAAGCAGTGATTACGCCGGGATGGACCGCATGGGTATTCTCACCGGATCGTTCTTCGCCGCCGTGTTCGGCTATGCAGTAACCGCCATGGCCAGCCGCAAGTCCAACGTCGGCTGACCTGGCCGCAGCATGAAAAAACCCCGACTGGCGAGCGCCATGTCGGGGTTTTTTCTTGTTGGGCTACGGTCAGTGCGTGACGCGGCTGGTGCCATCGACGGTCATGATGCGCACGCGGTCGCCAACGCGGAAGATCTCGTTCTGCTGCACGGCCTGCACATAGGCACGCATGCTGCCATCGTCCTCACGCACGGTGATCTCGACACCCTGGGTACGGGTCAGGCCCTCTTCGGCGGCGGAACCGGCCAGGCCACCGGCAACGGCACCGATCACGGCGGCGACGATGCTGCCACGGCCACCACCCACGGCGCTCCCGGCCACGCCACCCACGATGGCGCCAGCACCGCCACCGATCGGGGTCTTGGTGCCTTCGATCTTGACCGGACGCAGGGACTCGATAGTGCCCATGCGCACAGTTTGCACGCGGCGGGCCTCATCACGGGAGTAGCTGTCACCGGTCAGGCTCGAGGCACAGCCACCCAGCAACAGCGACATGGTGGTAAAGGTCGCCACCAGCAAAGCGGATTTACGCATGGGTAAGGTCTCCATAAGTCAGGTGCTCATTAGACGCTGCACGTTGACGGCTGTCACGGTACAAACGTAATAAAATTGTTTTCATTCAGCCAAGGGACAGCCTGCACGGCTGTGTCGAGGCCTTTCAAGTGAGACCAAGGATAGCCATGGATTACTTCATCGTCGTGGTCACCACCGTTGCGGGGCTGTATTTCCACTGGTGGCTGTATGTGCGCATGCGCCGCTGGATGGACCGTGACCTGGCGTTGTCGCTGGCAGGGGCGGACCCGGAAAAACGCGCGTATATGCTGCAAAGGCTGGAGCAGGCGCGGGTGGAGAAGGTGGGGCGCAAGCAGTTGGCGGGGTGGTTGGAACGGCAGGCTACAGGGTATCCGGGGTAGCCTGATGGAGCGCCGGGGCCGCAAAGCGGCCCCGACAAACTCAGGGCGCCAACCGCTCCCGCAGCCATTGCCCATCCACCAGCCGGTAGTTCAGTCGGTCATGCAGGCGGCTGGCCCGCCCCTGCCAGAACTCGATGCGCTCAGGTAGCAAACGATACCCACCCCAATGCTCCGGACAATGCGGCTGGGTGTCGGAAAAGCGCGCCTCAGTGGCCTTGACCAGTCCCTCCAGCTCCTCACGACCGGCAATCACCTGGCTCTGTGGCGAAGCCCAAGCACCTAGGCGGCTACCCAGCGGGCGCACCTGGTAGTAGGCGTCAGACTCCTGGGGGGTGACCTTTTCCACCCGCCCTTCGATGCGCACCTGGCGCTCCAGCGCCGGCCAGAAGAAGGTCATGGCGGCGAAAGGGTTGACCAGCAGTTGCTGGCCCTTGGCACTATCGTAGTTGGTGAAGAAAGTGAAGCCACGCTCATCGAGCCCCTTCAGCAACAAGATACGGCAGTGCGGGCGGCCTTCACCGTCGACAGTGGCCAAGGTCATGGCGTTGGCTTCCACCGGCACCTGCTCGGTTTTCACCGCTTCGGCGAACCACTGGTGGAACAGGGCGAACGGCTCTCCCGGGGCCTGGGATTCGGCCAGGCCATCACGGGTGTAGTCGCGGCGCATATCGGCCAGGGATTGGGTCATTGCTGCGTTCCTTGACGATCAGTTGGTCTTCGCAGGGCTGTTGGCAGCTACTTTCTTTTCAGTGGTAGCTTTCTTGGCAACCGGCTTGGCCGGTGCAGCTTTTTTCTTGGCCGTGGTCTTGGCTGGCGCCTTGGCCTTGGCTTTGGTCACAGGCTTCTTCGCCGCAGCCTTGATGGCCGGCTTGCTGTCGGCAGGCTTGGCAGCAGGTGCTTTGACATCTTGCACCGCCACCATTGGCGCGCGCGCCGGGGCGGCTTGCTGGTACTTGGCCAGCAGGGCGACCATGGTGTTCTGCGGGGTCAACAGCATTTCCACACGGCGGTTCAGGGCACGGCCCTCGGCGCTGTCGTTGGCGGCGCGCGGCATTTCCGAGCCCATGCCCTTGAGGTTCAGACGGTCACGCTGCAGGCCGCTGAGGCGGAAGATGGCCGACACCGAAGCGGCGCGCTCCAGGCTGAGCTTCTGGTTGGCGGCAGCGACCCCGCTGCTGTCGGCATGGCCGAGCACCAGCACGGCGGTCTTGGCATCGCCTTCGACAGTCTTGGCCACACGAGTAATCGGGCCCAGGGTCATCGGCAGCAGCATGTTCGGACGATCGGGGTTGTACGAACTGTCCACCGGGATGGTTACGGCCAGCACGTTGTCACGACGCTCCAGCTCCAGCTTGCTGCCCTTGATCGCCTCACGCAGCTTTGGCTCGTACTCGTCCAGCCAGGCCTGGGTGGCCTTCTGGTCGACCTTCGGCACCACCGGCCCCTTGGCCTGCTTCTCTTCACCGCCGAACGGCCACCACCAACGGCTGGCGTTGTCGGACTTGGCGTCGGCCTTGGCCACATTTTCCGTGACGGCTTGCTTCACTTCCTGCTCGGCAACCTTGTCCGAACCGAAGGGCCACCAGCTAGAGGCGCTGTCCTTCGAGCCGTCCTGGGGGTGACTGGCGCAGCCGGTAACGGCGGTCAGGCACAGGGCGAGTGCTAAGGTTTTGTGTGAAGACATCAGCGATACACCATGAAATAGAAAGAAATTTTGCTTACGCCCTTCAGGCGTTGGCATTGAGGATAGTCAAAGGGCTGGGGCAATACCCGCATTACCCGATCAAAGGCAATTGGCAAGGACGCGTACCAGTTTCTGGGCTCGCGGGTCCATGAGCACATAAGGGCCAAGGGTATTGACCACGAAACCGAAGGCCACATCGTGTTCCGGGTCAGCGAAACCAACCGAGCCGCCGGCGCCTGGGTGGCCGAAGGCGCGGGCCCCGAGGCCGAACGTGGCATTGGCCACGTCTGGCTGGTCGAGCATGCAGCCCAGGCCAAAACGGGTCTGGGTGAGCAGAGTACGATCCTGGCCGAGGCTGTGCTCACGGGTGAGTTCGTCGAGCAGCTCTGATTCGAGCAGGCTACCGTCCAACAGCCCGGCATAGAAGCCCGCCAGGCTGCGCGCATTGCCATGGCCATTGGCCGCTGGCTGCTGCATGCGCCGCCACTCCGGCTTGTTGGTACTGGTCAGGATCGCCGGCGGGTTGGTGAAGGCACGGGTCGACAGAGCCTCGGGCTCGCGCATGGTCACCTGCAGCAGGCGCTGAGCCGCAGCGTCCCCGGCGTTGCCCTTGCCACGGGCGATATGCGCTACGCGATGAAACTCATCGTCCGCCAGGCCGATATGAAAATCCAGCCCCAACGGCCGAGCGGTACGGGCCACGATCGAGTCGCCGGGGCCACGGCCGTCGGCACGGCGGATCAGCTCGCCAATCAGCCAGCCGTAGGTAATTGCGGCATAGCCATGCTCGGTGCCGGGTGTCCACCAGGGCGTTTCGGCAGCCAGCGCATCGACCATGGCCTGCCAGTCATACAGTGCCTCGGCCGGCAGCAGCTCACGGATGGCCGGCAAGCCGGCGCGGTGGCTGAGCAGCTGGCGCAGGGTAATCGCCTGTTTGCCTGCCTGGGCGAACTCGGGCCAGTAGTTGGCCACCGGCGCATCAAGCGCCAGCTTGCCCTCGCCGACCAGTTGCAGGGCGGTGACAGCGGTGAAGGTCTTGGTGCAGGAAAACAGGTTGGCGATGGTATCGCTGTGCCAGGCCTGCTGGCCGTCCTTGTCGGCACTGCCGGCCCACAGGTCGACCACGGTTTCGCCACCAACCTGGATGCACAGCGCGGCGCCACGCTCCTGGGGATCATCGAACAGCGCGGCGAAGGCTTCGCGCACTGCTTCGAACTTCAGCTCATAGTGACCCTGGATCTGCACCCGCTGTTCTCCGTACGACCAATTCCGAAAATGGTGTGCATTGTTTCAGTAGTTGCGTGTTTTGCAAACTGGCTTGGGCCAAGTGGTCGCGACGAATGGCAGCCAGGACGAACGGTGCCCCTGTAGGAGCGGCCTTGCGTCGCGATGGGCTGCGCAGCAGCCCCGGTAATTTGTGCATTGCGGCTGAGATCCTGGGGCTGCTGTGCAGCCCATCGCGACACAAGGCCGCTCCTACACAAGACCGCGTCAGCCGGTTGCTAGGGCGCCGGTTTTTCCAGTTGGACGCGCAGCTGGCTCATTGCCTGCAAGTTGCTCTTGCGCACGGCATCGACAAACCCCGGGTATGGCATATCGGTGATCGCCACCAACCCTAGGTGACCGTTCTCGCCATCGAGCAGGCGGCCGCTGGCCGGCTGGTCGAGGTACTGGAACCAGTGCGCGCCAACGATCATCGGCTGCGCCAGGGCCGCCTTGAGGAAGTTGCCGTAGGCCGGGCCACGGTCCTCTTCCCGCGCCACTTCCAGCGGCCCCGGCCAGAACGGCCCGCGATCGCGCGAGCCGAACTGGAACTCGGACACCAACACCGGCTTGTCCAGCTCGGCCAGGCGGGTGAAGTCGTAGCCATCCTGCGGCTTGAGGGTATAGAAGTTGAAGCTGAGCACATCGCAGAACTCGGCGCAGGCCTTGACCGCCTCCGGCGTGCTGACGGCATAGCGGCCACCCAGCAGCAAGTGATTGGGCGCATGCCACTTCAACGAGTCGGCAATGGTCCTGAAGTAGGTTTCGGCGAACACCTGCTGGAAGTGCTGGTAGTCACGCTCGATTTCCGGGTGCTCCGGGTTCGGCAACGGTGCCTCGAAACCCGGGTCCTCCATCAGTTCCCAGGCGCTCAGCTCGATGCCCCAGGCCTTGGACAACCCTTCCTGGTTGCGGTACTTGTCACGCAGTTGCTTGAGGAAGGCGCGCTTGGCCGGTACGTCGGTAGTCAGGCGCAAGGTTCCGTAGGCCAGGCCGTAACGCGCCTTTGGGTCGCTACCGGGGGCGGCCCAGGCCAGTTCGTTGTCGGCGAAATAGCCGATCAGCCAGGGGTCGTCACGGTGATCGCGGGCGGCAATGGCCACGGCGCGCTCGGTGGCCATGGCAAAACGCGGGTCGAACGGGTCGGGCATGCGGCCCCACCAGTCCATGCCAGTGCTGATGCTGGCGTAATCCCCCACGATCGATAGCGGCAAGGTGTACGGCATGCGCCTGGTCTGGCCCAGGGCCGGTTCGCTCCAGTTGCCGACCGTGTTGAAACCCCAGGCCTGCAGGCGGTCGAGCGCATGCGCCTGCCAGCGGGCGGTATCCAGCGCCAATGGTGGGCAGCTTGCTGGCTGCCCCTCTACCGCGGGCGGGCAGGGTTTGCCATAGGTGCGCTGCAGGTTGGCGGCATAGAAATCGAACCAGCGCCCCTGCTTGAAGTTGCGACCTTGCGACGAGGGGTTGCCATCGTCGTTGTTGCCATCACCATAGAATGCGGCCAGTGCATCCCCCTCAACCGGCAACCCCTTGAACATCCCCTCACGCCCGGCGACGTAGGTACGCCCGCCATCCGCGGCGACGGCATTCACCCCCAGGGAATAGAACGGATGCCCCTCGGGCGTTACCAGGTACCAGCGGCCGTCACGCTTTTCGGTGCGGAAGAAGCCTTTGGCCTCGAACGCCGGCCCGGCCAGCAGGCCTCCGTAAGCGTCCAGCTGCTGCTTGCCACGCTCTGCCAGCCAGCCTTTGAGCTGTTGCTGCTCGCGTACATCGGCCGCCTTGAGCTGCTCGTCATTGGTAACCTTTTCTGGCCAATGGCCGCGGGTGGACTGGCCATAGGCATCGATCAGTTCCTGGTAGGCCGCCTTGTATGCCTGGTCGTCATCCTGGATGCCCACCCGCTCGATCAGCAGGTTCTGCGCCACCTTGGGGTTGGGGATACTCAGGCTGACCGACGTCACCTGCTTGAGGTCGACCGCACCCGCGCTGCTGGTCAGCAGCAGGCGCTGGCCGCCATGGTTCCAGGGCATGGGCGGGCCGGCGCGCATGCCTTGGCTCAATGGCGAACTGGCCGTCAGCGGTACCATCACGGTTTGTGCAGGACCGGCCGGAAGGTCGATGCGGCTGGTCAACGTGCGCCCATCACTGCCCTGCACCACCACGTCCACGGTCAGCGCCCAATCCATCGCGCTTTGCAGGCGCAAAGTCAGGAACTGACCGCCGGACCAGTCCCACACACCGCTTTGCGGGCTCAGGCGCAGGGTCGGCCGCTCGGCCGGGTTGAACACCACGCGCCGCAACACTTCACCTTCGGCCGTCTGCTCCGCGTTGTACTGCGGCATGCCGGCATCCTCGGTCGCCACATTGACCACCGAGGCCGGGCGCACGAAGCTGAAAAGCGTCTGCTGCCCAGCCAGCAACGGCGAGCTGAACAACAGGGCAAAAACGGCGGGCAGGGTACGGCGGACCATAAGGCTGGGGCTCTCCTTCAGGGCCCTCATGGCCCACGACTGAGTAATGGACAACGCACCGGAGCAAGTGTGCTCCGGCGGTCAGGAAATCTCCCGCCGGAACGGCGGCAGCGCATTGAGAATAGCCTTGCCGTAGCGCTGGGTGACCAGGCGCCGGTCAAGCAAGGTGATAACACCGCGGTCCTGTTCGGTTCGCAGCAGGCGGCCGCAGGCCTGGATCAGCCGCAGCGAGGCATCGGGCACGGCAATTTCCATGAACGGGTTGCCGCCGCGAGCTTCGATCCACTCGGCCAACGCCGCTTCGACCGGATCATCAGGCACGGCAAAAGGAATCTTGGCGATAACCACGTGCTCGCAGTAGGCACCCGGCAGGTCGACACCCTCGGCAAAGCTGGCCAGGCCGAACAGCACGCTGTGCTGGCCATCGTCGACCCGTGCCTTGTGCTTGTTCAGGGTTTCCTGCTTGGACAGGTTGCCTTGGATCAGCACTAGCTTGCGCCAGTCACGGTCCAGGCCATCGAACACGTCCTGCATCTGCTTGCGCGAGGAGAACAGCACCAGCGCGCCACGGGCATCTTCGACGATGTTCGGCAGTTCGCGGATGATCGCTGCGGTATGCGCCGCCGCATCGCGCGGGTCGGCCTTTAGGTCGGGGACCCGCAGCAGGCCGGCATCGCCATGCACGAACGGGCTGGGCACCACGCAAGTGACCGCGTCACGGGGCAACCCCGAGCGCATGCGGAAGCGGTCGAACTTGCCCAGCGCAGTCAGCGTCGCCGAGGTCACCAGTGCGCCATGTGCCACGCTCCACAGGCTGCGGCGAAGCATTTCGGCGGCCAGGATGGGGCTGGCATTGACTTCGATGTCGAACAGCGCACCGCTCTCGGCCAGGGTCAGCCAACGGGCCATGGGTGGGCTGTCTTCCGGATCTTCGGCGGTAAAGGCCGTCCACAGTTCCCAGTTGCCCTGGGCACGGGTGACCAGGCTACCGAACAGCGGGTACCACTCCTCGGCCTGGTGGCTGGCGATGCCGATGTTGACCTCACCGTCCATGCCTTCCTTGAGCAGGTCGGCCAAGCGGGTGAACAGGTCGTTGAGGCGGGCAAAGCCTTTTTTCAGCTCGATGCCCACTTCGCGAATCTGCTCCGGCACCACGCCGCCTTCAAAGCGGTAGCGCGGGCGCTCACGGCCTTCGTTGTCCTCGCTGGGGCGGAAGTCGGCAACCTGCTCGCACAGGGTGAACATGAACTGCTGCTGGGTGCGCACTTCCCGCGCAAGCTCCGGCACCTGCTCGATGTACTTGCCCAGGTCACCGGGCAGCGGGTGCTGGGCCAGCAGCTTGGTCAGGTTCTTGGCGGTCTGCTCCAGCCAGTCGGCAGTAGAGCGCAGGCGCGAATAGTGGGCGAAATGGCCGATAGCCTTGTCCGGCAGGTGGTGGCCTTCGTCGAACACGTACATGGTGTCGCGCGGGTCGGGCAATACCGCGCCGCCGCCCAGGGCCAGGTCGGCCAGCACCATGTCGTGGTTGGTGACGATCACGTCGACCTTGCCCATGCCTTCGCGGGCCTTGTAGAACACGCACTGCTGGAAGTTCGGGCAATGACGGCCGGTACACTGGCTGTGGTCGGTGGTCAGGCGCGCCCAGTCCTGGTCTTCCAGGGCTTCGGGCCAGCTGTCGCGGTCACCGTCCCAGCGGTTGCCGGCAAGCTTCTCGATCATGCTGTTGAACAGCTTCTGGCTGCGCTCGTCGACTTCGATGTGGAAGCCTTCTTCCTCGAACAGCTGGGCGGTGGCCGACTGGGCGTGGCCCTCCTGCAGCAGGATGTCGAGCTTGGACAGGCACAGGTAGCGGCCACGGCCCTTGGCCAGGGCGAAGCTGAAGTTCAGCCCGCTGCTGCGCATCAGGTCGGGCAGGTCCTTGAAGACAATCTGCTCCTGCAGCGCCACGGTGGCGGTGGCGATCACCAAACGCTTGCCGGCGGCCTTGGCGGCCGGAATGGCAGCCAGGCTGTAGGCCACCGTCTTGCCGGTACCGGTGCCCGCCTCCACTGCCACCACGGCAGGCTCGCCGGCACGGCGGCCTTCTTCGTCGCAGGCGATGTCGCCGAGCACCTTGGCCACTTCGGCGATCATCAGGCGCTGGCCATAGCGCGGCTTGAGGCTCTTGGCTTCGAGAAAACGCGTATAGGCGCCCTGGATGGTGGCTTTGAGTTCGTTGCTGATCATGGTCTGCAGGCGCCCGGAGGGCTGGATATATTTTCAGTGTTTCGCATGGGGCGGCTATCATACCCCGCTATTGCCCTTTATGCCGCATGGAGATCCGGATGCTTGCCTTTGCCCTGCCCTACACACTGCATGTCCTGGCCGCCCTGGTGTGGGTCGGCGGCATGTTCTTCGCCTGGCTGGTGCTGCGCCCGGCAACGGTTGCAGCCCTTGAAGGGCCTGCCCGGCTGCGCTTGTGGGTGGAAGTTTTCCGACGCTTCTTCGGTTGGGTCTGGCTGGCAGTGGCGATTTTGGCGATAAGTGGTATCGGCATGTTGCACATGCGCTTCAGCGGCTTCGAGACTGCACCGAAATATGTGCAGGTGATGATCGGTGGGGGCATCGCCATGTTTGCCCTGTTCATGCGCATCCAGGCGCTGCTGCTGCCGGAATTGAGGGGGGCAGTGCAGGCCGAGGACTGGCCGGCGGGTGCGGCAGTGCTGGGACGGATTCGGCGGATGGTGGGGATCAACCTGCTGCTCGGTCTGGCGGTGGTAGCCGTGGCCAGTTCGCGGCTGATGCTCTGACAGGATCTGCTCGGCCCCTGTAGGAGCGGCCTTGTGTCGCGATGGGCTGCGCAGCAGCCCCGGCAATTTGTGCGAAGGCGCTGAAATCCTGGGGCTGCTGCGCAGCCCATCGCGACACAAGGCCGCTCCTACAGGGGGGCGCGGCAAGGCTTCAGAGGCGCTGCAGAATCAGCTCACCTACAGCGCCGGCCAACCCAGGTTGGCCCGGCTGCCCCGGCCGGCCGTTGGCGCCGGCGTCTGTGCGGTAAACCAGGCAACCCTTGCTAGCGCCGCCCTTGCCGGCCTTGCCAGCAGCCCCGGCCTTGCCCGGTGCGCCGCCGTCCAGGCGGACCACGATGCGTTCCTGCGGGAAGCCCTGCGGCACGCTCAGGCGGATGCGCCCACCCGGCGCGCCATCGTGCCCGTTGCCGCCGTCATCGCCGTTGGCACCGCGGCTGGCCTGGCCCCAGGTGCAGCCACCGGCCTGGCCGTTGGCGCCATCCAGCCCCACGTACCCCGGCGCACCGGCACCGCCACGGGCATCGATGGCCAGGCGCTCGGCATCCACTTCAGCCAGTTTCAGGTCCAGGCTGCGGCCTGACCGGGCCCCCCGCTGGTAAGTACCCGCCGCTCCCGGCGCACTGAATTCGCTACCCTCACCCAGCCGCGCACTGCGCGCCTCGATCAGCAACGGGCTATCGGAAGGTGCAATGGCGATACGCGCATCGCGCCCCAGCTCCAGCTGGTCGACCTTCAATTCCGCGAGCGTGGCAGGCAGCAGCAGGGTTGCGGCATCGGCGACACGCAACTGTGCCAGGTGCACGCTGGCAGACTTGTCGGGCAGGCGCAGCATGGAATTGGCAGCGACCTCCAGGCTTTCGGCCTGGGCCAGGGGAGCGGCCAACATGGCCAATAACATCAGATTACGCATTTCGCGGCGCCTCCTGCACACGGGGGATGGACATGACATGGAAGATACCCGTCAACAGGATCTGCAAACGATCGAACCAGCGGTGGCTGCGGCCGCGCAAGCTGCCATTGAAGAACAGCACTTCAAGCAGGTGCAGGCCCAGCAAGGTGATGCCGGCGGCGTTGATCAGCAGGTTGAAGGGCAAGGGTTGTGGCATGAACTGATTGAACAGCACCACCCCCCAGAAAGCGACAGTCAGGACCTTGCCCAAGCCCAGGATGAACTTCATATCCCGCCCCCATGGATTGTTGTTATGTCGAGACGGCCCGTTCGAGCGGGCCGTGCGACCAACATTAACTGCAATGCCCGGACAGGCGCCAGCACCACTCAGTTGAGGTGCAGTTCCACCCGTCGGTTGCGGGCACGGCCCTCCTCGCTTTCGTTGTCGGTGAGCGGTTCACTCTCGCCGCGCCCCTGGCTGGTGACCTTGCCCGCCTCCAGCCCCTGGCCGATCAGGTAAACGGCCACGCTGCTGGCGCGGCGTTCGGAAAGTGCCTGGTTGTAGCTGTCGGAGCCGACGTTGTCGGTATGCCCGATCACGCTTACCTTGGCCACCGTCGGTGAATCGAGTTTTGCCACCAGGCCTTGCAGACGCTGCTGGGCCGCCGGGGTCAGCTCGGCGGAATCGAAGGCGAACATCACCGCGCCGTTGTCATCCAGGATGATCACCTCCGGCGAGGGTTCAGGTTCAGTGGCAGGCGGCGATGCGGGGTACACCCTCAACGGGCAACCCATGTGGTCGACCGCAGTGTTGGCGGGGGTATCGGGGCAACGATCACGGCGGTCGAAAATGCCGTCGCCATCTTCGTCGCCATCCTGGGCGTAACAGATCAGGCCCCCGGCGATGGCGCCAAGGGCACCGCCGCCAGCCGCCCAACTCGAACTTTCGATGGCGCCCAGGCCACCACCGACCAGGCCGCCGAGCAGGCTGCAGATGGGCCAGGTCCTCTGGTTGAGCGGCGCGCTGCCATCGCTGTGGGTGGCGCAGCCCGCTAGCAGGCTGGCAGCCACCAACAGCGGCAGCGCCGCCTTCGACGTCACACTCATGCTGAATGCTCCTGTGTCATTGGCCACGGACGGCTGACCGCCGTGAAGACGCGCCCGTGCCACTGCTCAAGGCACGGGCGCACGCCGGTCTACCGCTGGATCTTGATCTCGGTACGGCGGTTCATGGCACGCCCCTCGGCCGTGGCGTTGTCTGCCACCGGCTGGGTTTCACCAGCACCGACCACCGACACGAAGCTGCTGCGCGGCACACCGCTCTCGACCAGGTAATCGGTCACCGAGTGGGCACGGCGCTCGGACAGTTTCTGGTTGTAGCTGTCGGAGCCGACGCTATCGGTATGGCCGCTGACGCTCAGGCGGGCGGACGGCGCCTCCTGTTTCAGGCGCGTGGCAATGGTGTTGAGGCGCTCCTTGTCGCTGGCGGTCAGGCGCGCAGAGTCGAACTCGAAGTGCACATCGCGGATGACGATGACTTCTTCCTTCTGCACCACCACTTCCTCGACCACCGCGGCCGGCTCCGGTGGGCAGCCGTTGGCATCGACCTGCACACCGCGCGGGGTGCCTGGGCACTTGTCACGGCTGTCCGGCACACCGTCACCATCCTCGTCGCCATCGCCATGGGCCCAGCAATAGCCCGCCGCCAGGCCACCGCCCAGCAACGCGCCCCAACCAGCCCAGCTGGAGCTCTCGATGGCGCCCAGGGCAGCGCCGCTTACACCCCCGACGGCGGCACATTTCGGCCAGTCGGTCTTTTGCAAACCTGCACAACCAGTCAACACACTGGTGAGCAGAACCAGGGGTATCGCTGTGCGTACTATGCTCATTTCATTGCTTCTCCTAGGGGGAATCGGCATAAGGCCGATTTCAGGGAGTAAAGACCGAGCATCTGATCCCTGCCACCAATAAGCCACGACACAGTCACATGCCTCTTTGCCCGCACGCTGCGGCCCGCTAGTCTTGGATGACTTCAACGAGGATTGGCAATGACCGACGGTTTTTCCCAGCGCACCCCGCAGCAGGCCTTGGCGGCCCTGCTCGATCGCTTCACTCCGCAACGCCTGCTGCTGGTGGGCACGCGCTTCCCGGCGCTGGACGCCTTCGCCCAGGCGCACCCACAGGTAACCATCGCCACGGCCGCCCCAGGCCCGCTGCCGGCAGAACTGGCAGCCCAGCGCTTTGACCTGGCGGTACTGGTGGACTGCCTGGAGCACCTGCCAAAACGCACCGGCCTGGAATTGCTCGGTGGCATTCGCAACCTCAATGCCAGCCGGGTCGCTGTGCTGGCCGACCTGGCCGCCTGTGGCTGGCAGGACACCGATTTCTTTGCCCTTGCCCTGTCGGCCAGCGAGAAATTCCGCCGTGACCAGCAGGTATTGAGCCTGTTCACCTATGATCTACATGACTACAAGCAGGTACCGGACTGGCTGAATGCCAAGTTCTGGGCCAACCCTGAAAACTTCGGCAAGTACTGGTGGTGATGATGAGTGTCTCGGTCTGCCCTTGTGGCAGTGGCAACCTGCTCGACGCCTGCTGCGGGCACTACCATGCCGGCACCCCGGCGCCGGATGCCCAGGCGCTGATGCGCTCACGCTACAGTGCCTACGTGCTGGGCCTGGTCGACTACCTGGTGGCCACCACCCTGCCGGCCCAGCAAGCCGGCCTGGACCGTGCCGCCATGGCCGCCTGGAGCGCCCAGAGCACCTGGCTGGGCCTGGAGGTGGAAAGCGCAGAGGTGCTGGGCGGCCAGCCAGAGCACGGTTTTGTCACCTTCACTGCACGCTGGCACGACCAGGAGGGTGACCATCAGCACCGCGAGCGCTCGGCATTCGTCCAGCACGCCGGGCGCTGGTACTTCATCGACCCCACGGTCGGGCTCAAGGCCGGGCGCAACGACCCCTGCCCCTGCGCCAGCGGCCAGAAGTTCAAGAAATGCTGCGCCAGTTACGTGGGTAGCTGACCATGATCGCCCGCACCCGCCCGCTGCTGCTCGCCACCCTGATGGCATGGCTTGCACTGCTGGCGGGCTGCGCCAGCTGGGGCGGTGACGACTGGCGCGAACCCGAGGTGCACCTGGTCGAGGTGGAGACGGTCAAGGCCAGGTTGCTGGAGCAGGAGTTCGTGCTGCATCTGCGAATCGACAACCCCAATGACAGCCGCCTGTTCATCCGCAACCTGTCGTATGCCATACGCCTCAACGACCTGTTGCTGGTGCAGGATGAAACCAGCGTGTGGCGCAGTGTCGGCGGGCATGCCCGGCGTACTTTCAAGATCACCGCACGGACCAACCTGTGGCAGCACCTGAAACCGCTGGCCAAGCTGCTGAAAAGCGAACAACCACTGCATTACAGCCTGCAGGGCGAGCTGGCGACCGGGTTGCTCATCCATCGGGACCTGCACTTGTCGCGCAGTGGTGAGATAATCCCCGGCGATTACAAACCGGAGTGACCCTGCAATGTCCCAGCAACCCCACGTTCATGGCCCTGACTGCAACCACGATCATGATCACCACCACGATCATGGCCATGTACACGGCCCGCACTGCAACCACGGCCACCAGGAGCCGGTACGCAACGCCCTGAAGGACGTTGGCCGTAACGACCCATGCCCGTGCGGTAGCCAGAAAAAGTTCAAGAAGTGCCACGGCGCCTGACCTGAACAGCACTCGCGCGTCCCTGCTGCGGGCCGCGCGGAGGGTAGCCGGGGTCTAACTGGCCCTGGCAGGCCCTGAAACCTTGCGCTGCAGCAACCCTGCGGTGGCCATGAGCAGCACGATGCAGAGGGCCATGCAAATGGCATTGGTGCCATCCCAGCCGACCGTACCCAGCAACAGCGATGGGCTGAATGCACCAACGGTCGCGAACACCGCAATGGCCAGATCGTTCTTCCCCTGCATCTGCATCGCTGCCGGGCTGTTTTGCAGCGTCTGCGCCAACAGCGCCCCACCGCCCACGTAGGTCAGGTTCCAACCCAGGCCCAGGGCTATCAGTGACAAGGTCATCATCGCGTAGCTGTGCGACCACATGTTCATGGCCGTGCAACCGATCAGCAGGCACAGGCCGAGACAGATGGTGGCCCTGATGCCGAGCTTGTGGATGATGGCGCCGGTGAAGAACGACGGCGCAAACATGGCAATCACATGCCATTGAATCGCCAAGCGAACGTCGGAAAAGTCCTCATGCATGTGTTTCATGTGCATGGACGCCTGGATCATCAGCAAATTCATGATGCCGTAGCCCAGCGCGGCCACCGCCATGGCCACGGCAACCACCGGGCTCAGCGGCTCGGCGGTCGTGCCAGCCGGTTTCGCTGCACGGTCGTTACTGGCGGTGCCGGTATCGCCGGGCAGGCAGGCCGCTGTCAGCAACGACATCACCGCCAGGCCGACAAAAGCGGCGTAGCACAGCGAAAACAGCGGATACCCACCAACGTCCCTCAGCCACTCGGTGAGCGCCGGCCCGACCACGGCAGCGATCACCCCACCGGCCACCACCAGGGAAAGCGCCTTGGGCTTCAGGTTCTGGGCCAGATTGTCGGTGGCCGCGAAGCGATTGAAGTTGGCAAACGCAATGTAGATGCCCAATGCCGAATGGCTGATCACCAGCGTCGGGAAGTGCTGGTACTGCACCGCCAGGTAACCACTGATGCCAGACACCGCCAAAGGGACCGAGCCCAGCATGAAGGCGCGCTTGCGGCCAATGCGGCTCATCAGCCTGGAGACCGGATAGGTAGCCAGCATCAGGCAAAGGAACTGGAACCCATAGGGCAAAGTGGACCATGTGGCAGCAGGCGCCAGCGCCGCCCCGACAATGGCCGCCATGGTCACGGACATGACCGCAGTCGTCAGGTTGATCGATTGCGCGGTGAAATACAGGTACGTGCGCCGTGGAAGGGGGCTCGACATGGCGTGTGCTCACGGTTGGTGGACGGGTGGAATTCTGCATTGGAAAGATGCCGACAGGTGCATGGTGGCATCTGCCGCGCCCTGTAGTTCGAACAGTCGACGCGCTTTCCAGTTAACTGTTAGGCTGTTTTTTCTAACAGCTGCTGGACCCGCCATGCGCCCGCACAGCCTTCATGACCAGTTGAAACAGCGCCTCGAAGCCGGCGAATGGCTGCCTGGCCAGCGCATGCCGTCCATCCGCAAGCTGACGGCGGCGGTTGGCTGCAGCTACCACGATGTCGTCTCCAGCTATGCCCGATTGGTAAGCGAAGGTGTGTTGACCGCCATTCCTGGCCGCGGCTACTTCGTCGCCAGCCACACACGGCAAACCGGCACAGTGGATACGCCCGCAGGCATGGCCGACGACCCGCTGTTCAAGTTGCTGCAGGGGGGCCAGCACTACACCAAACTGGGCAGCGGCTGGCTGCCACCCGCCTGGCGAGACACCGAGCTGCTGGCCAGGGCAATTCGGCGCACGGCACGCCTGGAGCAGAGTTCGCTGGCAGAATATGGCGACATCCAGGGCTACCTGCCCATGCGCAAGCAGTTGTGCGTGCACCTGAAACGCCTGACCCGTGTGGATGCCCGGCCAAGTCAGTTGCTGACTACGCTGGGCGCCACACAAGCGCTGGACCTGGTGGCGCGGTTGTTGATCAAGCCAGGCGATCACGTGTTCGTCGACGAGCCTGGCAATGGCAACCTGATCAAGCTGATCCAGTTGGCCGGCGGCCATGTGGTCGGGGTGCGCCGAACCCAGGACGGACCGAACGTTGAAGACATGAAGGAGCACCTGGCCAGGCACAAGGTCAAGGCACTCTTCTGCAACAGCACCTTCCACAACCCGACCGGCGGCAACATCAGCCCGCACAATGCCTTCAGCGTCCTGCGCCTGGCGGTGGAACACGACTTCTTCGTGGTCGAGGACGATGTCTACGGCGACTTCAGCCCGGGTGTGCGCCAGACCTTTGCCGAACTGGACAACCTTGAGCGGGTCATCTACATCGGCAGCTTCTCGAAATGCCTGTCCGCCTCATTGCGCGTGGGCTACATCGCCTGCTCGGCAGAGCTGATGGAGCCGCTGACACGCCTGAAGCTGCTGACCTGCGTGGCGGTACCGGCGTTTTGCGAGCGCTTCGTCAACACCATCTTGTCCGACGGCACCTATGCCCGGCACATGCAAGACCTGCAGCAGCGCCTGATCCGGCAGCAGGCGCAGACCCAGCAGTTGTTGCGGGCGCGTGGCTGGCAATTCGACATAACGCCCCAAGGTGGCATGTTCCTGTGGGTCTACCACCCCGAACTGGCCGACCTGCAGCCCTTCATGCGTCGCCTGGAACAGCACAAGGTGCTATTGATGCCAGGCTCGGCCTTCGCCGTCAGCCGTGACTATCAACGCCTTGCTCGCATCAATTGCACGCACTTTTCCGACGCCGTGGCCGAACATTTCAAGGTTTGAGTGCATGTCTTGATTTTTGAGGTGGCGCGCAAATCGAGCGCCGCCCGCGCGGCGCTTCGCAGCACAAGGCTGCTCCTACATCTGTTTCGGGCCAGTAATGCCTATGCCAGTGCACGCGACCGCCTTGTTCGTACAACGCGATATCGAGCCATGCGCCAAAGCGTTCGCGCACAAACCTCACAGGAATAATTGGCCTGAAACAAATGTAGGAGCAGCCTTGTGCTGCGAAGCGCCGCGCGGGCGGCGCTCGATCTCACAGGCACCACACACCCCACGCCAAGCACAAAAAATAAACCGCCCAGGGACCTTGCACGGCGCCTGCGCGCTCACTACCTTAGCGCCTTTCGAAACCCGCCACGCCTTGCAGGAGCCCTTGTCATGGCCGCCTCCGCCTTTCCTCCATTCCGCCCGCGGTTCGCAACCGCTGCCACGCTGCTCGGCATGCTCGGGCTGGCCGGCTGCCAGACGGGCGGCTACCAGGGCAGCGTGCCACCGACCAGCGGCGTGCAGCCGCTCAAGGGCCTGGCGCAGAACGTCTCGGTACGGCGCAACGCAATGGGCGCACCACTGATCGAAAGCAGCAGCTTCCATGACGCCCTGTTCAGCCTGGGCTATGTGCATGCCGGCGACCGCATCGAGCAGATGGTCGCCATGCGCCTGCTGGCCCAGGGCCGCCTGGCAGAACTGGCCGGCAGCGACGCGCTGGACATCGACCGCCTGATGCGCGCGGCCAACCTCAAGCAAAGCGCCGCCCAGCAGTACGCCGACGCGTCGCCACGGCTCAAGCGCTTCTTCGAAGTGTATGCACGCGGGGTCAACGCCTACCTGTTCCGCTACCGCGACAAGCTGCCCGCCGGCCTGGCCAGCAGTGGATACCGCCCCGAATACTGGAAGCCCGAGGACTCGGCACTGATCTTCAGCCTGTATGCGTTCAGCCAGTCGGTGAACCTGCAGGAAGAACTGAGCGCCCTGACCCTGGCGCAAAAAGCCGGCAGCGACAAGCTGGCCTGGCTGCTACCCGGTGCCCCGGACGAGCCGTTGGCCGAAGCCGAAGTGGACAAGCTCAAGGGCCTGAACCTGGCCAGCCAGTTGCCGGGGCTGCCAGCCCTGGCAGCCGCCAGCCAGAAGCTGGCCGACCTCGACCTTCTGGGCAGCCCGGGCTCGGCCAACCTGGCCCTGGCGCCGCAGCGCAGCCGCAGCGGCAAAAGCTTGCTGGCCTGCGACAGCCGAGCCGCCTGGGCCCTGAGCCCGGTGCAGATCCACACCGGCAAGTACCAGGTCGCCGGCCTGTCGTTGCCTGGCCTGCCGATCGTGCTGGCCGGCTACAACGGCAAGCTGGCCTGGAGCAGCAGCGCGGTCATGGCCGACAACCAGGACTTGTATCTGGAGCAACTGCGCCACCAGGGCAGCCAACTGAGCTACCTCGCCGACGGCAAATGGCTGCCGGCCCGCGCCCGTAGCGAAACCTTCTTCGTCCGCGGCCAGCGCCCGCTGCGCGAGGTGATGTACGACACCCGCCACGGCACCCTGCTGGCCCAGCCAGGCAATGCCAGCCTGGGCCTGGCGCTGAACCTGCCACAGTTCAAGGGCGACCGCAGCCTGGATGCGCTGTTCGACCTGACCCGTGCCAAGAGCGTGGAGCGTGCCTTCGACAGTACCCGTGAAGTGACCGCCGCCGCCCTCAACTTCGTCTTCGCCGAACCCGAGCACATCGGCTGGCAAGTCAGTGGCCGCTACCCCAACCGCCGCGAAGGCCAGGGCCTGCTGCCGTCGCCTGGCTGGGACGGGCGCTACGACTGGGACGGCTATGCCGACCCGATGCTGCACCCTTACGATCAGGACCCGCCCGCCGGCTGGATCGGCCACGCCAACCAGCGCAGCCTTCCGCGTGGCTATGGCATGCAGCTGTCCAGCACCTGGTACTACCCAGAACGCGCCGAGCGCCTGGCCCAGTTGGCCGGCAATGGCCGCCACGACAGCCGCAGCCTGATGGCCCTGCAGAACGACCAGACCACCCTGCTGGCCGACAAGCTCAAGCAGATGTTCGACGCCCCGGGCATGGCCCAGCCGCTCAAGCAGGCGATCGACGCCCTGCCCGCCGCACAGCGCGACAAGGCCAGCGACGCGCTGGCCCGGCTCAAGGCCTTCGATGGCCGCCTGAGCCCGGTGTCGGCCGATGCCGCACTGTACGAACTGTTCCTCCAGGAAGTCGCCCGGCAAACCTTCCTTGATGACCTGGGCCCGGAATCCGGCCCGGCCTGGCAGGCGTTCGTCAGCAATGCCCGCTTGTCGTTCTCGGCGCAGGCCGACCACCTGCTGGGCCGCGACGACAGCCCGCTCTGGGATGACCGCAATACCCCGCAGAAAGAAGACAAGCCGGCCATTCTCGCCCGCAGCCTGGCTGGTGCTGTGGATGCCGGCACCGCTCAACTGGGAGCCGACCGCCGCGCCTGGCAGTGGGGCAAGCTGCACCAGTACCGCTGGCCTGCACCGGCCTACCATGGCCTGGGCGATGCCCTCGGTCGCCCGCCGCTGGCTGCCGGTGGCGACTTTACCACCCTGGCCCTGACGCCATACGCTTGGGGCAGCGACTTCGACACCCGCCTGCCGGCCTCGGCACGGATGATCGTCGACTTCGGCCAGGCCGAGCCGTTGCAGGTGCTGACCAGCAGCGGGCAGTCCGGCAACCCGGCCAGCACGCATTACAGCGATGGGCTGGATGCCTGGTTCAAAGGGCGCTTCATGAGCCTGCCACTGCAGCAGCAGAACTTCGGGCGGGCGTATGGCAACCAGCGTTTGACGTTGGTGCCTGGGCGCTAGTGGAGCCTTTCCTCCTTACCGGCAGCCACCCAGCTACCTAGCATCCTCGGTGCCGCACTGTTCCCGGACAGGTGCGGCACACTTTCCATCAAGAGGATGATGAACATGGCTACAGAAACCCTGAAAATTGAAATTTCCTGGCCTGATACGCTCAAAGTTCCAGCTGGCGCTACCGTCAATGCACAACTTTGGCTGGGAACCGCAATCGCCGACTACCGCATGATCAGCGACGGAGATGCCAGCGCCCCTGCGGTTTCTTCACCCGTCACCCTGGAAATCACTTATGACTCCGAGGACCTACTGCCCGACAGCGTCGATACCACTTGGGATCACTTCCGCGCTTCGCCATATCTGATGCATGACGGCAAACGCCTGAACATCGCCCGCGTCGCCAAGATCAGCATCGAAGAAGCCCGAAAATCGGGCTGGAAGGTCGCTATTTCCTGACGCGGGTCTGGCAGCCCTCAAGAGGGCTGCCTCACACATAGAACTTGTCGCAGGCCTCGCCACTCTGACCTAGCAAGCCCTACTCCAGACGTTGAGCCATGGACCTCGTCATCGCCCGCCCCGAAGGCCTGTACTGCCCGCCCGGTGATTTCTACATCGACCCGTGGCGCCCCGTAGACCGCGCTGTTATTACCCATGGTCACGGCGACCATGCCCGCGTCGGCAACCGCCATTACCTCACCGCCGCCTCAGGCGCCGGCATCCTGCGCAGCCGCCTGGGCCAGGACATCCACCTGCAAACCCTGCCGTACGGCGAACGCCTGCTGCACCATGGCGTAACCCTGAGCCTGCACCCGGCCGGGCATGTACTGGGCTCGGCGCAAGTGCGCCTGGAGTACCAGGGCGAGGTCTGGGTCGCCTCCGGCGACTACAAAGTGGAACCCGACGGCACCTGCACGCCGTTCGAACCGGTGCGCTGCCACACGTTCATCAGCGAATCGACCTTCGGCCTGCCCATCTACCGTTGGCCCAGCCAGGGCGAGATTTTCACCGGCATTAATAACTGGTGGCGCGCCAATAGCGAACAGGGCAAAGCCAGCGTGCTGTTCTGCTATGCCTTCGGCAAGGCCCAGCGAATCCTCCACGGGCTGGACGCCAACATTGGCCCTGTCCTCGTGCATGGTGCTGTCGAACCACTCAACCGGGTTTACCGGGACGCTGGCGTCTACCTTCCGCAAACCCGCTATGTCGGCGATATCCCTCGCAACGACCCGCTGCTGCGCCAGGCACTGGTCCTGGCACCGCCTTCGGCGGGTGGCAGCAGTTGGATGCGCCGTTTCGGCGACTACAGCGATGCCTTTGCCAGTGGCTGGATGCTGTTGCGCGGCACCCGACGCCGGCGTGGGGTAGACCGAGGTTTCGTGCTCTCGGACCATGCCGATTGGCCGGGATTGCTCTGGGCCATCGGCCAGACCGGCGCAGAACGCGTGATGGTCACCCATGGTTCGGTCAATGTGCTGGTGCGCTACCTCATCGAACAAGGCCTCGATGCCCGCGCCTTCGTGACCGAGTACGGTGAGGAAGATGACATTGTGACCACGGAGCCAGGCGCATGAAAGCATTCGCCGAGCTGTACATGAGGCTGGATGCGACCACCTCCAGCACTGCAAAGCTCAAGGCGCTACGCGACTACTTCAACACCGCCCCGCCTGTGGATGCCGCCTGGGCGGTGTACTTCCTGGCAGGTGGCCGCCCCCGCCAGCTGGTGCCTACACGCGTGCTGCGGGAGCTGGCCGGCAGGTTGGCGGGGCTGCCTGACTGGCTTTTCGAGGAGTGCTACCAGGCCGTTGGCGACCTGGCCGAAACCATTTCCCTGCTGGTTCCGGAAAGCCGCCACCCTGGCGACGACGGCCTCGCCCGCTGGGTCGAAGCCCATCTGCTGCCATTGCGGAACCTGCCGGTCGAGGAGATCCAGCAACGCCTGCCGCCTCTTTGGGCCCAGCTGGACCGCCCCAGCCTGATGCTCTGCCTGAAACTCATCACTGGCAGCTTTCGCGTGGGCGTATCGAAGCTGTTGGTCACTCGCGCCCTCGCGCAACTGGCCGGGCTGGATGCCAAACGCGTGGCCCAGCGCCTGGTTGGCTACACCGACATCAGCCACCGCCCGACGGCAGCCAGCTATCAACGGCTGATAGCCCCGGAATCAGACGATGAACATAGCTTGCGTGGCGGCCAGCCCTACCCGTTTCTCCTGGCCCACCCCCTGCAGGTATCAACCGAACAGCTCGATACACTGCTCGGGCCGCCGAGCGAATGGCAAATCGAGTGGAAATGGGACGGCATTCGCGCCCAGGTGGTCAAGCGCGAAGGCCAGCTGTGGGTCTGGTCGCGCGGTGAGGAACTGGTCACCGAACGCTTCCCCGAATTGCACAGCCTGGCGCAGACGTTACCCGACGGTGTCGTGCTCGATGGCGAGATCCTGGTTTGGAAACCTGGTGGCTCAGCGGCTGAGCTGGCTGTGCAGCCATTTGCCCTGTTGCAGCAGCGCCTGGGACGCAAGACCTTGGGCAAGAAGCTGCTGAGCGACGCCCCGGTCGTGCTGCAGGCCTACGACCTGCTGGAATGGCAAGGCGAGGACTGGCGCAGCCGCCCGCAGCATGTACGCCGCCAGCAGTTGGAGCAGGTACTTGAGCAGCACCCATTGGCCCCGGTATTGCTCTCGCCTCTGCTCGAAGGCCAGGACTGGGCCGACCTTGCCCGCCAGCGCGAACAGTCCCGCAGCCTGGGGGTGGAAGGGCTGATGCTGAAACAGCGAGAGGCGTTGTATGGCGTGGGGCGCACCAAGGACATGGGCACCTGGTGGAAGTGGAAGATCGACCCGTTCAGCGTCGATGCCGTGCTGATCTATGCTCAGCGCGGCCACGGCCGGCGGGCCAGCTTGTACAGCGACTACACCTTCGCCGTGTGGGACGCGCCAGCCGGTACGCCGGGTCGGGCACTGGTCCCCTTTGCCAAGGCCTATTCAGGGCTCAGTGACGAAGAAATGCGCAAGGTCGACGCCATCATTCGCAAGACCACGGTTGAAACCTTCGGGCCGGTGCGCAGCGTGACGCCGACGCTGGTGTTCGAGTTGGGCTTCGAGGGCATCGCCCTGTCCAGGAGGCACAAGAGCGGCATCGCCGTGCGCTTTCCGCGGATGCTGCGCTGGCGGCTGGACAAGCCAGTGGAAGAAGCGGATGACCTGGCTACATTGCAGGCGCTGCTGGCCTGAAACCATTTCGATACGGCGTTGGCTTTTTCGCGGGCACGCCCGCTCCCGCAGGTTCATCACAGGCCGGGAGGATTGTGAGGTTCCTTGTGGGAGCAGGCACGCCCGCGAAGAAGCCGACGGGGTAATCGGGGCGCAATCGAAGGAGGCGCAAGCCCGAAAACTGTGCTTCCATCTTTGTGCCGACTGTGTCGCAGACCGTTTTCGCCACGCACCCAGGACCACCATGCACCACTCAACTCACGACCTGCTCTCGCCCGTTCCGGGCATCACCCGCCAGTTGCACAGCTTCCACTTCGGACCTCGCGGTGGCGGCAAAGTCTATATCCAGGCCTCGCTGCATGCCGACGAGCTGCCCGGCATGCTGGTGGCCTGGCACCTCAAAAGCCGCCTGGGTGAACTGGAACAGCAAGGCCGCCTGCAGCGCGAGATCATCCTGGTGCCGGTGGCCAACCCGGTCGGCCTGGAACAAGTGCTGCTGGACGCGCCGCTGGGACGATTCGAACTGCAAAGCGGCGAGAACTTCAACCGTAACTTCGTCGATCTTTCCGACAGCATCGGCGACCAGATCGAAGAACACCTGACCGAAGACCCGGCACACAACCTCGCGCTGATCCGCGAATACCTGCGGCGGGGGCTGGACGCACACCCGGCGCGCACACCGCTGCAGGCCCAACGCCTGATATTGCAGCGCCTTGCCTGCGATGCCGACATGGTGCTGGACCTGCACTGCGACTTCGAGGCGGTCGAGCACCTGTACACCACGCCAGACGCCTGGCCGCAGATCGAACCTCTGGCCCGCTACCTGGGTGCCCAAGCCAGCCTGCTTGCCACCGACTCTGGCGGGCAGTCGTTCGATGAATGCTTCAGCCTGGTCTGGTGGCAGCTGCAACAACGCTTCGGCAAACGTTTCCCGATTCCGCTGGGCTGCTGCTCGGTCACCGTCGAGTTGCGCGGCCAGGCCGATGTCAGCCACGACCTGGCCAGCAAGGACTGCCAGGCGATCCTCGACTTCCTTACCCATGCGGGGGTCATCGAAGGCGCAAGCCCGGCCCTGCCCGCCTTGCGCTGCCCGGCCACACCACTGGCCGCAGTAGAACCGGTGATAACGCCACTGGGCGGGTTGCTGGTGTACCACGCCCGGCCAGGCCAGCACCTGGAGGCGGGCCAGTTGATCGCTGAAGTCATCGACCCGCTCAGCGACCGGGTGACGGCCATCCGCAACAGCCAGCCCGGCCTGCTGTATGCACGTAACGTACGGCGCATGGCTACCGCAGGCATGGTCATCGCCCACGTCGCAGGCGAGCAGGTGTGCCGCAGCGGCTATCTGCTGGCAAACTGATCCGGTAAAACCATTGCGCCTGGCTGGTTGTCTGTAGAAACACAGCCACCGAAGGACCCTATGCCCCATGCCCGCCGCCACCGACCTCGCCAAGGCCTGGTTCGCCAAGCGTGGCTGGAAGCCTTTCGCTTTCCAGCGCCGCGTCTGGGCCGCCGTGGAACGGGGCGAATCCGGCTTGCTGCATGCCAGTACCGGTGCCGGCAAGACCTACGCGGTATGGCTCGCCGCACTGAGGGCCTTCAAGGCCGAAGCCCAAGGACGTCATGCTGCACCCTTGCAGGTGGTGTGGGTTACCCCCATGCGAGCCTTGGCCGCCGACACCGCCCGCGCACTGCAGATGCCGCTGGACGACCTGGGCCTGCCCTGGAGCGTGGGCATTCGCAGCGGCGACACCGGCAGTGCCGAACGTGCCCGGCAAGCACGGCGCCTGCCCAGCGTACTGGTCACTACCCCTGAAAGCCTTACGCTGCTGTTGACCCGGGCACAAGCTCGCGAAGACTTCGCCACACTGCGCCTGGTAGTGGTGGACGAATGGCACGAACTACTGGGCAACAAGCGTGGAGTACAACTGCAACTGGCTTTGGCCCGCCTGCGCCACTGGCACCCGAGCCTGCCGACCTGGGGCCTGTCCGCGACCCTCGGCAATCTCCAACATGCGCTGGACGTATTGCTGCCACAAGGCGGCCTGCTGGTACAAGGCCGACAGGACAAGCAGTTGCAGGTCGATACCCTGCTGCCAACGGCCATCGAGCGCTTCCCCTGGGCCGGGCACATGGGTTTGAAGATGCTCGATCAGGTCAGCCGGGAGATCGATGCCAGCACTAGTTGCCTTGTCTTCACCAACACTCGGGCGCAGGCCGAACTCTGGTACCAGGCCCTGCTCGAGGTACGCCCCGAGTGGGCCGGGCTGATTGCCTTGCACCATGCCTCACTGGCCCGCGATACCCGTGACTGGGTCGAGCGCAGCCTCAAGCAAGGCAACCTGAAGGCAGTGATCTGCACCTCCAGCCTGGACCTGGGGGTGGACTTCCTGCCCGTGGAGCGAGTACTGCAGATCGGTTCCGCCAAGGGCATTGCCCGCCTCGTGCAACGGGCCGGGCGCTCCGGCCATGCGCCGGGGCGGCGCTCCCGGGTGACTCTGGTGCCCACCCACAGCCTGGAACTGGTGGAAGCAGCCGCCGCCAGGCACGCCCTGGCAGCCGGGCACATCGAAGCCCGGCATTCGCCGCGCTTGTGCATGGACGTGCTGGTGCAACACTTGGTAAGCATGGCTTTGGGCAGCGGCTTTCACCCGCAGCAGTTGCTGGCCGAAGTGCGCAGTACCTGGGCCTTCAGCGAATTGCGTGACAGCCAGTGGCAATGGGCGCTGGACTTCGTCTGCCATGGCGGCAGCTCACTCAGCGCCTACCCAGACTACCAGCGCGTCGAGCGCCAGCCCGACGGCACTTACAAGGTTGCCAGCGAACGTTTGGCACGTCGCCACCGCATGAGTATCGGTACCATCGTCAGCGACGCCAGCCTGCAGCTCAAGTACTGGAGCAAGGGTGGTGGGGGCAAGGCGCTGGGCAGCGTCGAAGAGGCGTTCATTGCCCGTTTGCGCCCTGGCGACACCTTGGTGTTCGCCGGGCGAGTGCTGGAACTGGTGCGCGTGGAAAACATGACGGCCTACGTACGCCGCAGTACCGCGCGCAAGGCAGCGGTTGCACGCTGGAATGGTGGCCGCATGCCGCTCTCCAGCGAACTGGCCGACGCACTGGTCGAGCAGCTCGGCGCAGCATCCCAAGGGCGCTTTCAAAGCCCGGAGATGCGTGCAGTACGCCCCCTGCTGGCCTTGCAGGCGCAATGGTCGGCGCTGCCCACCCCCGAAACGCTGCTGGCAGAAACCTTCAAGTCGCGCCAGGGTTGGCACCTGTTCCTGTATCCGTTCGCCGGGCGCATGGCCAACCTTGGACTGGCCAACCTGATCGCCTGGCGGGTGAGCCGCGTGCAGCCGCTTTCGGTTTCGATTGCGGTCAATGACTACGGTTTCGAACTGCTCAGTCCAGGCAAGGTGGACTGGACGACGCACCTGCCGCAGGCACTTGGTACCGAACACCTGCTGGATGATGTGCTGGCCAGCCTCAACGCAGGAGAAATGGCGTTGCGTCGTTTTCGCGAGATCGCACAGATTGCCGGGTTGGTGTTTGGCGGGTATCCGGCGGCGCAGAAAAGCCTCAGGCAGATCCAGGCCTCCAGCGGCTTGTTCTATGAGGTATTTCGCAAGCATGACACCGGCAACCTGCTGCTGGCCCAGGCACGGGACGAGGTGCTGAATGAGGAACTGGAGATCGAGCGGTTGCACCGGCAATTGCTGAAGATGGGCCAGTTACAGCTGGAACTGCGACCACTCAAACGGCCCGGACCGTTGGCATTTGCCTTGCTGGTGGAAGGCATGCGCGAAACGTTGAGCACCGAGAGACTGGCGGACCGGATTGCGAGGATGGTCGCGGAGCTGAACAGTGCGGCGGACGCTACGGAATGACCAACCTTCTACCCATCGAACACCATGGCCAAGTGCTCTGGCTGCTTTCGGACAAGGCCATCTACTGGCCAGCCCGTCATGCTCTGCTGGTGGCCGACGTGCACATCGGCAAGGCAGCAAGCTATCGCGCCTTGCACCAACCGGTACCGCGCGGCACCACCGAGGCGACACTCTCCCGCCTGGATGCATTGCTGGCAAGGCATGATTGCGAGCAACTGATCATTCTTGGCGATTTTCTGCATGCGCGCGCAGCGCAGGCGCCGGCAACTTTGGCAACGCTGCAGGCCTGGCGAGAGCGCCACAGAACCCTGAAAATCGTGCTGATCCGCGGCAATCACGATCGAAACGCCGGTGACCCGCCCGCGTCACTTGGTATCGAAGTCGTGAGCGAACCTTGGCTGTTGGAACCCTTTGCGCTACAGCACGAACCCCGCCCCCACCCGACCCAACCGGTGTTGGCAGGGCACGTACACCCGGTATTCGTCCTGCGCGGCAAGGCTCGGCAACGCCTGCGATTGCCCTGCTTCCTGATCGATGGACAGGTCAGCCTGCTGCCGGCGTTCGGTGAGTTTACCGGGGGTTGGGAAATCGCCCCCACGGGCGCCAGCCGGGTGTTCCTGACCGGTGCAGACCGCGTCTGGCCGCTCTAGCCCGGATCACTCAGGCTACAGGTGCCGGTGGAGGCTCGTCCGGCAGGGTCGGCTCGCCCGGCTCCATGGGTGGTGTATCACCGGGCTCCGGCGGTTGCGGGGTATCCGGGTCAGGCTGGTGGGGCACGCCCCCCGCCTGCATCGGCAGCGGGTGTGCCAGCAGTGACCATGGTAGCAACCCGACGTGGTTGGGCTGCAGGCCTGCCAGCTTGGCACTGATTGCGGGGTGGAGTTTCATTGGCTGCTCCTGGCAAGGCCGCTACGCGTCATGCGTACCGGCGTTATCCAGTTGGAGTACCAAAGGCGCGGGGAATTCCCCGCGCTTGTCGGCTCAGGTACGCGGCAGGGTGACGCCGCGCTGGCCCTGGTACTTGCCGCCACGGTCCTTGTACGACACTTCACATTCTTCGTCGGACTGCAGGAACAGCATCTGGGCCACACCTTCGTTGGCGTAGATCTTCGCCGGCAGCGTGGTGGTATTGGAGAACTCCAGTGTCACATGGCCTTCCCACTCGGGCTCGAGCGGGGTGACATTGACGATGATGCCGCAACGGGCGTAGGTGCTCTTGCCCAGGCAAATGGTCAACACATCACGCGGAATGCGGAAATACTCGACGGTACGCGCCAGGGCGAAGGAGTTTGGCGGGATGATGCACACGTCGCTCTTGATGTCGACGAAACTGCCTGCATCGAAGTTCTTCGGGTCGACGGTGGCCGAGTTGATATTGGTAAACACCTTGAATTCGTCGGCGCAGCGCACGTCGTAGCCGTAGCTGGAGACGCCGAAGGAGATCACCCGGCTGTCCTGTTCGCCGCGCACCTGGCGCTCGACGAACGGTTCGATCATGCCGTGTTCCTGCGCCATGCGGCGAATCCACTTGTCCGATTTGATGCTCATGGCGGGGTGTCCTGAAGAGTTGCGAGGTGAAAATTCGAGACGCGCATCTTACCGGTCCCGGCGCCCAGGTTAAAGTTCCATGCCTCATCCCGCGCCGGGCGGGGGCTTCAGCCGCCGTCGATCCGAATTTGCGTAAAGCGCCTTCTGACCATTGGCAGGTTGCGGAAAGTGGGGTAAGGTGGCGCCACTGTGCTGCACGTGACACCGAGAATCTCTAGTTTGATGCACGATCCTGATCGGCCCATCGCTGAATTTTCTGCTCTCTTTGCGCTCAGTCCCGGCCAGGGTTTTTCCTGACCGTTATCAAATTGTCCAAGGAGACAGAAAAATGTCCAACCGTCAATCCGGTGTTGTTAAGTGGTTCAACGATGAGAAAGGCTACGGCTTCATCACCCCTCAGTCGGGCGACGACCTGTTCGTGCACTTCAAAGCCATCCAAGCTGACGGCTTCAAAACCCTGAAAGAAGGCCAGGCTGTTACTTTCGTCGCTACCCGCGGCCAGAAAGGCATGCAGGCTGAAGAAGTTCAGATCGCCTAAGTCGATCGAAGCTTCCTAGCTTTCAAAAAACCCGCCTTCCGGCGGGTTTTTTTATGCCTGGCCGAAAGACCGTGTCGCCTGCTTCGCGGGCTTGCCCGCGAAGAGAGCGACGCGATCTGACAGATCAATCTTCGCTGATGGTAATGCTAGGCATCGCCGGCGCAGCAGCTTCCTGCAGCACGATCCGCGCGCCCACCTGACGGGCCAGCTCCTGATAGACCATCGCAATCTGGCTTTCCGGCTCGGCGATCGCCGTCGGCTTGCCACTATCGGCCTGCTCGCGAATCAGCATCGACAGCGGCAACGACGCCAACAGGTCGACGCCATACTGGCTCGCCAGCTTCTCGCCACCGCCTTCGCCGAACAGGTGCTCGGCATGACCGCAGTTCGAGCAGATGTGCACGGCCATGTTCTCCACCACGCCCAGCACCGGGATGTTGACCTTGCGGAACATCTCCACGCCCTTCTTGGCATCCAGCAGGGCCAGGTCCTGCGGGGTGGTGACGATGACCGAACCGGCAACCGGTACCTTCTGCGCCAGGGTCAGCTGGATGTCACCGGTGCCCGGCGGCATGTCGATCACCAGGTAATCCAGGTCGTCCCAGGCAGTCTGGGTCACCAGCTGCAGCAGCGCGCCGGAAACCATAGGGCCACGCCATACCATCGGCGTGTTGTCGTCGGTAAGGAACGCCATGGACATGACTTCCACGCCATGGGCCTTGATCGGCACGAACCACTTCTGCTCGCGAATCTGCGGGCGGGTGCCTTCGGCGATGCCGAACATCACGCCCTGGCTGGGGCCATAGATATCGGCATCGAGAATACCCACTCGCGCGCCCTCGCGAGCCAGCGCCAGGGCCAGGTTGGCAGCGGTGGTCGACTTGCCCACACCGCCCTTGCCCGAGGCCACGGCGATGATGTTCTTGACGTTGGCCATTGCCGGCACCTGGGCCTGGGCCTTGTGCGCAGCCACCACGCAGTCGATCGACACCTGGGCACTGCTGACGCCCTCCAGGTTGCCGATGGCGGTCTGCAGCACCTGGGCCCAGCCGTTCTTGAACAGCCCTGCGGCATAACCCAGTTGCAATTGCACGCTGACCTGGCCGCCCTGGATATCGATTGCGCGCACACAGCCGGCGCTGATCGGGTCCTGGTTCAGGTAGGGGTCGGTGTACTGGCGAAGCACGCCTTCGACGGCGGCACGGGTGACGGCACTCATGGAGACTCCCAATGGCAAACTGAATGTAAAACAGACGCCTATCCTAACCCGTCAATCGTCAGCAGATGCGCATGCGGGGTGAAATATCTTCGCCAGCCCTTTATAGTGGCCGATCAACCTCATTTTTACCCCGTCGCCAGATAAGTAGCCGAGCCACCATGTCCGAGCCACGTCAGATTCTCGTCACCAGCGCCTTGCCCTATGCCAACGGATCGATCCACCTTGGCCATATGCTCGAGTACATCCAGACAGACATGTGGGTCCGCTTCCAGAAGCTGCGCGGCAACCAGTGCATCTACGTCTGCGCCGACGACGCCCACGGTTCGGCCATCATGCTGCGCGCCGAGAAAGAAGGCATCACCCCGGAACAGCTGATCGCCAACGTCCAGGCCGAACACAGCAGCGACTTCGCCGACTTCCTGGTGGACTTCGACAACTTCCACTCTACCCACAGCGAAGAAAACCGCGAACTGTCGGGCCTGATCTACGCGCGCCTGCGAGACGCCGGGCACATCGCCACCCGTTCGGTAACCCAGTATTTCGACCCGGAAAAGGGCATGTTCCTCGCCGACCGCTTCATCAAGGGCACCTGCCCCAAGTGCGCGGCCGAAGACCAGTACGGCGACAACTGCGAGAAATGCGGCGCCACCTACGCGCCCACCGAGCTGAAGAACCCCAAGTCGGCCATCTCTGGTGCCACCCCGGTATTGCGTGATTCCCAGCACTTCTTCTTCAAGCTGCCGGACTTCCAGGCCATGCTGCAGCAGTGGACCCGTAGCGGCACGCTGCAGGACGCGGTAGCCAACAAGCTGGCCGAATGGCTGGACTCGGGCCTGCAGGAGTGGGACATCTCGCGCGACGCGCCGTACTTCGGCTTCGAGATCCCAGGCGAGCCAGGCAAGTACTTCTACGTGTGGCTGGATGCACCGATCGGCTACATGGCCAGCTTCAAGAACCTTTGTGCACGCCGCCCGGAGCTGGACTTCGACGCGTTCTGGAACGAAGGCTCCAAGGCCGAGCTGTACCACTTCATCGGCAAGGACATCGTCAACTTCCACGCCCTGTTCTGGCCAGCCATGCTCGAAGGCGCGGGCTTCCGCAAGCCGAGCGCGGTCAACGTGCACGGCTACCTGACCGTGAACGGCGCCAAGATGTCCAAGTCGCGCGGTACCTTCATCAAGGCCCGCACCTACCTCGACCACCTGCAGCCGGAATACCTGCGCTACTACTACGCCGCCAAGCTGGGCCGTGGCGTCGATGACCTGGACCTGAACCTGGAAGACTTCGTACAGAAGGTCAACTCCGACCTGGTTGGCAAGGTGGTTAACATCGCCAGCCGCTGCGCCGGTTTCATCCACAAGGGCAATGAAGGCGTGATGGTGGCTGGCGATGCTGCACCGGAGCTGACCGAAGCCTTCCTGGCGGCCGCCCCGTCGATCGCCGACGCCTATGAAGGCCGCGACTTCGGCCGTGCCATGCGCGAAATCATGGCGCTGGCCGATCGCGCCAACGCCTGGATCGCTGACAAGGCCCCATGGTCGCTGGCCAAACAGGAAGGCAAGCAGGATGAAGTTCAGGCCATCTGCGCCCAAGGCATCAACTTGTTCCGTCAGCTGGTGATCTTCCTCAAGCCGGTGCTGCCGGTACTGGCTGCCGATGCCGAGGCCTTCCTCAACGTGGCACCACTGACCTGGAACGACCACCTGTCGCGCCTGGAAAACCACCAATTGAACCCGTTCAAGGCGCTGATGAGCCGCATCGAACCGGCCAAGGTCGAAGCCATGGTCGCCGCCAGCAAGGAAGACCTGCTGGCCGCCGAAGCCAAGGCCCCGGCCGGCAATGGCGAGCTGGCCAAGGACCCGCTGTCGGCGGAAATCGAGTTCGACACCTTCGCTGCCGTCGATCTGCGCGTGGCACTGATCGTCAAGGCCGAGGCCGTACCGGGCGCGGACAAGCTGCTGCAACTGACCCTGGACATCGGTGACGAGCGCCGCAACGTGTTTTCCGGCATCAAGTCGGCGTACCCCGACCCGTCCCAGCTGGAAGGCCGGCTGACCATGATGGTGGCCAACCTCAAACCACGGAAGATGCGCTTTGGGGTGTCCGAAGGGATGGTCATGGCGGCCGGGCCTGGCGGTGAAGAGATCTACCTGCTGAGCCCGGACAGCGGTGCCAAGCCAGGCCAGCGCATCAAGTAACAAAACCTGCTGGACCTTGTGGGAGCGGGCGTGCCCGCGAAACTGACTACGCGGTGCATGGCACTGGCGTTGCCGGTGCTCGCGGGCACGCCCGCTCTCACAATGACTCCGGCACCTTGATGCCAAACCCGGACAATCGCCCCGATTCCCGGCTATCGTCATCTCATGAGCGACTACATCCTGGTACTGATCAGCGCTGCGCTGGTCAATCACCTGTGCCTGCAACAACAGCCATTCCCAAGGCTGCACCTCCACGTGCACGGCCTCGCCTGCGCACTGTGCATTGCCTTGGGCGTGATCGGCGCACAACTACTGGTGCGCGGGGTGCTTGCCCCACTGCAAGCCCAGGACCTTGCCCTGTTCCTGTTGTTGCCCTGGCTGGCCGTGCTTGCCTGGGGCGTACCATGGCTACTGACAAGATGGCGCCCGAGCTGGCCGGTGACGCAACTGCCCGCGCTGCTGTTGAGCAACGCGGTAGTACTGGGCTTGACCCTGCAACAGGCAAGCGACGAAAGCACATGGCTCGCTACCTTGCTGCAAGGCCTGCTGGCCGGCGGCGGCTTCTGGCTGGCGTTGGTGCTGTTCGCCGACCTGCGCCAGCGCAGCGCTCATGCCGACGTCCCCGGGGCAATGCGCGGCCTGCCCATCGAACTGCTTGGGGCCGGAGTAATGGCCATGGCGTTTTCCGGCTTCAACGGGCTGTTTGCCCAATGACCGCCAAGCCCGACCCGCGGCTACGCACCAGCATGGGCCTGGTGTTGCTGGCCTGCGTACCTGGCCTGCTGGCGCTGTTCTGGCTTCATGGCTGGAGTTTGCTACTGAACCTGTTGCTGTGCGCCAGCACCGCGCTGCTGTGCGAGGCGCTGTTGCTTACCTTGCGAGCACAACCGCTGCGCACGGCGCTGAACGACGGCAGCGCGCTGGTGACCGCCGTGCTTCTGGCCGCCGCCCTGCCCACCTTGGCACCCTGGTGGTTGCCGGTGGTCGCTACCAGCGTTGCCATCGGCATCGGCAAGCAGGCCTTTGGCGGGGTTGGGCGCAACCTGTTCAACCCGGCCATGGTCGGCTACGCCTTCGTGCTGCTGAGCTTCCCGTTGCAGATGAACCATTGGCCGGGGCCGGCACCAGGCCTGCTCGACAGCCTGCAGCTGGTGTTCGCCGGCGGCGAGCAGATCGATGCCTGGGCCAGGCCGACGCTGCTCGACGGCCTTCGCCACAACCACAGCCTGACCATCGATGAACTGTTCGCCGGTCACCCGGGTTTCGGCAGCATCGGTGGACGGGGCAGCGAATGGGTCAACCTGGCGTTCCTGCTGGGCGGCCTGTTCCTGCTGCAACGCAAGGTTATCAGTTGGCATGCGCCGGCCGGTCTGCTGGCTGGGTTGTTCCTGTTCAGCCTGCTGGGCTGGAATGGCTCGGGCTCGGACTCCAACGGCTCTCCCCTGGTGCACCTGTTCTCCGGCTCGACAATGATGGCGGCGTTCTTCATTGCCACCGAACCGGTGTCCGGGCCCCGGCAGGAGTGGGCGAAGCTGGGTTTCGGCCTGGGGGCGGGCCTGCTGATCTATCTGATCCGCACCTGGGGTAGCTACCCGGACGGTACAGCGTTCGCCGTCCTGCTCATGAACCTCATGGCGCCGAGCCTCGAACGCCTGGCTCTGCAGCGCCAGCAGGTTGCCCGATGAAGCGCCTGGTACGTGATGTGGGTTTGTTGCTCCTGACCGGAGCACTGGCGCTGTCGACCACTTTGGCCTGGCGGCACTGGACCAGCGCAGCCATCGCCGACGCCGAGAAGCAACTGAATAGCCGCCAGCGGCTGGCGGTGTTGCCAGAAGGCAGTTACGACAACCAACCTTTGGACAGCCCGTTGCCCAGGCCCGCCGCACAGCGGCCAAACAGCCGCATCCTGGCAGCTTACCGGGCAACGCTGGCGGGTAAACCGGCCGCCGTCATACTGGTCACAAAGGCCCAGGGCTATGCCGGGCCTATCGTGTTGAGCGTGGCCATCGCAGCGGACGGCCGACTGATCGGCAGCCAGGTGGTCGAGCACCAGGAAAGCCCTGGGCTGGGTGCACGCCTGGGTGATGCGCAGCTGAACTGGCTGGGGCAATTTGCCAACCGTCAGCTGGGCGACCACTGGGCGCTGAAGCGCGACCAGGGCGACTTTGACCAGTTGGCCGGCGCAACCGTGACCTCACGTGCAGTGATCGTCGCGCTACAGGAAGCGCTGAGCTACTTCGATGAGCAGCGCAGCGTATTGCTGGAGGGCGCCACGCATGAATAGGCTCTACCTGCTCGGCGCAAGCCTGGTGCCTCTGCTGGGCGCCACCCGAACACTGAGCGAAGGCGCCACCATAGGCGTGTGCGCAGTGCTGCTGAGCAGCCTTCACCAGCTATCAATGGCACCCCTGCGCCGACGGTCCGCCACCTGGACCTATGTACTGGCCAGCCTGCTGGTTCTGGCGGCCCTGGCCAGTTGCTTGCAACTGGCACTGCGTGCCTGGCTGCTGCCACTGGCACTCGCCCTCGGCCACTATCCCGCACTGCTGTGCCTGCAATGCCTGGCCATTGACTACCTGCTGCCCGATCAAGGGCGCTGGCGCCTGCTCGCCGGCCACCTTTGCGCGTTGTTTGCCACATGCCTGCTGCTTGGTGCCAGCCGCCAATGGCTGGCCGACGGTATCGGCCTGCACCTGGCCAGCCTGGCCCCGGGCGCCTTGCTACTGCTCGGACTGCTGTTGGCCTTGTACAATCGTCTGCGTCCGGGCCCTGCCCAATCACGTCATCAAGGAAAGCTCTGATTTCATGAATGCCGCCAAACGCCTGGAGATCTTTCGCAGGCTGCACGAAGACAACCCCGACCCGAAGACCGAACTGGCGTACACCACCCCGTTCGAGTTGCTGGTCGCCGTGACACTGTCTGCGCAATCCACCGATGTCGGCGTCAACAAGGCTACCGCACGCCTGTTCCCGGTCGCCAACACCCCCGAGGCCATCTATGCGCTGGGCGTCGAAGGCCTGAGTGAGTACATCAAGACCATTGGCTTGTACAACAGCAAGGCGAAAAACGTTATCGAAGCCTGCCGGCTGCTGATCGAACGCCATGACAGCCAGGTCCCGCAGACACGCGAAGCCCTGGAGGCGCTACCCGGCGTTGGCCGCAAGACCGCCAACGTAGTGCTCAACACAGCGTTCCGCCAGCCGACCATGGCCGTGGATACCCATATCTTCCGGGTCAGCAACCGTACGGGCATTGCGCCAGGCAAGACGGTGCTGGAAGTGGAGAAAAAGCTGATCAAGTTCGTGCCAAAGGATTACCTGCTCGACGCCCACCACTGGCTGATCCTGCACGGGCGCTATGTGTGCCAGGCACGCAAGCCACGCTGCGGCAGTTGCCGGATTGAAGACTTGTGCGAGTACAAGCACAAGACCTCCGACGATTGAGTCGATAGCTCGAAACCACCCACTGCGATTGAAAAAATCTTTTTTACCAGCGTCTGCTTTCTGGTTATAAGGACGGCCAATGGCCCCTTGGCTTGGAGCGACTCATGAGTAGCGATAAAGACGACCTGTCGATCGAAGATGATTTTGTTGCCGCAGATGACGAAGCGGAACCCCAGGTGGAAACCGCAAAGACCAACCTGAGCAAGCGCCGCACCATCGACAATATGCTGGAGGAAAGGCGCCTGCAGAAGCAGTTGGCCGACTTCGACTACGATCTGTAACCTTGGCAAAGCCTCCTGGCTGGAGGCTTTACGGCCTTGGTGATCAGCTTAACCCTTGCCGTTGCGCCAGCTCGATCAAGTCGACCAGCGACCGTGCATTGAGCTTGAGCAACAGGCGCGACTTGTAGGTACTGACCGTCTTGTTGCTGAGGAACATGCTGTCGGCAATTTCCTTGTTGGAACGCCCTCGCGCCAGCTGCTGCAACACGGTCATCTCCCTTGCCGAGAGGCGGTTGACCATATCCGTCTCGCTCCCCCCCCTTCCACGTGATACGTGCAGGGCCTGGTTGGGGAAGTAGCTGTAGCCCGACAGTACGGCCTTGATGGCGCTCAGCAGTTCGGTGAGTTCCTGCTGCTTGCACACATACCCCGCCGCCCCCGCCTGCATGCAGCGCATCGAGAAGTTGCCGGGGGCCTGCGATGTCAGCACCAGCACCTTGCTGCCCGGGCTGAAGGCCGTCATGCGGGTGATTACTTCCAGGCCATCCAGCTTGGGGATGCCGATATCGAGCACCACGATATCCGGCAGGTGTTGCCGTGTCAGTTGCAGCGCAGCCACTCCGTTGTCGGTTTCCGCCACGACGTCATACCCATGCCGCTCCATCAGCATGCGTACGGCCAGGCGTATGACCGGATGATCATCCACGATAAGCACTTTATTCATGCGATATCCATTCATTGCTTTTGCTTTGGCCCGCCAAGATAACCTACAGAGCGCCTGCTGGCGCGGTGATTTACCGGCGAAATATATGAACAGATGGAACCTACAACACTTACAGAAATTTCCTACACTCAACTGATGTACTTGTAACAATCAAATTCCCTGTTACCGAATGAACGGTATCACCGGCCTGTAAAAGTGCACCAGTTGAAAACCGGCCGATACCTCGGGAAATGTTCAATTCAAATGCCTGAACAGGCAACATCACCAGGATTTCGAGCGATTATTCTCACGGGAAACAATCCAGTCTTTAGTTGAGCAGCGCGGTAAGGCAAAGATATGCAAAATCGCTGGAGACGACCCATATGCACCAAGTACAACCTGTCGCCCCGCTGACGATCATTGCCATCTTCGCAGGGATTATCGAAGCCTCCGCCCTTGCCACATTGCCGTTTCTCAGCGAGTCCAGTCAAAAGCTCTATACTTGGTTTCTGGTGGGCTTCCCATTCTTCCTGACGGCACTGTTCTTCCTCACGCTCAACTTCAATTACAAGTCGTTCTACGACCCGTCGCCAAACAGGACGACAAACGACAACACATCGACACCGAGTGATGTGTCCAAGCATGCAATGCCCGGTAGTACCGGCGAAGCGCTGCAGGGCGAGCCTGTCACGTTCATGTTTTCCGGCCCCGATGCCTATCGCATGATGGAGCAGCAATTGCTGTCCGCCCTCGCCCAACCGCCTCAGCAATCTCGCACCTGGCGCTTTTGCAACCTGGACAGACGCCAGTGCGCGCAACTATCGATCAGCGCGCTTGATGAACAGGTGGCGAACGACGGCCATTGATTCCACGGACAAAAAAAACCCCGGCCTGAGCCGGGGTTCTTGCCGCACATGACGGTAATCAGAGCAGCGAGCGGCCCTTGTTGGCAGCAATGCGCATACGCAGGGCGTTGAGCTTGATGAAGCCAGCTGCATCCGCCTGGTTGTAGGCGCCGCCATCTTCCTCGAAGGTAGCGATGTTGGCGTCGAACAGCGAGTCGTCCGACTTGCGGCCGACAACGGTGACGTTGCCCTTGTACAGCTTCAGGCGTACCACGCCGTTCACGTTGACCTGCGAAGCGTCGATCATCTGTTGCAGCATCAGACGCTCCGGGCTCCACCAGTAGCCGGTGTAGATCAGGCTGGCGTACTTCGGCATCAGCTCATCCTTCAGGTGAGCGACTTCGCGGTCCAGGGTGATCGACTCGATGGCACGGTGGGCCTTGAGCATGATGGTGCCACCAGGGGTCTCGTAGCAACCGCGCGACTTCATGCCGACGTAACGGTTCTCGACGATATCCAGACGGCCGATGCCATTGGCACCACCGATACGGTTCAGGTCGGCCAGGACGGTGGCCGGAGTCTTCTCGACACCGTCGATGGCAACGATGTCACCGTTGCGGTAGGTCAGCTCGATGTAGGTAGCCTGATCCGGGGCGTTCTCAGGCGAGACACTCCAGCGCCACATGTCTTCTTCGTGCTCGGTCCAGGTATCTTCCAGGACACCGCCTTCGTAGGAGATGTGCAGCAGGTTGGCGTCCATCGAGTACGGCGACTTCTTCTTGCCGTGGCGCTCGATCGGGATGCCGTGCTTCTCGGCGTAGTCCATCAGCTTCTCGCGGGACAGCAGGTCCCACTCACGCCATGGGGCGATTACCTTGACGCCTGGCTTCAGCGCGTAGGCACCCAGTTCGAAACGCACCTGGTCGTTGCCTTTGCCGGTGGCGCCGTGGGAAATGGCGTCGGCGCCGGTTTCGTTGGCAATTTCGATCAGGCGCTTGGCGATCAGCGGACGGGCGATGGAAGTACCCAGCAGGTACTCGCCCTCGTAGACGGTGTTGGCGCGGAACATCGGGAACACGAAATCACGCACGAATTCTTCGCGCAGGTCGTCGATGTAGATCTCTTTAACGCCCATTGCCTGGGCCTTGGCACGAGCCGGCTCGACCTCTTCGCCCTGCCCCAGGTCAGCGGTGAAGGTCACCACTTCGCAGTTGTAGGTATCCTGCAGCCACTTGAGAATCACCGAAGTATCAAGGCCGCCGGAATACGCCAGTACGACCTTTTTTACGTCCGCCATGCCATCACTCCACGGGGTTGTACGGAAAGGGATCGATTCTAACGACGTTACGGATAAATTTACAGTGGGGCGACAGCTTCTGACGACAAAGCGACAAGAAGTTTCGGAAGGGCGACTTACCGTCGGAAATTATGAAATGCCGTGTGGGAGCAGCCTTCAGGACTTGGCAGGTGTTGGCTCAGGGGCCTTTTCGACAGGCTTCTCAACCGGCTTCTCGATTACCGCAACCCGATCCAGTTCGATATTCACCCGACGATTACGCGCCCGGTTGGCAGCATTGGTGTTCTTCGCCAATGGATAACGCTCGCCATGGAAACGCACGGTAATCTGCTCTTCCGGAACGCCATGGGCCTTGAGGTAGTCGGCTACCGCCAGTGCCCGGCGGCGCGACATGTCGCGATTGGTCAGGCGATTGCCACTGTTGTCGGAGTGGCCGTTGAGCTCTACATGGTTAACTGTCGGGTCAGCCTTGATGTAGTCGAGGATCACGTCCAGCCGTGCCTTGGCCGCGCCATCCAGCTCGAAGCCTCCCCCGGGGAAGCCCACCTGGGTCTGACGCACCTGATCGTAGTTCATCGGCAGCAGCTTGCCGGCACAGGCCTGATAGTCGTTGTAGGCCTTGGCGAAGCTGACCGGCAGCACACGCACTTCCATCGGCCTGCCCGCCTCGCCGGCATAATTGCGTACCACCGTGCTGCGCCCATCGAGCAGGCCGTTGATCAGGCGACTGGCCTGGCCCTGGGAAGAACTGAACAACACCCCGGTACGGGCCATGCGCACGCTGCCCAGATTGATGTCGCTGCGCCCAGGCTGCCACGGCGCAGCAGCTGCCAGCAATGTGGCCGTGCCCGCCCCCAGTACGTTGCTGTCCGAGCGCAACTGGAACACCGGTTGCTCGCCCGCGCGGCGCACGAACTCGCCACTGCCGAAACCGTCGATCGGCTGGATCAGCCGGCATTCGAACTGGTCACCCTCGACCTTCCAGGCAATGTTTTCCATGCGCGTCTGGAAGGTCAGCGCACCGGCCGGCAGGCTGGCGAACAGGGTCAACAGGGCTAGGTAACGCTGGCGCACGGGCGGCTCCACAAATTCTGACGGCTTACCTGCAGGCTATCGGACGCCTGGCGGAAAACTTGATAGCCGTGCTCCACCCAGGGTTTTCCGGTAGCATTGGGGCTTGAGTTCGACCCGCCTGGAATCCCCAATGTCCGATCGCCTGACCCTCCTGCGTCCCGACGACTGGCACATCCATCTGCGCGATGGTGCCGTCCTGCCCCACACCGTTGGCGATGTGGCGCGTACTTTCGCCCGTGCCATCATCATGCCCAACCTGGTTCCGCCGGTACGCAATGCCGTAGAGGCCGGCGCCTACCGTGAGCGCATCCTGGCCGCCCGCCCGGCTGGCAGCCGCTTCGAGCCGCTGATGGTGTTGTACCTCACCGACCGCACCAGCCCCGAGGACATCCGCGCGGCCAAGGCCAGCGGTTTCGTGTATGCCGCCAAGCTGTACCCTGCTGGCGCCACCACCAATTCAGACTCGGGCGTGACCAGCATCGACAACATCTTCCCGGCCATCGAGGCGCTGGCGGAAGTTGGCATGCCGCTACTGGTGCATGGCGAAGTGACCCGTAGCGAGATCGACGTGTTCGACCGCGAGAAGCGCTTCATCGACGAGCATATGCGCCGTGTGGTCGAGCGCTTCCCGACACTGAAGGTGGTGTTCGAGCACATCACCACCAGCGATGCCGCGCAGTTCGTCACCGAGGCCCCGGCCAACGTCGGCGCGACCATCACCGCGCAGCACCTGCTGTACAACCGCAACCACATGCTGGTTGGCGGCATTCGCCCGCACTTCTACTGCCTGCCGATCCTCAAGCGCAACACCCATCAGGTGGCGTTGCTGGATGCGGCCACCAGCGGCAACCCGAAGTTCTTCCTGGGTACCGACTCGGCCCCACACGCCCGACACGCCAAGGAAGCCGCCTGCGGTTGCGCCGGTTGCTACACCGCCTACGCAGCCATCGAGATGTACGCCGAAGCGTTCGAGCAGCGTAACGCGCTGGACAAGCTGGAAGGCTTTGCCAGCCTGCACGGCCCGGCGTTCTACGGCCTGCCGGCAAACACCGACACCATTACCCTGGTCCGCGAAGAATGGACCGCCCCGGATAGCCTGCCGTTTGGCGAGCAGACCGTAGTCCCGCTGCGCGCCGGCGAAAAACTGCGCTGGCGCCTGCTGGAGGAAAACGCGTGAGCGAAGACCTCTACGAAGACGACCTCGACACCCAAGGCAGCAGCGGCTCGCGCCATCCGATGGCCGAGCGTTTCCGCGGCTATCTGCCGGTAGTGGTAGACGTTGAAACCGGCGGCTTCAACAGCGCTACCGATGCCCTGCTGGAAATTGCCGCAGTCACCATCGGCATGGACGAAAAGGGCTTCCTGTTCCCCGAGCACACCTACTTCCACCGCGTGGAGCCATTCGAGGGCGCCAACATCGAGGCGGCCGCGCTGGAATTCACCGGGATCAAGCTGGACCACCCGCTGCGTATGGCAGTCAGCGAAGAAAGTGCGCTGACCGACATCTTCCGTGGCGTACGCAAGGCGCTCAAGGCCAATGGTTGCAAGCGGGCGATCCTGGTCGGCCACAACAGCAGCTTTGACCTGGGCTTCCTCAATGCGGCGGTGACGCGCAATGACCTGAAGCGCAACCCGTTCCACCCGTTCTCCAGCTTCGACACCGCTACCCTGGCGGGCCTGGCTTATGGCCAGACCGTACTGGCGCGGGCCTGCCAGAGCGCCGACATCGACTTCGACGGACGTGAGGCGCACTCGGCGCGCTATGACACCGAGAAGACGGCCGAGCTGTTCTGCGGCATCGTCAACCGCTGGAAAGAGATGGGCGGCTGGCGCGATTTCAACGATTGATCTGCAAAAGCGTTCGCGCGCATTCCCGCTCCCACCGGTACTGCAGTGGCCTCAGCCATTGTGCTATTCCTGTGGGAGCGGGCAAGCCCGCGAAAAGGCCGGCACAGGACGGCACAAAAAAACCGGCCACAAGGGCCGGTTTTTTCATGCACGCGGCAATTACAGCTTGCCAGCGTTCTCGCTCAGGTAGGCAGCAACGCCTTCCGGCGAAGCGTTCATGCCTTTGTCGCCTTTTTTCCAGTTGGCAGGGCAGACTTCGCCGTGCTCTTCGTGGAACTGCAGGGCGTCGACCAGGCGCAGCAGCTCGTCCATGTTGCGGCCCAGTGGCAGGTCGTTGACGATCTGCGAACGAACAACACCGTTGGTGTCGATCAGGAAGGCGCCACGGAAGGCTACGCCGCCTTCGGACTCGACGTCGTAGGCCTTGCAGATTTCGTGGGTCATGTCGGCAGCCAGGGTGTACTTGACCTGGCCGATACCACCGTTGTTGACCGGGGTGTTACGCCAGGCGTTGTGGGTGAAGTGCGAGTCGATCGACACGCCGATCACTTCCACGTTGCGCGCCTGGAAGTCAGGGATGCGGTTGTCCAGGGCGATCAGCTCGGACGGGCAGACGAAGGTGAAGTCCAGCGGGTAGAAGAACACCAGGCCGTACTTGCCCTTGATGGCCGAAGCCAGGTTGAAGCTGTCGACGATCTCGCCGTTGCCCAGCACGGCCGGAACGGTGAAATCGGGGGCTTTCTTACCAACGAGTACGCTCATTGTAATCTCCTGATGAGGGTGAAAAACCGTTTGCCGGGCCAGACGGGCTTGCCCGACATCCAACAAAGGCCGTCCATCATACACGGCTTCTGGTGACAGGCCGACTCCAACGACGAAGCAACCGCCGGTCGCTCAAGCACGGCCCTTTCAGAAACCCCTTTGACAAGCATTCTCATTAACATTAAGCTCCACTCCATCGAGCCCACCAACGATGGTCAGCCTTTATGTATGTGTGTCTTTGTGTCGGCGTTACCGACGGACAGATCCGCGATGCGATCTATGAAGGATGCTGCAGCTACAAGGAAGTGCGAGCCGCCACAAACGTCGCCAGCCAGTGCGGCAAATGTGCCTGCGTTGCCAAGCAGGTGGTCCGCGAGACCCTGACCGAGCTTCAGGTCAGCCAGGCAGCCCTGCCCTACCCCGTGGAATTTACCGCAGCCTGATAACAAAGAATTCGAAGAACCGGACCTTGCGTCCGGTTTTTTTATGCCCGCAATTCAATAAGTTAGCGCTCCAACGCGGTTCACAAACATTCTTATTTCCATTAATTTTCACTTATTATTCAAGAACTTAGGTTTGACACACCTAAGTATCGGGCTCAAACTTCACTGTATTGGCACACTTCTACAGGGCAGGAACCCGACATGAAAGGCGACGTAAGCGTCATCCAGCATCTCAACAAGATCCTCGGAAACGAGCTGGTCGCGATCAACCAGTACTTCCTGCACGCACGCATGTACGAAGATTGGGGCCTGAACAAACTCGGCAAGCACGAGTACAAGGAATCCATCGACGAGATGAAGCACGCTGACAAACTGATCAAGCGTATTCTCTTCCTCGAAGGCATCCCCAACGTCCAGGACCTGGGCAAGCTGCTGATTGGCGAGCACACCAAAGAGATGCTCGAATGCGACCTGAAGATCGAACAGAAAGGCCTGGTCGACCTGAAAGCGGCCATCGCCCATTGCGAAACCGCTGGCGACTTTGGCTCGCGTGACATGCTCGAAGATATCCTCGAGTCCGAGGAAGAGCACATCGACTGGCTGGAAACCCAGCTGGGGCTGATCGACAAGATTGGTATCGAGAACTACCTGCAGTCGCAGATGGGCGAAGAATAAATATTCGCCCCATGAAAAAACCCGCGATCAGCGGGTTTTTTCATGCTTGCCGGAAATTCAGGCCTCGGAAGCCTTGGCCTTGGCAGCCGCTTCCTTGATCAGGGTCTGCAGCTCACCCTTCTCGAACATTTCCAGCATGATGTCGCTGCCGCCGACCAGTTCACCGGCTACCCACAGCTGCGGGAAGGTCGGCCAGTTGGCGTATTTTGGCAGGTTCGCACGGATTTCCGGGTTCTGCAGGATGTCGACGTAGGCGAACTTCTCGCCACAACCCATCACGGCCTGCGATGCACGCGCAGAGAAGCCACACTGCGGGGCATTCGGCGAGCCTTTCATGTAAAGCAGAATGGTGTTGTTGGCAATCTGCTCTTTGATCGTTTCGATGATATCCATGTAGCACCTCGGCTGAACTTTCCGACGCGGTCGTCGGCACGGTGACGCATTGTAACGGAAAGCCGAGCAGCATGCTCGGCCTTACCATTCCTTACGCGGCCTCTACCTGCACGGGTACGCCATTGAGGGCGGCGTTGCCGGAAACCTGATCACGCAGGCGCTCATCGGTGAGGTCGTTGGCACTCACCCCAGGTTGCGCCTTGGCGATCTGCATGTGCACGCCTTGACGAGAGTGACCGAAGCCATGGGGCAGGCTGACTACACCGGGCATCATGTCCTCGCAGGCCTGAACCTCGACTTCAAGATCCCCGGTACGCGAGCGGATACGAACTCGCTGGCCGTCCTGCAACTGACGATGCTGCAGGTCCTGCGGATGCATCAACAACTGATGGCGCGGTTTGCCTTTCACCAGTCGATGAAAGTTGTGCATCCATGAATTGTTGCTGCGAACATGGCGACGGCCGATCAGCAGCAGTTCGCCCGGCACCGGAGGAGCCTGTTGCGCCAGTCGCCCCAAGTCATCCAGCAGCACCTGGGGCGCCGCTTCGACGGCCTTGCTGGCAGTCGTCAGGCGCGCAGCGAGGTTGGCGCGCAATGGCCCCAGGTCGAGGCCATGCGGGTGCTCGTCCAGCGCTGCCAGCGAAAGCTGCCAGGGTGTCGTTTCACCATAACGCCCCTTGCGCAGGGCCAGGTCGATCATCTGCGCTGGCGCCCAGGTCGGTTTCAACTCCAGCTCGGCGCGTTTGGCGAACGCTTGTGCCAGCCCGACAAAAATCTCCCAGTCATGCAATGCCCCTTCGGGCTTGGCCAGGATCGCCCGGTTGAAGCGGGTCACGTTGCGCACGGCCAGCAAGTTGAATGTGCTGTCGTAATGGTCGTTTTCCAGCGCCGAGGTGGAGGGCAGGATCAGGTCGGCATGGCGGGTGGTTTCGTTGATGTACAGGTCAATGCTGAGCATGAACTCCAACCCCTCCAGCGCCACATCCAGCTGGCGGCCATTGGGCGTTGAGAGCACGGGGTTGCCAGCCACCGTCACCAGCGCACGCACCTGCCCTTCGCCTGGCGTCAGCATTTCCTCGGCCAAGGCCGCCACGGGCAGTTCGCCGCCGTACTCGGGCAAGCCCGACACCCGGCTCTGCCAGGCGTTGAAATGGCCACCCGAGGTGGTCGCTACCAGGTCGACGGCAGGCTCGGTGCACAACGCGCCGCCTTCACGGTCAAGGTTGCCGGTTACCAGGTTGATCAGTTGCACCAGCCAGTGGCAAAGGGTGCCGTAGGCTTGGGTCGAAACCCCCATGCGGCCGTAGCACACCGCCCTGTCGGCCGCGGCAAAGTCCCTTGCCAGCTGGCGAATGTCTGTCGCGGCAATGCCACAGTGCGCGCTCATGGCCTCCGCGCTGAACGGCGCGATCGCTTCGCGCACCTGCTGCAAGCCGATGACCGGCAAGTGCGAGCCGCGCGCCAGGCCTTCAGTGAACAGGGTGTTGAGCAAGCCACACAACAAGGCCGCATCCCCTCCAGGGCGAATGAACAGGTGACTGTCGGCCATCGCCGCCGTTTCGCTGCGCCGCGGGTCCACCACCACCAGGCGCCCACCCCGGGCCTGCAGGGCTTTCAGGCGTTTTTCCACGTCCGGCACGGTCATGATGCTGCCGTTGGAGGCCAGCGGGTTGCCGCCGAGGATCAACATGAAACCGGTCTGGTCGATGTCCGGGATCGGCAGCAGCAGGCCATGGCCGTACATCAGGTGGCTGACCAGGTGCTGCGGCAACTGGTCCACCGAGGTGGCAGAGAAGCGGTTGCGGGTTTTCAGCAGGCCCAGGAAGTAGTTGCTGTGGGTCATCAGGCCGTAGTTGTGCACGCTCGGGTTGCCTTGGTACACCGCCACGGCATTGCGCCCATGGACCTGCTGGATCGCCCACAGCCTGTCGGCGGCCAGGGCAAAGGCCTCGTCCCAGCCGATGGCCTGCCAGTGCTCGCCCACCCGCTTGTGCGGTTGGCGCAGGCGGTCGGGGTCGTTCTGGATGTCCTGCAGGGCCACGGCCTTTGGGCAGACATGGCCGCGGCTGAACGGGTCCTGGGGGTCGCCCTTGATCGAACTGATCAGCGCCCGCCCATCGTCGTCATGGCTGACTTCAATGTTCAGCCCACAGATCGCTTCGCACAGGTGACAGGCACGGTGATGCAGGGTCTTGGTCATGGCCGCCTCTGCCTTGTTGTTGTGGAGGATGTGTAGAAGGTTGTCGAACATCGACTATGCGCCCAGCCCCCGCCACCGGCCAGCGCACTTCGCGGTGTGAATCCGCCGACATCAGGCACACGATTTGCGACAGCCATTTGCCAAATTGCTGGCAAGCCGTGTACAAACCTCTGTAGCAAATAAAAAACAGCACTGCCCGTCGGGTAAAGACACCCTTTGCAACACCCTTTGGTACTGGGCAGCTGTTTCCCCTCTTGGCTTCAGGCGACATTTACTTATAGTATTGCGCCTTTCCCTATTTCGTCCGCCCCCGTGCGGCTTACGCCGCAGGTCACTCCCGTTGTCAAAAAAAACCATACGGTCGACCTGCATACCGTTGCAGATAAGGTAGTCAATCATGAGCGCTAGGCACTTTCTCTCCCTGCTGGACTTCACCACCGACGAATTGCTCGGTGTGATCCGCCGCGGCATCGAGCTGAAGGACCTGCGCAAGCGAGGCGTGCTGTTCGAGCCCCTGAAGAACCGCGTGCTGGGCATGATCTTCGAAAAGTCCTCGACCCGTACCCGCGTGTCATTCGAGGCAGGCATGATCCAGCTCGGCGGCCAGGCCATCTTCCTGTCCCCGCGCGACACCCAGCTGGGCCGTGGCGAGCCGATAAGCGATAGCGCCATCGTGCTGTCGAGCATGCTCGACGTGGTGATGATCCGTACCCACGCCCACAGCACCCTGACCGAATTCGCCGCCAACTCGCGTGTGCCGGTGATCAACGCGCTGTCCGACGAGTCGCACCCGTGCCAGCTGCTGGCCGACATGCAGACCTTCCTCGAACATCGCGGCTCGATCCAGGGCAAGACCGTCGCCTGGATCGGCGATGGCTTCAACATGTGCAACTCGTACATCGAGGCAGCCAGGCAGTTCGACTTCCAGCTGCGCATTGCCTGCCCGGAAGGCTACGAGCCGGACCCACGCTTCATGGCCATTGGTGGTGACCACGTGCAGATCGTGCGTGACCCGAAGGAAGCCGTGCGCGGCGCCCATCTGGTAACCACGGATGTCTGGACTTCCATGGGTCAGGAGGAGGAAACTGCACGGCGCCTGGCGCATTTCGCGCCTTACCAGGTCACCCGCGAGCTGCTCGACCTGGCGGCACCCGACGCCCTGTTCATGCACTGCCTGCCAGCCCACCGTGGTGAGGAAATCAGCCATGACCTGCTCGACGACCCACGTTCGGTCGCCTGGGACCAGGCTGAAAACCGCCTGCATGCACAGAAGGCCCTTCTCGAATTCCTTGTAGAACCGGCTTACCACCACGCATGAGTCAACCCCTACTGCTCAACCTGCGCAACCTCGCCTGCGGCTATGGCGACCAGCGCATCGTTCAGAACCTCAATCTGCACCTGAACGCAGGCGACATCGGTTGCCTGCTGGGTTCATCCGGTTGCGGCAAGACCACCACCCTGCGCGCCATCGCCGGTTTCGAACCGATACACGACGGCGAGATCCAGTTGGCTGGGGAAGTCATTTCCCGGGCCGGGTTCACACTGGCCCCGGAAAAACGCCGCATCGGCATGGTGTTCCAGGATTACGCGCTGTTCCCGCACCTGACCGTGGCGCAGAACGTTGCCTTCGGCATCGCCAAGCACCCCCGCCAGGCCGAGGTCATCGAAGAGATGCTCGAGCTGGTCAAGCTGGGCGGCCTGGGCGGGCGCTACCCGCATGAACTGTCCGGCGGCCAGCAGCAACGGGTCGCCCTGGCCCGTGCACTGGCACCGGAGCCGCAACTGCTGCTGCTCGACGAGCCATTTTCCAACCTCGACGTAGAGCTGCGCCGGCGCTTGAGCCATGAGGTTCGCGACATTCTAAAGAGCCGCGGCACCAGCGCCATCCTGGTGACCCATGACCAGGAAGAAGCCTTTGCCGTCAGCGACCAGGTTGGCGTGTTCAAGGAAGGCCGCCTGGAGCAGTGGGACACGCCCTACAACCTTTACCACGAGCCGCAGACGCCGTTCGTGGCCAGCTTCATTGGCCAGGGGTATTTCATCCGTGGGCAGATGATCAGCCACGAGGCGGTCAATACCGAGCTGGGTGAATTACGCGGCAACCGTGCCTACATCATGGCGCCGGGCAGCTCGGTGGATGTACTGCTGCGCCCTGACGATATCGTCCACGCACCGGGCAGTGCGCTGCAGGCGAACATCGTCGGCAAGAGCTTCCTTGGGGCATCGACCCTGTACCGCCTGCAATTGCCGACCGGCAGCCAGCTCGAGGCGATCTTCCCTAGCCATGACGACCGTCAGGTCGGTGAGGATGTGGGGATTGCGGTCAAGGCCGATCACCTGGTGCTATTCCCGGTGCCGGGCAGCGTGGCGGCGCAGTTGCCGCGGCAGGACAACGGCGTTCGCCGGTACAGCTCGGCGACCTGATTCGAAATTTTGGGGCCGCTCTGCGGCCCATCGCGACACAAGGCCGCTCCTACAAGGGTACGTATTCCCCCTGTAGGAGCGGCCTTGTGCCGCGAAGGGCTGCAAAGCAGCCCCAGAAATCTCAGCCCCGACCAATCCCGGCAAACTTGCCCTGGGTGTACTCAGCCAGCACCACCGCCGCCAACTCCACCTCCAGCCCACGCCGCCCGGCGCTGACATGGATGGTTGCAAAGTTCTGCGCCGAGTCATCGATGAAGGTGCGCAGGCGCTTCTTCTGCCCCAGCGGGCTGATCCCGCCCACCAGGTACCCCGTGGCTCGCTGCGCCGACGCCGGGTCGGCCATCTCGCACTTTTTCACCCCGGCAGCCTGGGCCAGGGCCTTGAGGTCGAGCGTACCCACCACAGGTACCACCGCCACCAGCAATTCACCCTTCTCACTGCTCGCCAGCAAGGTCTTGAACACCTGCTGCGGGTCGAGACCAAGTTTCTCCGCCGCTTCCAGGCCATATGACGCCGATTTGGGGTCATGTTCGTAACTGTGCACACGATGCTCGGCACGGTGTTTCTTCAACAAGTCTAGGGCGGGGGTCATGCGGGGGCTCCGGTCGGGACAGCTCGGCGGCTACTTTAGGACAATTCCCACACCGCAGCCAGCGCACCGCAATTGCGCGGCTCTAGTACGCGGATCCGCACCTGAAATCAGCATCCAGATCGTGACCGACCGTTCACTTTCGACCTTTGACATCAGCGTTTCTTGTCTATATTTTTTCGTTTCTGAATAAAATGGTGCACTTTTAAGGTGCATTTCCCAACATCTGCCCGGGTCAACGGGGATAGACTCCGGGCTTTGCTGTCGAGCGCCACGCGCCTCACAACAAAAAAAAACGAGGTCATACATGACGACTGCTCTACGCCAACCCACGCTTTCCAGCCAATGCCTGGCCGAGTTCCTGGGCACTGCACTGCTCATCTTTTTCGGTACCGGCTGCGTCGCCGCGCTCAAGGTCGCGGGCGCAAGCTTCGGCCTTTGGGAAATCAGTATCATCTGGGGCGTGGGCGTCAGCATGGCGATCTACCTCACCGCCGGTATTTCCGGCGCACACCTGAACCCCGCGGTGAGCATCGCCCTCACACTGTTCGCCGGCTTCGACAAGCGCAAGCTGCCCTTCTACATGCTGGCCCAGGTATGCGGCGCGTTCTGTGGCGCAGCGTTGGTCTACACCCTGTACAGCAACCTGTTCTTCGATTTCGAACAGGCCCACGCCATGTTGCGCGGTAGCGAAGCCAGCCTGGAACTGGCCTCGGTCTTCTCCACCTATCCGCACCCATCGCTGTCCACCGGCCAGGCGTTTCTGGTCGAGGTGATCATCACCGCCATCCTGATGGCCGTGATCATGGCCCTGACCGACGACAACAACGGCCTGCCGCGCGGCGCCATGGCCCCGCTGCTGATCGGCCTGCTGATCGCCGTGATCGGCAGCGCCATGGGCCCGTTGACCGGCTTTGCCATGAACCCGGCCCGCGATTTCGGGCCAAAACTCATGACCTTCCTGGCCGGTTGGGGCGAAATCGCCTTCACTGGCGGTCGGGACATGCCTTATTTCCTGGTTCCGGTGTTCGCACCGATCCTTGGCGCCTGCCTGGGTGCCGCGACCTATCGCGGCCTGATCGCACGCAACCTGCCAATGGCAGCCGCCGTGAACCCTGAGACAAATGACAATCGCCAGGGCGATACTCAAGTCAACTGACGCCGGCATCACGCCCAGCCCTGACCCCCTATTTTCGCAAGGCCTACGACCATGACAGACACCCAGGATAAGAACTACATCATCGCCCTGGACCAGGGCACCACCAGTTCGCGGGCCATTATTTTCGACCGCGACGCCAATGTGGTGGGGACCTCCCAGCGCGAGTTCGCCCAGCACTACCCGCAGGCGGGCTGGGTCGAGCACGACCCGATGGAAATCTTTGCCACGCAGAGCGCGACCATGGTCGAGGCCTTGGCCCAGGCGGGCATCAGCCACGCCCAGGTCGCCGCACTGGGTATCACCAACCAACGTGAAACCACCGTGGTGTGGGACAAGGAAACCGGCCGCCCGGTGTACAATGCCATCGTCTGGCAGTGCCGCCGCAGCACGGAGATCTGCGCCCAGCTCAAGCGCGACGGCCATGAAGACTACATTCGCGAAACCACTGGCCTGGTCACCGACCCATACTTCTCCGGCACCAAGCTGAAGTGGATCCTCGACAATGTCGAGGGTGCCCGCGAACGCGCCGAGCGCGGCGAGCTGCTGTTCGGCACCATCGATACCTGGCTGATCTGGAAGTTCTCCGGCGGCAAGGTGCATGTCACTGATTACACCAACGCCTCGCGCACGCTGATGTTCAACATCCACAGCCTGCAGTGGGACGACAAGCTCCTGGAAATCCTCGGCATCCCACGGCAGATGCTGCCCGAGGTACGCCCTTCCTCCGAGGTCTACGGCCATACCAAGAGCGGTATCGCCATTGCCGGTATCGCCGGTGATCAGCAATCGGCACTGTTCGGCCAGATGTGCGTGGAACCGGGCCAGGCCAAGAACACCTATGGCACCGGCTGCTTCCTGCTGATGAACACCGGTGACCAGGCGGTGAAGTCGTCCCATGGCCTGCTAACCACCATCGCCTGCGGCCCGCGTGGTGAAGTGGCCTATGCGCTGGAGGGTGCAGTGTTCAATGGTGGTTCCACCGTGCAGTGGCTGCGTGACGAACTGAAGATCGTCAACGACGCACTGGATACCGAATACTTCGCCAGCAAGGTCAAGGACAGCAACGGCGTATACCTGGTGCCTGCCTTCACCGGCCTGGGTGCCCCGTACTGGGACCCGTATGCCCGTGGCGCACTGTTCGGCCTGACCCGTGGCGTGAAGGTGGACCACATCATCCGCGCCGCGCTGGAATCGATCGCCTACCAGACTCGCGACGTGCTTGACGCAATGCAGCAGGATTGCGGCCAGCGCCTGTCCGAGCTGCGCGTGGACGGCGGCGCGGTGGCCAACAACTTCCTCATGCAGTTCCAGGCCGACATCCTCGGCACCTGCGTGGAGCGGCCGAAGATGCGCGAAACCACGGCGCTGGGGGCGGCCTACCTGGCAGGCCTGGCCTGTGGCTTCTGGAGCGGCCTGGACGAACTGCGCGACAAGGCGATCATCGAGCGCGAGTTCAGCCCGCAGCTGGATGAAACGCAGAAAGAGAAGCTGTACGCAGGCTGGAAGAAGGCAGTCGACCGTACCCGTGACTGGGAAGATCACGAGGCCTGATCCTACCTGACAGGCGCTACACCACGTGTAGGAGCGGCCTTATGTCGCGAAAGGGCCGCGAAGCGGCCCCAGCAGCATTTGCTATGACGCGAAAATCCTGGGGCCGCTTCACGGCCCTTTCGCGACACAAGGCCGCTCCTACAAAGAAGCGCCAGCGCAGGCCACAAAATCGATGCAGGGCATTTGTCCCCGCCGCCGCCCCGATAGTCTACTGGTCGTAGTCCGCGTCCTACGGCATCATTGCAGCATTTGTCCGGCAGCCCCAAAGGACCGCCCATGAATCTGCCCCCTCGCCAACAACAAATCCTCGAACTGGTGCGCGAACGCGGTTACGTCAGTATCGAAGAAATGGCGCAGCTGTTCGTCGTCACACCGCAAACCATCCGCCGTGATATCAACCAGCTGGCCGAGCTCAATCTGCTACGCCGCTACCACGGGGGCGCGGCCTACGACTCGAGCATCGAGAACACCGCCTACGCCATGCGCGCCGATCAGATGCGCGACGAAAAGCAACGCATCGCCGAAGCCGTGGCACGGCAGATTCCCGACCATGCCTCGCTGTTCATCAACATCGGCACCACCACCGAATCCATCGCCCGGGCACTGCTCAACCACAACCACCTGAAAGTCATCACCAACAACCTGCACGTGGCCGCGATCCTAGCCGCCAAGGACGATTTCGAAGTGCTGGTGGCAGGTGGCACGGTTCGCCGTGATGGCGGCGTCGTCGGCCAGGCCAGTGTCGACTTCATCAACCAGTTCAAGGTCGACTTCGCCCTGGTGGGCATCAGCGGCATCGACGAAGATGGCAGCCTGCTCGATTTCGATTACCAGGAAGTGCGGGTATCCCAGGCAATCATCGCCAATGCCCGACAAGTGATCCTTGCCGCCGACTCCAGCAAGTTCGGGCGCAACGCCATGGTGCGCATGGGCTCGATCAGCCTGGTCGACTGCCTGGTGACCGACCAGGCGCCAACTCCCACCCTCACCCAGCTGCTGAACCAGTACAAGATCCGGCTTGAGGTGGTTTGAGGGCTGACAGGCGCATGCCGCAAGGTTTGTCGCGCCTGTGAGATCGAGCGTCGCCCGCGCCGCGCTCGATCTCACAGGCGCGATACCTTTCAAACCGATCATCCAAAACTTTCGTAAATGTTCATTTCATTGTCATCTGATCAGTTTTTTCTATGAAGACTGACTGGCGACCAGCTTTCTGTTGCGCTAGTATTTTCGAAAACGAACATCAATGTTCATATTCGATGTGAACAGCCCCAGGAGGCCTTGCCCGTGTCCCAGCCCGTTTCGTCCCAGCCCCCAGTCGCCGACTGCTATGACCTCGCCGTGATCGGCGGCGGCATCAATGGCGTGGGCATCGCTGCCGACGCCGCCGGGCGTGGCCTCAACGTATTCCTCTGCGAAAAGGACGACCTGGCCCAGCACACCTCGTCGGCCAGCAGCAAACTGATCCACGGCGGCCTGCGCTACCTGGAGCACTACGAGTTCCGCCTGGTGCGTGAAGCGCTGGCCGAGCGCGAAGTGCTGCTGGCCAAAGCCCCGCACATCGTCAAGCCGATGCGCTTCGTGCTGCCGCACCGCCCGCACTTGCGCCCGGCCTGGATGATTCGCGCCGGCCTGTTCCTCTACGATCACCTGGGCAAGCGCAAGCGCCTGGGGGCTTCGCGCAGCCTGCGCTTCGGCCCGGGTTACCCGCTCAAGCCTGCAATCAGCCGTGGCTTCGAATATGCCGACTGCGCGGTGGACGATGCCCGCCTGGTAGTGCTGAATGCGATGGCCGCACGGGAAAAAGGTGCCCATATCCATACCCGCACTCGCTGCCTGCGCGCGGAGCGTGTGGATGGCCTGTGGCAAGTGGAGTTGCAGCACGCTGACGGCCGCCTGCAGACCATTCGCGCCCGTGCCCTGGTCAATGCCGCCGGGCCGTGGGTGGCCAGCTTCATCAAGGACGACCTCAAGCTCGATGCCCCCTACGGCATCCGCCTGATCCAGGGCAGCCACATCATCGTGCCGCGCATGTACGAAGGCGAACATGCCTACATCCTGCAGAACGAGGACCAGCGCATCGTCTTCTGCATCCCGTACCTGGAGCGTTTCACGCTGATCGGCACCACCGATCGCGAGTACAGCGGCGACCCCGCCAAAGTCGCGATCACCGAGCAGGAAACCGATTATCTGCTCAAAGTGGTCAACGCCCATTTCAACCACCAGATCAGCCGCAGCGACATCGTGCACACCTATTCCGGCGTGCGCCCACTGTGCAACGACGAATCGGACAATCCGTCCGCGGTCACCCGCGACTACACCCTGGCGCTGTCCGCCAGTGAAGGGCAAGCGCCGTTGCTGTCGGTATTCGGTGGCAAGCTGACCACCTACCGCAAACTGGCCGAATCGGCGATGGCCGAGCTCAAGCCGCACTTCCCACAGATGCGCGGCAGCTGGACCGCTGGCGCGCCGCTACCTGGTGGTGAGCAAATGACCACGGTGCAGGCTCTGGTAGATGCGGTGCTGGCGCGCTGTGGCTGGTTGCCGGTCGATATCGCCAGGCGCTGGGTGCTGACCTATGGCAGCCGTGTATGGCAGTTGCTGGAGGGCGTGCAAGGGCCGGAAGACCTGGGCCAGGCAATTGGTGGTGGGTTGTTCGCTCGAGAGGTGGACTACCTCGCTAGCAACGAATGGGCCTGCAGCGCTGAAGACATTCTCTGGCGCCGCACCAAGCTGGGCCTGTTCACCAGCGCGGGCGAACAACAGGTGCTTGCAGACTACCTGCAACAAGAGCAGCAGGCGCGCACCCAGGCAGCGTGACTCCCCGGCCCGCCCACACGCGCCAGGCGCAAGCGGGCCATTCGACGCAGCAGTAACTACCGCCAAACCACATTACCGGCGTGATGCTCTGGGGTCTTTAAAACCCCGGAGAACATCACGTGCCACCCACCGAATACAACCCGTCCTATTCAGTCGACGCCCTGATCGCCCAGCAACTGCCTGACTGGTTGACCGGCGCCGACACAACGCACCTGCAAGCCTACGGCAAGGCCTTGGGTGCACAACAACAGGCAGCGGACAGTCTTCGCCATCTGCTCGAAAGAATCCCTCGCCTCGAAGACTTCGCCCTGCCCCTGCTCGAACGCGCGCTGCGTGAGCAGAGACTGGGGCATATCGACGCGCGACGGGGTCACGTGGTCGTGAGCGAAGAGTTCCAACTACCTTCGGCCGCAGAGCATTTCTACAAGCCGACCGTAATCCATAGCACACGACAAACCCTGCTGGCTGCCGCCCTGCATAACTTCGAAGCACACGAAGCTGAACCGTGGCTGTTGCGTAAAGCGCATCTGGAAAACGAGAAAGGCGAAAAGCTGGCCATGACCTTCGAGCAATTCGTTCGCCTGTGCCGCTCGCTGGATCTGGGCGGCAAGTATCAGGTGCTGCTCAAGACAGTGCTCGAGCCCAAGGCTGGGCGTGGCCAGCCGGGCGATCAGGCGCGCACGACAATAAGGCACCTGTTTGAAACCGGCGTACGAACGCGCATGCAAGCAGCGGTTTACGAGGCCAGGTTCAAGCGGCAACTGGATGAGCGGGATCTGCTTCGGCTGCGGTCGATGCTGGAAACCCCTGCGCTCACACCCTATGGCAAAGGCACGCTGACACCTCGCCAACTCTATCTGCTCGGCAAGTGCGTGACGGGGGTCATCACTCTCGAATGGCGCCCTGCCTTGGCTGCCGACATCGACGAGATCATCGTCTGGATACCCGATGCCCCCGGGCAAAGCCTGTGCTTTTACGACAGTTGGAACGATGTGTACAGCGACCTGGCCACTCGCCTCAAACAGCAGCCATTCCGCAGGTTTTTCAAGCGTTTCATCAAGGCGCGGGACACAAGCGCTTTCGACAAGGAACTTGCACAACGGCTGGTAGCGTCGCCTGGAGCAAAGAAACTGCAGCTCGACGGGCGAAACCTGCCCATAGAGGGGGATGTGTTCGCACATGTACGAGCGCTTTTGCTCGGACGAATGTTCGATGATGCAGCCTACCTGGCTGTGCCCACGGACGTCGAAGACCGCCTGAGCAGACATCAGCGCTTGCAGGGCATGCTCAGCGCCGGGTTGGACCTGCTGGGGCTGGCAGCTCTGGTCGTACCGGTATTGGGAGACCTGCTGCTGGTCGTCAGCGCGGCGCAATTGCTCGATGAAGTCTACGAAGGCTACCAGGACTGGCAGCTAGGTGATCGCCAAGGTGCATTGGACCACTTGTTCAACGTAGCCCAGGGTTTGGCGACCACAGGCCTGACTGCAGGTGCGCTGCATACGCTGCGACGAACACCTTTTGTCGACACGCTTGCGCCAACGGTGTTGCCCGGCCGCGGCGTAAGGCTGACCAGAAACCTCCGCTACCTGCCTGCCGAGGAAAATGTCTCGGTATTATTGGAAGGCCTGCAAGGGGAGCACTTTGCCGACACGTTGTCAGACCATGGCCGGATGCTTCTGCAGGTCACAGGCCTGTCCGTGGACCAACTGCGCCGACTTTGCCTGGAGAACGCTCCACCACCCGCGCGGCTGCTAGACATCCACGACCGGATCAAGTTGCACCAGCAGGATCCGACCCTGAAAGGGCTGGCCTTCGAACAAAAACTTCAGGCATGGCAAACACCGCTATCCATCGACCAGGCCAAGCTGATCGGCGCCTTTCGGGGGCTGTCGCCAAGGGGCGCCCAGGAAGTCATCGACCATTGCAGTAGCGCCCAGATAGAACAGTTGCATGCTTCCGGGCGGATACCACTGAGCATGGCGCAACATGCACGATGGTATGAACATGCCAGCCGTATTGACCGAGCTTGTCTCGGCTTGCGCCTACAGAACCTGACCAACACCGATAGCGAAATACTGGCGCTACGCCTCATCGAGCGGGAAGCCCCGTGGCCAGACTCAGTACGGGTCGAATTACGCCACGGCGGCCCGGAGGGATTACAGATATTCGCCAGCCAGAGCGAGACCGCGCAGAAGGTGCGCACCATTGTCAAAAATGAGCAAGGCTACGCCCTGGCTGGCGAAGAAACCCAGGGCAAGTCCTTGCTGGCAGCGCTCCTGCGGTGCCTGGACGACGAGCAGAAAACCCGGTTGGGGAACCGCAACCTGCAGCTCAGGGAACTGCGCGACAAACTGGCCATGGCAGCCGAACAGGATCGCGACTCCACGGCTAGCCTGCTCGACCTGCCCGGCATCCGCGCAACTATCAGGCCGCCCCGGCGTTTCGCCGACGGCAGGCTGGCCTATACACTCAGCGGCGGTGGTGAAAGCAGCCAAAGCGCTATTCGCCGAGGGATCCATCAAATATTCCCCACACTCTCCGAACTGCAACTGGACGCTTACCTCGAAGCAGTCCGCCAGCGCGGGGAGAGCTTGTGGGACCATTACCAGGCGCTGCAACGCCAGCTTGCCGACCTGCGCGAAACACTTCGGGTCTGGCAGGCCGGTTGGCAATCTCCGATCGACGCCATTCGCAGACGCCGGGTAGCCGATACCCTTCGCCGCAGTTGGCGGCGCAAACTGGTGGACGGCAACGACCAATATGAACTGACCATAGACGGCGAGCACATCGATGCCTTGCCAGACCTGCCGGAGGGTGTGGAATACCGACACGTGCGCCGGCTGACGTTACGCAACATGCGCCTGCAGCAGATCGATGCGCGCTTCCTAAGGCTGTTCCCCAACGTCGTGGACCTGGACCTGAGCGGCAACCAGCTGACATTGGTTCCCGAGGGCATCGAGGGCCTCAGCCAGCTACGGCGCTTGAACCTGAGCAACAACCTGATTGCGATGGACGCAGCAGGTAGTAGCCGCCTGGCTCAGTTGCAGCGGCTGGATACCCTGATACTCAATTACAACCCCCTCAACGGCATGCCCGACCTCTCGGCCTTGCCACATGTGCGGGACCTGCGCCTGCGAGCAACGGGCCAGGCGGATATTGGCCTGGTCCACCAGAGCGTAGCGCTACGCACCCATATCGACTTGCGCAACAACAGAATCAGCGAGTTGCAGCGCGAGATGCGCGGCTTGCGCCTGCGCCTGCAAAGGCTGAACCTGCATGACAATCCGTTGAGCGAAGGCAGCATCGAGTATCTGGACGAAGCACAGGGTGCCAGCGAAACAGGCGCCCGAGGCAGCGCGTCGTATGCCCACGAGCCAATAGATGAAGAAACCCGTGCAACCTGGGTAGCATCCAGAAACGAGCTCCTCCGTGCAGAACGGGAGGCAGCCTGGGACCGCCTGAGCGAGGAGCCGGGCTCTGGAGGCCTGTTCAGGTTCCTGGCCGACTTTGCCCAGAGCGAAGACTTCGAGGCCCATCCGCGGCATTTTCGACGCCGTCTCTGGCACATCCTCGAAGCCTGCGAAAACAATGAAGCGTTACGCGAGCAGTTGTTTCGCGAGGCCGACGGGCCGCGTACCTGCGAGGATCGCCTGTTGCTGCTGCTCAACCAGATGGAAGTGGGCGTGCTGGCCTTCCAGGGCATCGAAGGGGTGCCAGCGGAAATGAGAGAGAGCCGCCTGCTGTATCTGGGCGGCCAGCTGCACCGCCTGGACCTGCTTGACGATATTGCCAACCGGCACATCCAGGCCCTGCGCGAAGCAGGACGCAGAGTAGATGAAATCGAAGTTCGGCTTTTCTATCGCCTGCGGCTGACAGGGCCACTTGACTTGCCAGCACCACCGGATGAGATGCACTTCGCATCATTCGCCCACGTGACAACGCGGGATCTGAATGCAGCAGAAATAGAAGTACTGCAAAGCTACAGCACCTTGTCGATGCTGGACGCGCTTGCAGGCCGCCCTTACTGGCAGAACTACCTGCGAGAAACCTATGCTGACCGTTTCGAGGCGACCGCAAGGCCTTATCACGAGCGAATGGAAGCGCTCGAGGCACGGGCCGTGGCCGGCCAGGAAGCGGGCTATGAAGACCAGGCCAGGGTTTTGATGCGCGAACTTGCCGCCGAGGAGTCAGTGCTGATACGCACCCTCACTACCGAGGCCTGGGCGCGCTGGAACCAGACGCCGAAAGAGCGGCTCATGCCCCACTGACCAGGCTGGCAGCACTGCGATCAGGCTCAGCATGGCAGCGGTCCTGATCGCTCGTGCATTGCGATGCAGGGCTGGCAATCCGTTCGGATTTCCGAACGATTAACCGCTATTCATTCGGTATGGCGAATGAAACTTACCGTCGCACGATGAGTGCGAAAGGTTGATTCCCAATGAATTCGAGGCGTTATGATCAATGCCAGAGCTTGGCACGACTCATGCTCTACACTTGGTAGCCGAATGCAATCGTTTATTTCTGTATTCGTTGAACGAAGAGTCCGCCAACGGCTCCATAAAAAAAACAAACACGTCGAGGAAAATTTGATGCGCATCGTTCGTCAATTGCTGGGCGCCGCCATCGCGGCCGCCGTGATCGCTTCGCCGGCCATGGCCGAAGAACTGACCGGCACCCTGAAGAAGATCAAGGAGTCGGGCACCATCACCCTGGGCCACCGCGACTCCTCCATCCCGTTTTCCTACCTGGCCGGCAAGCCAGAGCCCGTGGGCTACTCGCATGACATCCAGCTGGCTGTCGTCGACGCCCTGAAGAAGCAGCTGGGCACGGACATCAAGGTCCGCTACAACCTCGTCACCTCCCAGACCCGCATCCCGCTGGTGCAGAACGGCACCGTAGACCTCGAGTGCGGCTCCACCACCAACAACGTCGAGCGCCAGCAGCAAGTCGGCTTCTCGGTCGGTATCTTCGAAGTCGGTACCCGCCTGCTGACCAAGGTCAAGGACGGTCAGCCGGCATACAAGGACTTCCCGGACCTGGCCGGCAAGAACGTGGTAACCACCGCAGGTACCACCTCCGAGCGCATCCTCAAGGCGATGAACGCCGACAAGCAGATGAAGATGAACGTGATTTCCGCCAAGGACCACGGTGAAGCCTTCAACATGCTCGAAAGCGGCCGCGCCGTGGCCTTCATGATGGACGACGCCCTGCTCGCCGGCGAAATGGCCAAGGCTCGCAAGCCGTCGGACTGGGTCATCACCGGTACCCCGCAGTCCTACGAGATCTACGGCTGCATGGTGCGCAAGGATGACGCGGCCTTCAAGAAAGCAGTCGATGACGCCATCGTCGGCTACTTCAAGTCGGGCGAAGTCAACAAGAGCTACGACAAATGGTTCCAACAGCCAATCCCGCCGAAGGGTCTGAACCTGCAGTTCCCGATGAGCGACGAGCTGAAGAAACTGATCGCCGAGCCGACCGACAAGGCTGCGGACGAGAAAAAGTCCTGACCACCAGCCCATGGCCTGTTGCGCTGCAAAGCGCGAATTAAACCTGCAGGCCACCCGTTAGTGTCTAACCTTTCATCCGAGGGCTTATGCCCTCGGATGTTGGAAGGTGCCCGTGAAACAACCGTCTGAGGGGAAATCCCGATGAATTACAACTGGGACTGGGGCGTGTTCTTCAAGTCCACCGGCGTGGGCAGCGAAACCTATCTGGACTGGTACGTCACCGGCCTGGGCTGGACCATCGCCATCGCCATCTCCGCCTGGGTCATCGCCTTGCTGCTGGGCTCGGTCCTCGGTGTCATGCGCACCGTGCCGAACCGTTTGGTATCGGGTATCGCCACCGCCTATGTGGAGCTGTTCCGCAATGTACCGCTGCTGGTGCAGCTGTTCATCTGGTACTTCCTGGTGCCAGACCTGTTGCCAGAAGGCCTGCAGGAATGGTTCAAGCAGGACCTCAACCCGACCACCTCGGCGCTGATCAGCGTGGTCATCTGCCTGGGCCTGTTCACTGCCGCCCGCGTGTGCGAGCAGGTGCGTACCGGCATCCAGGCGCTGCCCCGCGGCCAGGAAGCCGCCGCCCGCGCCATGGGCTTCAGCCTGTCGCAGATCTACACCAACGTGCTGCTGCCACAAGCCTACCGGATCATCATTCCGCCGCTCACCTCGGAATTCCTGAACGTGTTCAAGAACTCGTCGGTGGCGTCGCTTATCGGCCTGATGGAACTGCTGGCACAAACCAAGCAGACCGCTGAGTTCTCGGCGAACCTGTTCGAGGCCTTCACCTTGGCCACGCTGATCTACTTCACCCTGAACATGGGCCTGATGCTGCTGATGCGCATGGTCGAGAAAAAAGTCTCGGTGCCCGGCCTGATTTCCGTAGGGGGCAAATAAATGGACATGGATTTCAGCGAAATCATCCCGGCCCTGCCTGCCCTTTGGGAAGGCATGGTCATGACCCTGCAGCTGATGATAATGGGCGTGGTTGGCGGCATTGTACTGGGGACCATCCTGGCCCTGATGCGCCTGTCGTCGAGCAAGCTGCTGTCGAACGTGGCCGGCGCCTACGTCAACTACTTCCGCTCGATCCCGCTGCTGCTGGTAATCACCTGGTTCTACCTGGCAGTACCATTCGTGCTGCGCTGGATTACCGGCGAGGACACCCCGGTAGGTGCTTTCACCTCCTGCGTGGTGGCATTCATGATGTTCGAGGCCGCGTACTTCTGCGAAATCGTCCGCGCCGGCGTGCAGTCGATCTCCAAAGGCCAGATGGGCGCCGCCCAGGCCCTGGGCATGACCTACGGCCAGACCATGCGCCTGATCATCTTGCCCCAGGCCTTCCGCAAGATGACGCCGCTGCTTTTGCAGCAGAGCATCATCCTGTTCCAGGACACCTCGCTGGTCTACACCGTGGGCCTGGTGGACTTCCTCAACTCGGCACGCTCCAACGGCGACATCATCGGGCGCTCCCATGAGTTCCTGATCTTCGCCGGTGTCGTGTACTTCCTCATCAGCTTCTCCGCTTCGTGGCTGGTCAAGCGCCTGCAAAAAAGGATCGCCGTATGATTTCCATCAAGAACGTAAACAAGTGGTACGGGGACTTCCAGGTACTGACCGACTGCAGCACCGAGGTCAAGAAGGGTGAAGTGGTGGTGGTCTGCGGCCCGTCGGGCTCGGGCAAGTCCACCCTGATCAAGTGCGTCAACGCCCTGGAGCCGTTCCAGAAAGGTGACATCGTGGTCGACGGCACCTCCATCGCCGACCCCAAGACCAACCTGCCCAAGCTGCGTTCACGCGTTGGCATGGTGTTCCAGCACTTCGAGCTGTTCCCGCACCTGACCATCACCGAGAACCTGACCATTGCCCAGCGCAAGGTGCTTGGCCGTAGCGAAGCAGAAGCGACCAAGAAGGGCCTGGCCCTGCTCGACCGCGTCGGCCTCGGTGCCCACGCCAAGAAGCACCCCGGCCAGCTGTCCGGCGGCCAGCAGCAGCGCGTGGCCATCGCCCGCGCCCTGTCGATGGACCCGATCGTCATGCTGTTCGACGAACCGACCTCGGCCCTGGACCCGGAAATGGTCAACGAAGTACTGGACGTGATGGTCGAGCTGGCCCACGAAGGCATGACCATGATGTGCGTGACCCACGAAATGGGCTTCGCCCGCAAGGTGGCCAACCGCGTGATCTTCATGGACAAGGGCAACATCATCGAGGATTGCCAGAAGGAAGACTTCTTCGGCAACCCGAGTGCCCGCCACGAACGTACCCAGCACTTCCTCAGCAAGATCCTGCAACACTGATTTTGCTTCACTGAAGCGGTCGGCGCCGCTGCCCTTCGGGCAGCAGGCGCTGGCCGTGACAAGGCCACTGTGATGAAATGCGATCCTTCGCTTCTTCTCCCTGCCAAGCCTGCCGTGAAATCCCGCCTGCTCCGCCAATTGCTGTTACCGCCACTGATCATTCTGCTGATGGTCGGCCTGGGAATGGCTGGCTACCTGATCAGCGAGAGCAGCGGCATCCGCACCCTCAGCGAAAACGGCGAGCGCCAGCTGGAGCTGCACGCGCGCACGGTCGAGAGCGAAATCAGCAAGTACACCTACCTGCCGAGCCTGCTGGAGCTGGAAGACAGCGTCTCGCATCTGCTCACCGACCCTGACGGCGGCTCGCGGCAGACCGTCAACGAATACCTCGAAGGCCTGAACCGGCGCAGCCGCAGCCGGGCCATCTTCGTCCTCGACACCAACGGCCGTGTCCAGGCTACCAGCAACTGGCGCGATGCCGACTCGTTCCTCGGCGAGGACCTGTCGTTCCGGGCCTACTTCCAGACTGCCGTGCGCGGCGAACCCGGGCGTTTCTACGGTATAGGCAGTACAACCGGCGAGGCCGGCTATTACCTGGCCCACGGCCTGGAGGAGCATGGCAAGATCATTGGCGTGGCGGTGATCAAAGTGCGCCTGGACACCCTCGAAGAGCGCTGGCAGCGTGCCCGCCTGGAGGCGTTCGTCAGCGACGAGAACGGCATCATCATCCTCTCCAGCGACCCTGCCCGGCGCCTGAAGTCGGTACGCCCGCTGACCCCGCAGATCAAGGAGCGCCTGGCTCGCAGCCTGCAGTACTACTGGTGGCCGCTGAACGAACTGCAGCCGCTGGCACGGGAGACCCTGGCCGATGGTGTAGAAAAGCTGACCTTCCCGGCCAACAGCGAAACCGCACAGGGCAAGGCCCGCGAAATGGCCTACCTGGCCCAGACCCGGCGCCTGGTCGACACGCCCTGGCATTTCACCCTGCTGACCCCGCTGCAGGACCTGCGCCGCGAATCCATGGTACAGGGCATCCTGGTGGGCGTGGCCTTCGCCTTGTTGGCGATCCTCGGCATCGCCTGGAACGAACGGCGCAAGGTCATCGCCACTCGCCTGGCAGCCCGCGAGGCCCTGCAGGAAGCCAACAGCCAGCTGGAGCGACGGATTACCGAACGCACGGCCGACCTGCGTGCCAGCAATGAACGCCTGAAGGGTCAGATTCGCGAGCGCCGGCATGCCGAGCAGACCCTGCGCCACGCACAGGACGAACTGGTACAGGCCGGCAAGCTGGCCGCCATCGGGCAGATGTCCACCAGCATTGCCCACGAACTGAACCAACCGCTGGCCGCGCTGCGTACGTTGTCCGGCAACACCGTGCGCTTCCTCGAACGCGGGGCGCTGGAAACCGCCAGCACCAACCTGCGTACCATGAACGACCTGATCGACCGCATGGGCCGAATCACCGCCAGCCTGCGCTCGTTCGCCCGACGCAGCGACGACAGTGGCCAGGCTTCGCTGGCCAAGGCGGTGGACGCTACCTTGCAGGTGCTGGCCAACCGCATCAGCGCCTGCCACCTGCAGTTGCACAATCAGTTCGAGGACCAGCAGCTTGCCATCGACCAGACCCGCCTGGAGCAGATCCTGGTCAACCTGATCGGCAACGCCCTGGATGCCATGGCCGCCCAACCGCTGCCGCAACTGTGGCTGGAGGGCGAGCTGCAGGGCGACAAGTACCGTTTGCAGGTGCGCGACAATGGCCACGGCATCGACGCCGAGGCGCGCAAGCACCTGTTCGAACCTTTCTTCACCACCAAGCCGGGCGAACACGGCCTGGGCCTGGGCCTGACCCTGTCGGCGAGCCTTGCCGCCGCCGCCAAGGGCAGCCTCAACGTCGAGCATCCCGCCAGCGGCGGTACGGCCTTCGTCCTGGCCCTGCCCCTGGTCTCACCCCCTAGCGAATCGGCAGAGCACCCATGAACCAAGCGCCTCTTACCGTCCTGATCGTCGAAGACGACCCGCATGTGCTGCTCGGCTGCCAACAGGCGCTGGCCCTGGAAGACATCGCCTGTGAAGGTGTGGGCAGCGCCGAGCAGGCGCTGGAGCGCATCGGCGACGACTTCGCCGGCATCGTCGTCAGCGATATACGCCTGCCGGGCATCGATGGCCTGGAGCTGCTCAACCGCCTCAAGGCCCGCGACCGCAGCCTGCCGGTGGTACTGATCACCGGCCACGGCGATATCGACATGGCGGTGGGCGCCATGCGCAATGGCGCCTACGACTTCATGGAAAAACCCTTCTCCCCGGAGCGCCTGGTCGACGTGGTGCGCCGCGCCCTCGAACAGCGCGGGCTGTCGCGCGAAGTGGTGGCCCTGCGCCGCCAGTTGGCGGAGCAAAGCAGCCTGGAAGGGCGCATCATTGGCCGTTCGCCGGCCATGGAGCACCTGCGCGAGCTCATCGCCAACGTCGCCGATACCTCGGCCAACGTGCTGATCGAAGGCGAAACCGGTACCGGCAAGGAACTGGTCGCCCGCTGCCTGCACGACTTCAGCCGTCGTCAGGGCCAGCCGTTCGTGGCACTTAACTGTGGCGGCTTGCCGGAAAACCTGTTCGAAAGCGAGATTTTCGGCCACGAGGCCAACGCCTTCACCGGTGCCGGCAAACGCCGCATCGGCAAGATCGAACACGCCAACGGCGGCACGCTGTTCCTCGACGAAGTGGAGAGCATGCCGATCAACCTGCAGATCAAGCTGTTGCGCGTGCTGCAGGAGCGCACCCTGGAGCGGCTGGGCTCGAACCAGAGCATTCCGGTGGACTGCCGGGTGATCGCCGCCACCAAGTCTGACCTGGATGCCATGGGCCAGAGTGGCCAGTTCCGCAGCGACCTGTATTACCGGCTGAACGTGGTGACACTGGAGCTGCCGCCGCTGCGCGAGCGCCGCGAAGATATCCTGCAGCTGTTCGAACACTTCCTGCAGCAGTCGGCCCTGCGCTTCGACCGTGAAACACCTGCGCTGGACAGCCAGACCCTGTCGCGCCTGATGGCCCACGACTGGCCCGGCAACGTGCGTGAACTGCGCAACGTCGCCGAACGCTATGCCCTCGGCCTGCCTGCGTTCAAGAAAGGCCCCAGCGGTGGTGCCAGCCAAGGCTTGGGCTTTGCCGAGGCGGTGGAAGCGTTCGAGCGCAACCTGCTCAGCGATGCCCTGCAACGTACTGGTGGCAACCTGAGCCAGGCCAGCCAGGAGCTGGGCATGGCCAAGACCACGTTGTTCGACAAAGTGAAGAAATACGGCCTCGGCTGACCTCAACCCAACCTGGAAAGACAACATGGACCTGGTATTCAAAGCTGCCTTGGGTGCTGGTGTGGTACTGCTGCTGGCGGTGCTGTCGAAGACACGCAATTACTACATCGCCGGACTGGTGCCGCTGTTCCCCACCTTCGCCCTGATTGCCCACTACATTGTCGGCAAGGGGCGCAGCATTGCCGACCTGAAGACCACCATCCTGTTCGGCATGTGGTCGATCATTCCGTACTTCGTGTACCTGGCGACCTTGTATGTACTGGTCGACCGCATGCGCCTTGAGGCATCGCTGGCGCTGGCCACGGTGGCCTGGCTGATGGCTGCGACCGTGCTGGTGACCCTGTGGGTGCGGATGCACTGAGGCAGTCGGCTGACGCGGTCCGTGTAGGAGCGGCCTTGTGTCGCGATGGGGCGCGTAGCGGCCCCCGATTTCAGCTTCGCAACGAATGTTGCCGGGGCCGCTTTGCGGCGCTTTCGCGACACAAGGCCGCTCCTACAGGGGATAGCATCAGCCTGGAAGCATGGAAATTCAGAGCCCTGCGATATGCGTGACATCCTGCCGATGTGCCTGCAGGTAGGGCAACACCGCCCCCAGCAACGGCGCCTTGAACGGCTCCTGGAAGCGGTGCGCCAACCCCGGTATCAAACGCAGCTGGCTGCCCCGGATATGCGCCGCCAGGTGCACGCCATGCATCACCGGCAGCAACGGGTCGGCCGTGCCATGCACTACCAGGGTCGGCACCCGCAACTGGTTAAGCAACTCGACCCTGCTCGGCTCGGCCAGTATCGCCATGATCTGGCGCTTGGCCCCTTCAGGGTTGAACGCCCGGTCGTAGGCCACGGCCGCTTGCTGCAGCAAGGCCGCACGGTCGTCACGCACCTCGGGGCTACCCAGCGCCGCCAGCAGATCAGCCTGCTGCTCGATGGCCACTTCGCGGTTCGGCGCGCTGCGCCGGGCCAGCAACTGCACCAGCGCCGGATCCGGTGCCGGCAACCCCGCCGCCCCTGAACTGGACATGACCAGCGTCAGGCTGCGCACGCGCTCGGGCGCCATGGCAGCCAGGTGCTGGGCAATCATGCCGCCCATGCTCACCCCCAGCACATGAAACTGGCGCACGCCCAACGCATCCATCAAGCGCAGGCCATCGTCCGCCATGTCGGTCAGCGTATAGGGCGCAGCCACCGACAGGCCCAGCTTGTAGCGCAGCAGTTCGACCGTCAGGTTGGCCGTCGGTGGCAACTGGTTCCAGCGTGACAGGCCGACATCGCGGTTGTCATAGCGGATCACCCGAAAGCCCTGGCGGCACAACGCTTCGACCACGTCGTCCGGCCAGTGGATCAGCTGCCCTCCAAGGCCCATCACCAGCAGCAAGGCCGGGTCGCGTGGCGCACCGACGCTCTGGTAGACAAGGCTGACCGCGCCCAGCTCGGCACGCTGCACCGGCACGTGGGCGTCACAACGCTGTTCAGCGAAACTTGCAGGTACGCCGAATACAAAGAAAAGAAAAAGCCAAAAAGCCCGCATGAAAGAAACACCAGAATGCAGATCCCCAGTAGAGCGCGAGTCTGATGAATTCTGTTCGGGCGCGCTGCCACAGTTCAGTGACAGTTTGATGACTCCCGCCAGGCGGTGCGGCGGTACGCCCAGTCGACAGGCGCGGCAACATGAGGGAAACTCAACTCATACCCTGTTTCCTCAAGTCCACACACCGGAGTCAGCTGTGCTGGAGATCCGTCACCTGAAAACCCTTCATGCCCTGCGCGAGGCTGACAGCCTCGTGGAGGCTGCCGAGCGCCTGCACCTGACTCAGTCGGCGCTGTCGCACCAGTTCAAGGAGCTGGAAGAACGCCTGGGCCTGCCACTGTTCGTGCGCAAGACCAAGCCGATCCGCTTCACCAGCGCCGGGTTGCGTCTGCTGCAACTGGCCGATGCCACCCTGCCGCTGCTGCGCGGCGCCGAACGTGACATCGCGCGCCTGGCCGGCGGCACCGCCGGTCGTCTGCACATGGCCATCGAATGCCACAGCTGCTTCCAGTGGCTGATGCCGACCATCGACCAGTTCCGTGACGCCTGGCCGGAGGTGGAGCTGGACCTGGCCTCCGGCTTTGCCTTCGCACCACTGCCGGCCCTGGCCCGCGGCGACCTCGACCTGGTGGTGACCTCCGACCCGCTGGACCTGGCGGGCATCACCTACGTGCCTCTGTTCACCTACGAGGCGATGCTGGCGGTGGCCAACCAGCATCCGTTGGCCAGCAAGCCCTACATCGTGCCGCAGGACCTGCTCGACCAGACCCTCATCACCTACCCGGTGGAGCGCGACCGCCTGGACATCTTCACCCGCTTCCTGGAGCCAGCCGACATCGAGCCCGCCGCCGTGCGCACATCGGAGCTGACGGTGATGATGATGCAACTTGTGGCCAGTGGCCGTGGCGTTTGCGGCATGCCGCACTGGGCGCTGCACGAGTACAGTTCGCGCGGGTATGTGAAGGGCAAGCGCCTGGGTGAGAAAGGCCTGTTCGCCACGCTTTATGCCGCCGTGCGCACCGACATGCTCGATGCGCCATATATGCGCGACTTCTTGCTCACGGCCAAGGACACCTCGTTCGCCACCCTTGATGGCGTCAGCGCGGTGCGCTGACGGCCTGGCGGTATAGCGGCAGGATCAGGTCGCGGGTCAGGGGTGCAAGCTGCATGGCGGGTGCCTGGTCTGCGGCCAGCCACACCACCTCCTCGATCTCCGCGGCCGGCAGCACGGCTGCGGCGCTGTCGACACGGAACAGTTCGGCCTGTACCTCGAAGCCCGGCTCGTTGGCGGCCGGGGCGCTGAACCGGCCCAGGTGCACGGCCTGAGCTGGGTCGATGTGCAGGCCTAGTTCCTCATGCAGCTCGCGCACCAGCGCCTGCACCGGGGTTTCGCCAGCATCGATCTTGCCGCCGGGCTGCATGAAAGCCTGGGTGCCGCGCTTGCGTACCAGCAGGGTGCGGCCTTGGGGGTCGATCAACAGGGCCGCGGCTATGCGGATGGTGTTGGGCATGGGGGCTCACCTGAAACAATGGCCGGGGAGGATCCCATGGGGGTCCTTGCCCTGACAAGGCCAGTGTCTCATGTGCCGGCCTCTTCGCGGGTGAACCCGCTCCCACAGGTGCACCACAAGGCCAGAGAGCGGCGCAGTACCCGCGAAGAGGCCGGCACAGGTCATAGCCGATCCAGCAGACGAACGGCCCCTTGCCAACCCGCCCCACACCCTCCATAACCAACACATGAACCTGCCCGCCAAACACCACCCGGTGCTCGAGCTGTTCCACCCCGCCGTGCGCACCTGGTTCCGTCGCCACTTCGCTACGGTGACCGATGCCCAGGCCCAGGCCTGGCCGTTGATCCATGCGGGCCAGTCGATGCTGCTAGCCGCACCGACCGGCTCGGGCAAGACCCTCAGTGCGTTCCTGGCCGTGCTCGACGAACTGTTCCGCCAAGGCCTGGAGCACCAAGGCGAGCTACCAGCGCAAACCCAGGTGGTCTACGTTTCGCCACTCAAGGCGCTGTCCAACGATATCCGCCTGAACCTGCAAGCCCCGCTCGAAGGCATCAGCCAGGCCCTCGCGGACCAGGGCCTGAACGCCCCGCGCATCACCACGGCCGTGCGCAGCGGCGACACCCCGCAGAAGGAGCGTGCCGCCATGCGCAAGCTGGCGCCGCACATCCTGGTGACCACCCCCGAATCGCTCTACGTGCTGATGGGCTCGGCTTCTGGCCGTAAAGGCCTGGCCAGCGTGCACACGGTAATCGTCGACGAAATCCATGCCCTGGCAGGCAACAAGCGCGGCGCCCACCTGGCACTCACCCTGGAGCGCCTGCAGGCCCTGTGCAACCGGCCGTTGCGGCGCATCGGCCTGTCGGCCACGCAACGCCCGGTCGAGCGGGTGGCGCAATTTCTGGTCGGCAACGGCCGCCCCTGCGCAATCGTCGATGTCGGCCATGCTCGGCAGCGCGACCTGGCCATCGAGGTGCCGCCAGTGCCGCTGGGTGCAGTGATGTCCACCGATGTCTGGGGCCTGGTCTATGACCGCCTGGCCACCCTGGCGCGCGAACACCGCACCACCCTGGTGTTCGTCAACACCCGGCGCCTGGCCGAGCGCATCACCCGCCACCTCAGCGACCGGCTGAGCAAGGAGGCGGTTGCCGCGCACCACGGCAGCCTGGCCAAGGAACTACGCCTGGATGCCGAACAACGCCTGAAGAATGGCCAGTTGCAGGTGCTGGTGGCCACTGCATCGCTGGAGCTGGGCATCGATATCGGTGACATCGATCTGGTCTGCCAGATCGCCTCACCAGGTTCGATAGCGGCCTTTCTGCAGCGGGTCGGCCGCGCCAGCCACCAGGTCGATGGCGTGCCAAAGGGCCGCTTGTTCCCGACCTCGCGCGATGACCTGATCGAATGCGTGGCCCTGCTCGACTGCATACGCCGGGGCGAGCTGGACGAGCTGCACATTCCCCGGGCGCCGCTGGACGTGCTGGCCCAGCAGATCGTCGCCGAAGCCAGCAACCAGCCCTGGCACGAACAAGCCCTGTTCGACTGCCTGCGCCAGGCCACGCCCTATGCCGAACTCGACCAGCAACATTACCAGGCCCTGCTGCGCATGCTCGCCGAGGGCTACAACGGCCGCCAGGGCGTGCGCAGTGCCTATCTGCACCGCGATGCGGTGAGCGGCACCCTGCGTGGCCGCCGTGGCAGCCAGCTGACCGCCCTGACCAGCGGCGGCACAATCCCCGACAACGCCGACTACGCCGTGCTGCTCGAACCGCAGGCGCTGAACATCGGCAGCGTCAACGAAGACTTCGCCGTGGAAAGCATCGCCGGCGACATCTTCCAGCTTGGCAATGCCTCCTATCGAATCCTGCGGGTCGAGCCGGGCCGGGTGCGGGTGGAGGATGCCCATGGCCTGCCACCGACCATTCCATTCTGGCTGGGCGAGGCGCCGGGGCGCAGCGACGAGCTGTCCGCCGCGGTGGCCCGGCTGCAGGCGCAGATCGACCAACAGCTGGCTGACAACAACCAGGCCGAGGTGCTGGCATGGTTGCAGGCCACCTTCGAACTGAGTGAAGACGCCGCCGGCCAGTTGCTCGACTACCTGGCCCGCACCCGCGAAGTGCTTGGTGCCCTGCCCTCGCAGGGCACGCTGGTGATGGAGCGCTTCTTCGATGAGTCCGGCGGTACCCAGTTGATCATCCATTCGCCCTACGGCAGCCGCATCAACCGCGCCTGGGGCCTGGCCCTGCGCAAGCGTTTCTGCCGCACCTTCAACTTCGAGTTGCAGGCGGCGGCCAGCGAGGACGCCATCGTGCTGTCGCTGTCCTCCAGCCACAGCTTCGAACTGGACGACGTGTGGCGTTACCTGAATAGCCGCAACGCCGAGTCGATCCTTGTCCAGGCACTGCTCGATGCGCCGCTGTTCGGCGTGCGCTGGCGCTGGAACGCCAGCGTGACCATGGCCTTGCCGCGCTTTGTCGGCGGTCGCAAGGTGGCGCCACAGATCCAGCGGATGAAGAGTGAAGACCTGATTGCCGCCGTGTTCCCCGACCAGATCGCCTGCCTGGAGAACATCGTCGGCGAGCGGCAGATTCCCGATCATCCGCTGGTCGAGCAAACCCTCGACGACTGCTTGCACGAGGCGATGGATAGCGAAGGCTGGCTAGCACTTTTGCGGCGCATGGAAAGCGGCACGGTACGCCTGCTGTGCCGCGATCTGCCCGCCCCTTCGCCGTTGGCGGCGGCCATCCTCAATGCACGGCCATATGCCTTCCTGGATGACGCGCCACTGGAAGAGCGTCGCACACAGGCAGTGCTCAACCGGCGCTGGAACGAGGTGCAGAACGGCGACGACCTGGGCGCGCTGGACGCCGATGCGATTGCCGCCGTGACGGCAGAGGCCTGGCCGCAACCGGGCAACGCCGACGAAATGCATGAAGCGTTGATGGGCCTGGGTGTCATCAGCCAGGACGAAGTGCAGGGCAATGCCGGCTGGGAGCTGCTGCTCAGACAATTGGCCAAGGCTGGCCGGGCCTTGCGCCTGGTGGATGAAAAACTGTGGCTGGCACGCGAGCGGTCGAGTCTGCTGCAGGTGCTGTATCCCGGCTCCCGGCTGGAACCTGCGTTGCAGGTACTGCCAGGCTTCGATCAGGCCATCGAGCCGGACATTGCGCTGGTCGAACTGTTGCGAGCCCGCCTGAGCGGCCATGGCCCGCTGACCCGCGCGCAGATTGCGGTAGCACTTGGCAAACCGCCGCAAGCCATCGAACAGGCCCTGGCCCACCTGGAGACCGAAGGCTATGTGCTGCGTGGGCATTTCAGCCCCGGCGCAAGCGAACTGCAATGGTGCGAACGCCATCTGCTTGCGCGCATCCACCGCTACACGGTCAAACGCCTGCGCCGGGAGATCGAGCCGGTCAGCCTGCAGGACTTCGTGCGCTTTCTGTTCGACTGGCAGCACCTGGCTGACGACACGCGCCTGCGCGGCCCGCAAGCCGTGGCCGAGGTACTTGGCCAGTTGCAAGGGTTCCCGAGTGCAGCCGGAGCCTGGGAGGCCGAACTGCTGCCGGCACGTATCAAGGACTACAGCCCGCACTGGCTCGACGATGCCTGCCGTAGCGGGCAGTTTGCCTGGAGCCGGCTGGCGGCGACCGTGTCGAGCAACACCTTGTCGAGCACACCGCTGGTGCTGCTGCCGCGCGAGCATCTTGGGTTGTGGCGCAGCCTTGCCCCCGTACCCGCTCTGGATAGCCTCGGCGCACGGGCGCAACGCGTCCACGAGGTGCTGAACGCACATGGCGCGCTGTTCTTCGACGAGCTGGCACACGACGCCCACCTGCTGCCCAGCGAACTGGAGACGGCCTTGCAAGAGCTGGTAGGAGCAGGCCTGGTGGGGGCCGACAGCTTCACCGGCCTGCGCAGCCTGATCACCCCGGCGGCGAAACGCACATCGCGCAACAGCCGACGCGGCCACCCACCGCTGTCCAGCAGCATGTCCCATGCCGGGCGCTGGGCGTTGCTGCGCAGGGGTGCTGTAGACGACGGCCAGCGCCTGGAGCACATCGCCCGGGCCCTGCTTCGGCGCTATGGCGTGGTGTGCTGGCGCCTGCTGGAGCGCGAAAGCGATGTGCTGCCGCCCTGGCGCGAACTGCTGCGCTGCTATCACCGGCTGGAAGCGCGTGGCGAGATTCGTGGCGGGCGCTTCATTGCCGGGCTGGCCGGCGAACAGTTCGCCTTGCCTGAGGCGGTGGGGCTGCTGCGGCAGGTGCGGCGGCGTGAATTGGACGGGACTCTGGTGGTGGTGAGTGCCAGTGACCCGCTGAACCTGGTCGGGTCGTTGCTGCCGGGGGCGAAAGTGCCGGCGGTGAGTGGCAACCGCCTGCTGTACCGCGACGGGGTGCCAGTGGCGATGCGGGTGGCAGGGCACTATTCGTACCTGGTCGAAGCGCCGGCACAAGAGCAGGAAAGCTGGCGGCAGAAGCTGCTGCGCGACACTATCTGAATCCCTTGTTGCTGACTTCAGGGCATGCACAGCACCTGTAGGAGCAGCCTTGTGCTGCGAAGAGGCCATTATTGCCGAAGACAATCTGTTTCCCTACTGGCCTCTTCGCAGCACAAGGCTGCTCCTACAAAAGCCCGTGTTGGCCTGAAGACTATCGCCAGGCTCTGCGAGAATGATTTTCGCTACCCCGATTTTAATTTGCACAGCCGAGCAACTTGGCTATGGTCGGGGTTTGCCCCAGGCCCTGAGCCTGACCGCGCCATCGCAAGGACCCTGTATGAGCCTGTCACTTCTCAGTCGCTATGCCTTCTTCGCCGCCTGTGTGCTGTTCACCCTGGCGAGCCTGCCGTTCACCCACCACGAATGGCTGTGGCCGTTCACCCTGAGCACCGGCATCCTCAGCCTCATCGGTCTGTTCGACCTGTTGCAGCAACGCCACGCAGTACGCCGCAACTACCCGATCCTGGGCAACATCCGCTATCTGGTCGAGGCCATTCGCCCGGAAATTCGCCAGTACCTGCTGGAGGCGGACAGCGACGCCCTGCCGTTCTCCCGCGCCCAGCGCTCGCTGGTTTACGCAAGGGCGAAGAACGAAGCCTCGGACAAACCCTTCGGCACCCTGATCGACGTGTACGAGTCCGGCTTCGAATTCATCGGCCACTCCATGCGCCCGGCGCCATTGGCCGACCCGGCAAGCTTCCGGGTCATCGTCGGCGGGCCGCAATGCAGCCAGCCATACTCGGCGTCGATCTTCAACATATCGGCGATGAGCTTTGGCTCGCTCAGCGCCAACGCCATCCGCGCCCTCAACCAGGGCGCCAAGCTGGGCAACTTCCACCATGACACCGGCGAAGGCAGCATCAGCCCCTATCACCGCGAGCATGGCGGCGACCTGGTCTGGGAACTGGGCAGCGGCTACTTCGGGTGCCGCACGCCAGACGGGCGCTTCGACCCCGAACGCTTTGCCGCCCAGGCACGCAGCCCGCAGGTGCGGATGATCGAAATCAAGATGAGCCAAGGCGCCAAGCCCGGCCATGGCGGCATCCTGCCCAAGCACAAGGTGACCCGGGAAATCGCCGAAACCCGTGGCGTGCTGATGGGCGAAGACTGCATATCGCCGTCGCGCCACAGCGCCTTCTCCACACCCATCGAGATGATGCAGTTCATCGCCCAGTTGCGTGAGCTGTCTGGCGGCAAACCGGTAGGTTTCAAGTTCTGCCTGGGCCACCCGTGGGAGTTCATGGGCATCGCCAAGGCCATGCTGGAAACCGGCATCCTGCCCGACTTCATCGTCGTCGACGGCAAGGAAGGCGGCACCGGCGCGGCGCCGGTGGAGTTCACCGACCACATTGGCGTACCGCTGCGCGAAGGGTTGCTGTTCGTGCACAACACCCTGGTTGGCCTGAACCTGCGCGACAAGATCAAGCTGGGCGCCAGCGGCAAGATCGTCAGCGCGTTCGACATTGCCAGCGTGCTGGCCATTGGCGCTGATTGGGCCAACTCGGCGCGCGGCTTCATGTTCGCCATCGGCTGCATTCAGTCGCAGAGCTGCCACACCAACAAGTGCCCGACCGGTGTGGCCACGCAAGACCCTCTGCGCCAGCGTGCGCTGGTGGTGCCGGACAAAGCCCAGCGGGTGTTGAACTTCCACCACAATACCTTGCGTGCCCTGGCCGAAATGCTTGCGGCAGCGGGCCTGGAGCACCCGGCGCAGCTGGAAGCCAAGCACCTGGTACGGCGCATCTCGGCCACCGAGATCAAACTGTTCTCGCAGATGCATGTGTTCTTGAAGCCGGGTGAACTGCTGACTGGCGAGGTGAACGGGCAGTTCTATTCGCGCATGTGGCAGCTGGCGCGGGCGGACAGCTTTGAACCGAACAGCGAAGTGGCGGCCTGATAGAACCCTGGGGCTGCTACGCAGCCCATCGCGACACAAGGCCGCTCCTACAGGCGACCGCGACCCATGCAGCTGGCTGCGGTCGCCTGTAGGAGCGGCCTTGTGTCGCGAAAGGGCCGCAAAGCGGCCCCAGCCATTTCAGATCAGGAAGCAGTACTGGCCACACCCTGCGCGTCTTTCGGCGCCAGGCGGAACGCGTAGTACAGCACCGTCAGCAGCACCAGGAACGCCGGGCCGATGTACAGCGCCACGCGGGTATCCTCGAAGTACGCCATCAGGCCGACCACCAGCACCAGGAAGGCCAGTGCCAGATACGAGCTCAACGGCCACAGCCACATGCGGTATTTCAGCGCCTTGCGTTCAGTGGAGCTCAGGCCGGCGCGGAACTTCAGTTGCGCCAGCAGGATCATCACCCAGGTCCAGATCGCGCCGAAGGTGGCGATCGAAGTCACCCAGACGAAGACCTTCTCCGGCACCAGGTAGTTGGCCAGCACGCCCAGCAGCAGCGCGCCGATCGACAGCAGCAGCGCGTTGCGCGGCACGCCGTTCTTCGACGTACGGGCGAAGGCCGCCGGGGCCTGGCCGTTCTGCGCCAGGCTGTAGAGCATGCGCCCGGTGCTGAAGATGCCGCCGTTGCACGACGACAGCGCTGCAGTGATGACCACGAAGTTGATGATGCCGGCGGCGGTCTTGATGCCCAGGCGCTCGAAGGTCATGACGAACGGGCTGCCCTGGCTGCCGATTTCGCTCCAAGGGTAGATCGACAGGATCACGAACAGCGCACCGACATAGAACAGCAGAATGCGCCAGAACACCGAGCCGATGGCCTGCGGGATGGTCTTTTGCGGGTTGCGTGCTTCACCGGCGGTCAGGCCGATCATTTCCACGCCCAGGTAGGCGAACATGACCATTTGCAGCGACATCAGCACGCCGGTCACGCCATTGGGCATGAAGCCGCCGTTGCTCCAAAGGTTGGAAATACCCACTGCCACGCCGTCATTGCCGAAGCCAAAGGCAATGATGCCGATGCCGCCAAGGACCATGGCGATGATGGTGACGATCTTGATCAGGGCGAACCAGAACTCGAATTCACCAAAGGCCTTGACGGCCACCAGGTTGACCGCCCCCATGCTGCCCAGCGCCGCCAGGGCCCAGATCCAGCGTGGTACGTCAGGGAACCAGATACCCATGTAGATGGCCACCGCGGTGATTTCGGCAACGCAGGTCACCAGCCACAGGAACCAGTAGTTCCAGCCGGTAAGGAAGCCCGCCAGCGGGCCTAGATAGTCCTGGGCATAACGGCTGAACGAGCCAGCGACAGGGTTGTGCACGGCCATTTCGCCAAGGGCGCGCATGATCACCAGGATGGCCAGGCCGCCGATGATATAGGACAACATGATGGCGGGGCCGGCCATTTCGATGGCCTTGGCCGAACCGAGGAAAAGACCGACACCGATACAGGCGCCCAGCGCCATCAGGCGGATGTGCCGTTCGCCCAGTTCACGCTTGAGCGGGCCGCCTTCAGCGGCCTGGCCGTGGGCAGAGTGGTTGCCGACTGGCATAGCAATACAACCTCATTTTGTTATTGGATTTGACCTTCGTGCAGCTCCAGCCAGGCCGATAGGCGTGGCATTGGCTTGCCGAACTGGCCTTGTGGGCCGGCCCGAGTGCCGGAATAGAGCGCCCGGCGAGGCGAAGGGGGCGAGCAGTATAGGAAGACCCTTGCAGGTTTTTTCGCTGTATAAACAGGAATATTCAGCTAGATCTCTGGGGCCGCTTCGCACCCCATTCGCAGCACAAGGCTGCTCCTACAATGGATACGCATTCCCCTGATAGGAGCAGCCTTGTGCTGCGAATGGGGCGCGAAGCGGCCCCAAATCGCCCGGCCACCATAGCAACATCGCCGTATGAAGAAACCCACACCAAAGCCGCATAGCCCTACGCCACTCTTCTCCGTCTCTTACAAATTTTTCACCTGACCCGCTCAACGTCTAAGCTTCAGACAAGCAAGACGAAAATACCTGGCCGGATAGAAGACTATGGGCGCACTGTGGCAATCGGAACCAAGCAGAACGGAAGCACCCGAGATACCTCCGGCCGAGACGCCACAACCAAAGTCCCCCCGTCAGCGTCGGCTATGGTGGCGGCTGATCATCCTCATCCTGCTGGTGGCGCTGGTGGCCATCGGCTTCGCTGCATATGACGAATTCCGCACCTCCAACCTGCAGTCGCGGGAATTCAGCAAGCTGGCGAGCACCCTCACCTATTCGCTGCAACCAGGCCCCAGCGATGCCATCGTCTACCCCGGCGAAGGGCCGTTCGACAAACGCCTGGGCTACAGTGCCCTGGGCGAATTCCTGCCACGGCTTCTCAAGCGCGACTACCTGATCAGCGAGCAGGTGAAGTTCTCGCCGGCGCTGATGAACTACGTCGATCATGGGCTGTTCGCCCCCTATATCGAGAAAATCCAGGCTGGCCTGTCGATCACCGACTGCCGTGGCGACATGCTGTACCAGTACAACTACCCGCAACACTTGTACCCGGACTTTGCGGCGATCCCGCCGGTGATCGTCAACAGCCTGCTGTTCATCGAGAACCGCGACCTGCTCGACACCAAGGACCCGCGCAACAACCCGGCCGTGGACTGGCCGCGCTTCGCCAAGGCCGCCTACAGCCAGGTGGCCAAGTACCTGGCCCTGCCCGGCCAGTCCGCTGGCGGTAGCACCCTGGCCACGCAGCTGGAAAAGTACCGCCACTCACCGGACGGCCTGACCGTTTCCGGCGCCGAGAAGATCCGCCAGATGATTTCCGCCAGCGTGCGTGCCTATCAGGGCGGCCCTGATACAACCGAGGCGCGCCAGCGCATCGTGCGGGACTACCTCAACAGCGTGCCGCTGTCGGCAGTACCTGGGCATGGCGAAGTGCATGGCATGGCCGAAGGCCTGCGGGTGTGGTACGGCGCCGATTTCGACCAGGTCAACCAGGCCCTGAGTTCCACCGCCAGCGACCCTGAGAGCATGGCCGCACGCGGCCTGGCCCTGCGCCAGGTGCTGTCGCTGATGATTGCCCAGCGCCGGCCGTCGCACTACCTGTCCAAGGGGCGGCTCGAACTGGCCGAACTGACCGACGCGCACATCCGCGTGCTGGCCGCCAACAAAGTCATCGAGCAGCCACTGGCCGACGCTGCACTGGCCAGCAAGGCGGTATACCGCGACTGGGTGGCGCAACCGACCATCGTGCCGATCGTCACCAACAAGGGCATCAGCCTGGCACGCAACCGCCTGGCGGCCATGCTCAACCGCCCGCTGTACGATCTCGACCGGCTGGATCTGTCGGCCACCAGCACCCTGCAGTCCGACCTGCAACTGCAGGTCAGCCAGTACCTGAAAAACCTTGCCGATCCTGAATTCGCGGCGCAGATCGGCTTGATCGGCGAACGCCTGCTCACCGCCAAGACCACCGATCAGGTGAGCTACAGCTTCACCTTGTTCGAGCGCACCGCCGACGGCTCGCGGGTGCGGGTGCAGACCGACAGCACCGACCAGCCATTCGACATCAACGAAGGCAGCAAGCTGGAGCTGGGTTCAACCGCCAAGTTGCGGGTGCTCACCACCTACCTGGAGATCATCGCCGAACTGCACGACAAATACGCCGGCAAGCCAGCCGCCGAGTTGAAGAAAGTCGAAGTCGCCGAGCTAGACCGCATCAGCCAGTGGTCGCTGGAATGGCTGGCGCAGAACAGCAAGAACCAGAGCCTGGACGCCATGCTCGATGCCGCACTGGAACGCAAGTATTCGGCCAACACTGGCGAAGCCTTCTTCACCGGCGGCGGCATGCATGTGTTCAACAACTTCCGCAAGGAAGACAACAGCCGCAACCCAACCCTCAAGGATGCATTGCGCGAGTCGATCAACCTGCCGTTCATCCGCCTGATGCGCGACCTGGTGCGCTACGTGACCTACCAGCAACCGTACAACCGCGTGCCGCTGCTCAAGGACGACTCCGACCCGCGCCGCCAGGAATACCTGGCCCGTTTCGCCGACAAGGAAGGCACCAACTACCTGATGCGCTTCTGGAAGAAATACCAGCGCAAGACCTCGCAGCAGCGCCTGGACACCTTCCTCGACAGCATGCGCGTGACCCCGCAACGGTTGGCGGCCGTGCACCGCTACCTGTTCCCCGAGGCTGGCCAGGAAACCTTCAACGCCTTCGTCCGCGCCCACCTCAAGGGTGACAAGATCGTCCTGGGCAAACTGACCGATGGCCGCCTGTCGGAGATGTACGACGCCTATGGCCCGGGCAAGTACGACCTGCCCGACCAGGGCTATATCGCCAAGGTCCACCCGCTGGACTTGTGGCTGTTGGGTTACCTGCTGAAGAACCCCGGTTCGACCTTGACCGAAATGGTCAATGCCAGCCGCTTCGAGCGCCAGGAGGTATACGGTTGGCTGTTCAAGAGCCGTCATCAGGGCGCCCGTGACAGCCGCATTCGCACCATGGTGGAGATCGAAGCGTTCCTCGACATTCATCAGCGCTGGAAGCGCGTGGGCTATCCGTTCGACCACCTGGTACCCTCGCTGGCCACCGCCATCGGCAGCTCGGGCGACCGCCCCGCCGCCCTCTCCGAGCTGGTCGGCATCATTCAGAACGACGGTGTGCGCCTGCCGACCTTGCGGATCGACACCCTGCACTTCGCAGCCAATACGCCTTACGAGACCAAGCTGGTCACCGACCCGGACCGGGGTGTGCGGATTCTGCCGGTCGAAGTGGCGCGCGCCCTCAAAGGCGCCATGTCGCAGGTGGTGGATGCGGGCACCGCGCGGCGTATTTCCGGCAGTTTCAAGCTGCAGGACGGCACGCCACTGGTGATGGGCGGCAAGACCGGTACCGGTGACAACCGCATCGAAAGCTTTGGTGCTGGCGGCCGACTGATCGGCTCGCGCTCGCTGAACCGAACCGCCACCTTCGTGTTCTTCCTGGGCGACAACCATTTCGGCACCTTGACCGCATTCGTGCCGGGGCGCTCGGCAGAGGCCTTCAAGTTCACCTCGGCGCTGCCGGTGCAGGTGCTCAAGGGCATGGCTCCGATTCTCATGCCTTACCTGCAACCGGGTAATCCGAACGAGTGCAAGCCGCCGCAGGTTGCCGTGCATACAGCCACACCGCAAGGGGATACATCGAACGAATAGATGATAATCATCTGCAATTGAGGGCTTGTCTTTAGATATATCTTGAGTAATATCTTACGATATATCGCAAACGACGGAGCCCTGCCCCCATGCGCGAACATACCCCCCATGACCCCTTCGAGCGGCGCCCAGGTCGTGGCGAACGCGGCCCGCGCGTCTTCGCTCCCGGCGACCTCAAGCTGCTGATGCTGGCCCTGCTCGCCGAGCAGCCAGGCCACGGCTACGACCTGATCCGCCAAATCGAAAACCTGTTCGACGGTAGCTACAGCCCAAGCCCCGGGGTGATCTACCCCACCCTCAACTTCCTCGAGGAGGCCGAGCTGATCAGCGGCCAGGTGCAGGGCAGCAAACGCCTCTATGCCATCACCGAAGCCGGCCGCACCGCCCTGGCCGAACAGGCCGTCGCGCTGGACGGCGTGCGCATGCGCATCGAAGTCAGCAAGCGCGCCCTGCGCGGCCACGACCGCCCACCAGAGATTCATGAAGCGGTCGGCAACCTGCGCCACGCACTGCACATGCACAGTGGCCGCTGGACTCCGGAAGAAATCGAGCGGGTCCGCGACCTGCTCAACCACGCCGCCAAGGCCATCGCCTCCTCGCCGGCTGAACCTGCCAGGGAGACACCCCATGAGTGACACCATTCACCGCGTCAACCACGAAATCCGCCAACGCCACCTGCAGGTGCTGCGGGTCACCGAACTGACCCCGCGCATGCGCCGCATCACTCTCGGGGGTGCCGAGCTGCAAGGTTTCACCAGCGTGGGCAGCGATGACCATATCAAGCTGTTGTTCGCCGAAACGCCGGAGCAACAGCAAGCCATCGAGGCTCGCAACCTGGGCCGAGAAGGTGGCGCACGGCCTACCATGCGCGAATACACGCCACGGCGCATCGACCTGGTGGCCAATGAACTGGATATCGACTTCGTGCTGCACGGCGATGGCCCTGCATCCACCTGGGCCGCCCAGGCGGCACCCGGGCAAACCCTGAACATCGCCGGGCCGCGGGCTTCGATGGTGGTGCCGGACATCTTCGACAGCTACCTGCTGATCGGTGACGAAACTGCCATCCCGGCCATTGGCCGCCGCCTGGAGGAGTTGCCTGCGGGCCGTCAGGTGCTGGCGGTTATCCAGATCGAAGACGAGCAGGAACGCCAGCCACTGCCTAGCAAGGCACAGGTGGAGGTGATCTGGGTACGTCGCCAACAGGAGGACTTGCTGGCACTGGTGAAGAACCTGACCTTGCCGCAGGGCCGGTTGTACGGCTGGGTGGCACTGGAAAAAGCCCTGAGCCGGCAGGCCAAAGCACTGTTGCTGGAGAAAGGCTTGCCTGAGGATGCGCTCAAGGCTGTGGCCTACTGGCGTGCCGACGGGACTGCGGACGACGAATGATTGTTTATTGCCTGCATGGGCCCTATCGCCGGCAAGCCGGCTCCCACAGGTCCCCCGCAGCGCTCAAGGGCTGCGCTGTCGTGCAGAGAACCAATATCGCACGTCTGACGCATCCTTTGTAGGAGCAGCCTTGTGCTGCGAAAAGGCCGGTACAGCCAATAGACAGGCTTTGTCAGCACCGGCCTTTTCGCAGCACAAGGCTGCTCCTACAGAACCTCGCCGAACCAATGAGTCATGTGTTGTTCTATGAGAGCTGGCTTGCCGGCGATAGGGCCAGTGCAGGTCAAGCCAATCTGTGCAGCCCCCGCCACCGATCCAGCCCCAGCAACACCAGCCCAATCCCCCAGAACCCCGCCAACACCCCCAGGGCATTGAGCACTACCTGCCCATACCCCAGGCTCGCCACGTCGATGAACGGGTAGGCATACACGCCAATCTCGCTCCCACGCCACAGCGCGTAGGCAAAATACGTCGCCGGATAAACCGCCCAGACCAGCAGATGCCATAGCCGCAACCTACCTTTGGGCACCTCGCACCACCAGTACAAGGCATATAGCACGGGCATCACATCGTGCAGCAACTCGTCCGCCAGCCATTGCCAGCCCTGCGGTTGCCACAAGTGACGCAAAAGCACGCTGTAGGCCAATGCCACCAGCACGATGCTGGCAGCCACTGCGGAACTCACCGAAGGCGACAGGAAAAAGCGTTTGGCACGGCCTTCCCGGCCAAACGCCGCATAACTGAGCACCGTTGCCACCAGGGTGTTGGTCAACACGGTGAAATACCCGAACACATTGATCAGACCACCCACCAGGCTGGCCTGCTCCTGCCAACGCGCCAGCAGCACCAGATACACCTGCACGGTCAGGCCGAACCAGCCCAGCACGGCCATGCCGGTCAGCCAGGGGCGACGCGGCATGTCAGGCCTGGCGCTGCAGCTTCACGTACAGCTGCTCGACCTTTTCCCGTGCCCACGGCGTCTTGCGCAGGAAGGTCAGGCTCGACTTGATGGTCGGGTTGCTTTTGAAGCAGCGCACATCGATGCGCTCGGCCAGGCCCTGCCATTGGTAGTGCGCCACCAGCTCGGTGAGGATCTGTTCGAGGGTCTTGCCGTGCAGCGCGTTGTGTTGGGCCGTGCTCATGCCAGTGCTCCGTAGGAAAGATGCGCACCTTACACGAGTGTAGTGGTGGGTGGGATCAGGTGAGTCAACAGAAAAACCGCTGGCCAGGCGCAAAACCTCTGTGCTGAAATAGAGATGTTATATTGTAACAATACAAAAGCATCTGCCAAGGAACGCCCCATCCCCATGCTGTACACACCGCTTCGCCTCTCTCCCCTCGCCGTCGCGCTCTGGCTTGCCGCACCACCCAGCCAAGCGGTGGAGCTCGAGCCCCAGGTCATCACCGCCAACCCTTTGGGTAACAGCCAGCTGGCCGCCCCCAGCACCGTGCTCGAAGGCGACGACCTGCTGCAACAGCAGCACGGCAGCCTCGGTGAAACCCTGAACAAGCAGCCCGGAGTCGCCTCCACCTGGTTCGGCCCTGGCGCCAGTCGCCCGGTAATTCGTGGCCTGGATGGCGACCGCATTCGCATCCTGCGCAATGGCGTCGGCGCCCTCGACGCTTCATCACTGTCCTACGACCACGCCGTGCCGCTGGACCCGGTGACCGTCGACCGTGTCGAGATCGTCCGTGGCCCGGCCGCCCTGCTCTACGGCGGCAACGCCATCGGCGGCGTGGTCAATACCTTCGACAACCGCATCCCGGATGCCCCCATCGAGGGCATCCACGGTGCCGGTGAACTGCGCTACGGCGGCGCCGATACCACCCGCAGCAGCGCTGGCAAGCTGGAGGCCGGCAACGGTGCCTTCGCCCTGCACCTGGATGCCAACAGCCGCCAGTTCAACGACCTGCGCATCCCCGCTTACGCGCGCAGTTCCAAGGTGCGCGATGCCGACGAACCCGGCAGCAAGCACCGCCTGGAAAACAGCGACGGCCGCCAGGACGGTGGCGCCCTGGGTGGCGCCTACCATTGGGACCACGGTTACGCCGGCCTGTCGTACAGCCGCTACGACAGTAACTATGGCTCGGTGGCCGAGCCAGGTGTGCGCCTGGACATGAAGCAGGACCATTACGCCTTCGCCTCCGAGCTGCGTGACCTGGACGGCCCCTTCACTTCGATCAAGGTCGATGCCGGCTACACCGACTACGAGCATCGTGAAATCGAAGAAGGCGAGGTCCACACCACCTTCAGGAACAAGGGCTATGAAGCACGTATCGAAGCTCGCCACCAACCGCTCGGGCCGGTAGAAGGCGTGATTGGCGCCCAGGTCAGCCGCAACGAATTCTCCGCGTTGGGCGAGGAAGCCTTCGTCCCGCACACCGACACCGACAGCCTGGCGCTGTTCATGCTGGAGCAGTGGCAAGCCACCGAGCGCCTCAACCTGAGCCTGGGTGCACGCATGGAGCACACCCGGGTCGATCCGGATGCCAAAGGCAACGAGAACTTCGCCGACGCCGACAGCGCCAGCAGTTTCAACACCTTCAGCCTGTCTTCCGGGGCGGTGTACCAGCTCGACCCAGTCTGGTCGCTGGCCGCCAACCTCGGCTACACCGAGCGCGCCCCGACCTTCTACGAGCTGTATGCCAATGGTGCCCACGTGGCCACCGGAGCCTTTGAAGTCGGCGATGCCAGCCTGAACAAGGAAAAAGCCGTTTCCGCCGACCTGGCCCTGCGTTTCGACAACGGCACCCACAAGGGCAGTGTCGGGGTGTTCTACAGCCACTTCCGCAACTACATCGGCCTGATCAGCACCGGCAACATCCGCGAGGGGCATGACCACGATCATGATGAGGATGACCACGACCATGATCACGATCATGACCACGGCGGTTTCCCGGAGTACCAGTATCAGGGCGTGCGGGCGCGATTCTATGGCATCGAGGCCCAGGATCGCTGGCAGCTGGCCGAGAACCGTTACGGCAGCTTCTCGTTGGAAGTGTCTGGTGACTACACCCGGGCCAAGAACCTGGACAGTGGCGAGCCGCTGCCCCGCATCGCCCCGCTGCGCCTGAACAGCGGTCTGGTCTGGGAGCTGGACCGCTGGCAGGCGCGGGTCGACGTGCAACACGCTGCGTCTCAGCATCGCAAACCGGCCAACGAAACCAGCACTGATGGCTATACCACGCTAGGGGCCAGCGTTGGTTACCGCTTCGAAGTTGGCCAGAGCCAGTGGCTGGCGTTTGTGCGCGGCGAAAACCTGACGGACCAGACCGTGCGCTATGCCAGCTCGATCCTGCGCGACATCGCCCCGGCGCCGGGGCGTAGTGTGGAAGTGGGTCTGCGTACCACCTTCTGAAATCGTGGGGGCGCTTCGCGCCCCTTTCGCCGGCAAGCCCCACCGGTATTGCTTCTGCCTCAAGTGCAACGCCATCCTGTGGGAGCTGGCTTGCCGGCGATTGGGCTGCAAAGCAGCCGCCTCTGCAGCCAATTATTACCTGTCGAACAACAATCCACTGCGACAATTTGTCTTTTTTTCTTACAACTTCCCCTATATCCTCCCCGCCGCAAGCTGAATCGCTTCATTGAAACCATCTTGTCGCCATTTCCATTGAAGGGCCCGCCCTTCGATGCGCTTGCCGTTTATTCAACAATCAGAAGATAGCGCTATCTCATGCTCCAACTGCCCAAAACCTGTTACATCGGCCTAGCCCTCAGCGCCCTGGCGGCTCCCAGCAGCGCCAGCGAGATGTTCGCCAGCGATTCGCCATGGATGCTCGGCGACTGGGGTGGCACCCGCAGCGAACTGCTGGAAAAAGGCTACGACTTCACCCTCGGCTACACCGGCGAGATGGGCAGCAACCTGCATGGTGGCTACGACCACGACCGCACCGCGCGCTACAGCGACCAGTTCACCTTCGGCAGCCACCTGGACCTGGAGAAGATCCTCGGCTGGAACGACACCGAATTCCAGCTGACCATTACCGAGCGCCACGGCGACAACATCAGCAACGACCGTATCAACGACCCGCGTGTCGGCGGCTTCACCTCGGCCCAGGAGGTCTGGGGCCGTGGCGAAACCTGGCGGCTGACGCAGATGTGGATCAAGCAGAAGTACTTCGATGGCGCACTGGATGTGAAATTCGGCCGTTTCGGCGAAGGCGAAGACTTCAACAGCTTCCCCTGCGACTTCCAGAACCTGGCCTTCTGCGGCTCGCAGGTAGGCAACTGGGTAGGTGGCATCTGGTACAACTGGCCGGTCAGCCAGTGGGCCCTGCGCGTCCGCTACAACCTCAGCGATGCGCTCTACGCCCAGGTCGGCGTGTACGAGCAGAACCCCTCCAACCTGGAGTCGGGCAACGGCTTCAAGCTCAGCGGCAGCGGCACCCAAGGCGCGGTAATGCCGATCGAACTGGTATGGAGCCCACAGGTCAATGGCCTGAAAGGGGAATATCGCGCCGGCTACTACTACAGTAATGCCAAGGCACAGGATGTTCTCAAGGACAGCAATGGCCAGCCGGCAGCCCTCAGCGGCGCCGCCTACCGCAGCAGTTCGAGCAAGCACGGCTTGTGGCTCGGCGCCCAGCAGCAGGTGACTTCGCTGGCGTCCGACCAGTCGCGTGGCCTGAGCCTGTTCGCCAACGCCACGGTGCACGACAAGAAGACCAATGCCATCGACAACTATGTTCAGGCAGGACTGGTATACAAAGGGCCATTCGACGCCCGCGCCAAGGACGACATCGGTTTCGCCCTCGCCCGCGTGCACGTCAACCCTGCCTATCGCAAGAACGCGCGTCTGGTCAACCAGGCCGCCGGCATCGACGACTATGACAACCCCGGTTTCCTGCCGGTACAGGACACCGAGTACAGCGCCGAGCTGTATTACGGCATCCACTTGGCCGACTGGCTCACGGTACGCCCCAACCTGCAGTACATCCGCCACCCAGGCGGGGTGTCGCAAGTCGATGGCGCCCTGATCGGCGGCCTGAAGATCCAGAGCAGTTTCTAACCCCTTTCTTGACCTGACGGAGAACCTACGATGAGCACTGAAGGTGCCAACAATGGAAGCCGCTGGCTACCGCGCCTGATCGGCGCGCTGCTGTTGCTGATGGGCCTGGCCCTGCTGGCTGGCGGCATCAAGCTGAGCCAGCTGGGCGGATCGCTGTACTACCTGATCGCCGGAATCGGCTTTGCCCTGTCTGGTATCCTGCTGCTGGCCCAACGCCGCATCGCCCTGGGCCTGTACGGCCTGGTACTGCTGGGCAGCACCGCATGGGCCCTGTTCGAAGTGGGCCTGGACTGGTGGCAACTGGTGCCACGCCTGGCCATCTGGTTTGCCATCGGCGTGGTCCTGCTGCTGCCTTGGGCGCGTCGTCCGCTGGTCGGCCCGGCCAGCAAGGCCAACACTGCGCTGCTCGGCGTTGCAGTGGTAGCATCTGGCGCTTGTGCCCTGGGCAGCCAGTTCACCCACCCCGGTGAAGTGTTTGGCGAACTGGGCCGCGACAGCAGCGAAATGGCCAGCGCCGCCCCGGCCATGCCCGACGGTGAATGGCAGGCCTACGGCCGCACCGAGCATGGCGACCGCTATTCGCCACTGCGCCAGATCACCCCGCAGAACGCCTACCGCCTCGAAGAGGCCTGGCGCATCCGCACCGGTGACCTGCCGACCGAAAACGACCCTGTGGAGCTGACCAACCAGAACACCCCACTGAAGGTCAACGGCATGCTCTATGCCTGCACCGCGCATAGCCGCTTGCTGGCCCTGGACCCGGACACCGGCGCGGAAATCTGGCGCTTTGATCCACAGGTCAAGAGCCCCGTCGGCACCTTCAAAGGCTTTGCCCACATGACCTGCCGTGGCGTTTCGTACTATGACGAAAACCGTTACGTCAGCCGCGACGGCAGCCCGGCACCGAAAATTACCGACGCCGGCCAAGCGGTGGCCCAGGCCTGCCCTCGCCGCCTCTACCTGCCGACTGCGGACGCCCGCCTGATCGCCATCAATGCCGACAACGGCAAGGTCTGCGAAGGCTTCGCCAACCAGGGCGTGATCGACCTCACCACCGGCATCGGCCCGTTCACCGCTGGCGGCTACTACTCCACCTCGCCAGCCGCAATCACCCGTGACCTGGTGATCATCGGTGGCCACGTCACCGACAACGAATCGACCAACGAGCCATCCGGCGTGATCCGCGCTTACGATGTACACGATGGTCACCTGGTGTGGAACTGGGACAGCAACAACCCGGACGACACCCAGCCACTGGCCCCCGGCAAGATGTACAGCCGCAACTCGGCCAACATGTGGTCGATCGCCAGCGTCGATGAAGACCTCGGCATGATCTACCTGCCACTGGGCAACCAGACCCCGGACCAGTGGGGCGCCGACCGCACCCCGGGCGCCGAGAAGTACAGCGCCGGCGTGGTCGCACTCGACCTGGCCACCGGCAAGGCTCGCTGGAACTACCAGTTCACCCACCACGACCTGTGGGACATGGACGTCGGCAGCCAGCCGACCCTGGTCCACCTGAAGACCGACGATGGCGTGAAGCCGGCAATCATCGTGCCGACCAAGCAAGGCAGCCTGTACGTGCTCGACCGCCGCGACGGTACGCCGATCGTGCCGATCCGCGAGATCCCCACCCCTCAAGGTGCGGTGAAGGGTGACCACACCTCGCCGACCCAGGCCCGCTCCGACCTCAACCTGCTCGGCCCTGAGCTGACCGAACAGGCCATGTGGGGCGCCACGCCGTTCGACCAGATGCTGTGCCGCATCCAGTTCCGCGAACTGCGTTACGAAGGCCAATACACTCCACCGTCCGAGCAAGGCTCGCTGGTCTACCCGGGCAACGTCGGTGTGTTCAACTGGGGTAGCGTGTCGGTCGACCCGGTGCGCCAACTGCTGTTCACCTCGCCCAACTACATGGCCTTCGTGTCGAAGATGATCCCGCGTGAGCAGGTGGCCGAGGGCAGCAAGCGCGAAAGCGAGACCAGCGGCGTGCAGCCGAACACCGGCGCACCGTACGCAGTGACCATGCACCCGTTCATGTCGCCCCTGGGCGTACCGTGCCAGGCCCCGGCCTGGGGCTATGTCGCCGCCATCGACCTGTTCACCAACAAGGTGGTGTGGAAGCACAAGAACGGCACCACCCGCGACAGCACCCCGGTACCGATCGGCCTGCCGGTTGGCGTGCCGAGCATGGGCGGCTCGATCGTCACCGCTGGTGGCGTCGGTTTCCTCAGCGGCACCCTGGACCAGTACCTGCGCGCCTATGACGTGAACAACGGCAAGGAACTGTGGAAAGCCCGCCTGCCCGCGGGTGGCCAGGCCACGCCGATGACCTACACCGGCAAGGATGGCAAGCAGTACGTGCTGGTGACTGCCGGCGGGCATGGCTCGTTGGGCACCAGGATGGGCGACTACATCATCGCCTACAAACTGGCTGAGTAAAGTTGCCGAGCCCCGCCAGCGGGGCTCACTCGTTGTAGTGGCCTCATCGCCGGCAAGCCAGCTCCCACAGGTACTCCATTAGCCTTGAAAGCAGTGGGCCACCTGTGGGAGCTGGCTTGCCGGCGATAGGGCCAGAACAGGCCACCAACGATCCCCTCCCTCCTGCCATCATCTACCATTGAAACCCATCCCCCCGCGCCCCATCTAAGCACCATAGTCATTCACGCAGGTGCCCCATGAGCGACCAGCAGGATTTCCCGGAACATCCCGACGAACACAGCGAAGTCGAACACACCACACCCCAAGCCGAAACCGGCCACGCCCTCGCCCTGCCCGGCCAGCAGCTGCCGGACAAGGTCTACGTGATCCCGATCCACAACCGTCCGTTCTTCCCGGCCCAGGTGCTGCCGGTCATAGTCAATGAAGACCCTTGGGCAGAAACCCTGGACCTGGTAGCCAAGTCGCCAGACCACAGCCTGGCCCTGTTCTTCATGGATACCCCGCCAGAAGACCACCGCCACTTCGATACCTCGGCGCTGCCGCAGTACGGCACGCTGGTAAAGGTGCACCACGCCAGCCGCGAAAACGGCAAGCTGCAGTTCGTCGCCCAGGGCCTGACCCGGGTACGCATCCGTACCTGGCTCAAGCACCACCGCCCGCCGTATCTTGTAGAGGTCGAATACCCGCGCCAGCACGCCGAGCCGACCGACGAGGTCAAGGCCTACGGCATGGCGCTGATCAACGCGATCAAGGAACTGCTGCCACTCAACCCGCTGTACAGCGAAGAGCTGAAGAACTACCTCAACCGCTTCAGCCCCAACGACCCGTCGCCGCTCACCGACTTCGCCGCCGCCCTCACTTCGGCCACCGGCAACCAGTTGCAGGAAGTGCTCGACTGCGTCCCCATGCTCAAACGCATGGAAAAGGTCCTGCCGATGCTGCGCAAAGAGGTCGAGGTCGCGCGCCTGCAGAACGAGATCTCGGCCGAAGTCAACCGGCAGATCGGCGAGCACCAGCGCGAGTTCTTCCTCAAGGAACAGCTCAAGGTCATCCAGCAGGAGCTGGGCCTGACCAAGGACGACCGCAGCGCCGACCTGGAGCAGTTCGAGCAGCGCCTCGAGGGCAAGACCCTGCCGGACCAGGCGCGCAAGCGCATCGACGAAGAGATGGGCAAGCTGGCCATCCTCGAAACCGGCTCGCCCGAATACGCCGTCACCCGCAACTACCTGGACTGGGCAACCGCCCTGCCCTGGGGTGTGTACGGCAAGGACAAGCTCGACCTCAACCACGCGCGCAAAGTCCTCGACCAGCACCACGCCGGCCTCGATGACATCAAGGAGCGCATTCTCGAGTTCCTTGCCGTGGGCGCCTGGAAAGGCGAGATCAGCGGCTCGATCGTGCTGCTGGTGGGCCCGCCTGGGGTAGGCAAGACCAGCATCGGCAAATCCATCGCCGAATCGCTCGGCCGGCCGTTCTACCGCTTCAGTGTCGGCGGCATGCGTGACGAGGCCGAGATCAAGGGACATCGCCGCACCTACATCGGCGCCCAGCCCGGCAAGCTGGTGCAGGCCCTGAAGGACGTCGAAGTGATGAACCCGGTGATCATGCTCGACGAGATCGACAAGATGGGCCAGAGCTATCAGGGCGACCCGGCTTCAGCGCTGCTGGAAACTCTGGACCCAGAGCAGAACGTCGACTTCCTCGACCACTACCTCGACCTGCGCCTGGACCTGTCCAAGGTGCTGTTCGTGTGCACCGCCAACACCCTGGACTCGATCCCCGGGCCATTGCTCGACCGTATGGAAGTGATCCGCCTGTCCGGCTATATCACCGAAGAGAAACTGGCTATCGCCAAGCGCCACCTGTGGCCCAAGCAGCTGGAAAAGGCTGGCGTGGCCAAGACCAGCCTCGGCATCAGCGACAGCGCCCTGCGTGCGGTGATCGAAGGCTATGCCCGCGAAGCCGGGGTACGCCAATTGGAGAAACAACTGGGCAAGCTGGTGCGCAAGGCCGTGGTCAAGCTGCTGGACAACCCCGAAGCCAAGCTGAAGATCGGCACCAAGGACCTGGAAGCTGCGCTCGGCATGCCCGTGTTCCGCAGCGAGCAGGTGCTGGCCGGCAAAGGCGTGATCACTGGCCTGGCCTGGACCAGCATGGGCGGCGCCACGCTGCCGATCGAAGCCACCCGCATCCACAGCCTCAACCGCGGCTTCAAGCTGACCGGCAAGCTGGGTGAGGTGATGAAAGAGTCGGCCGAAATCGCCTATAGCTACGTCAGCTCCAACCTCAAGCAGTTTGGTGGTGACCCAGGTTTCTTCAACGAAGCGTTCATTCACCTGCACGTGCCCGAAGGCGCCACGCCCAAGGACGGCCCAAGTGCCGGTATCACCATGGCCAGCGCCCTGCTGTCGCTGGCCCGTGACCAGGCGCCGAAGAAAGGGGTGGCCATGACTGGCGAGCTGACCCTGACCGGGCAGGTACTGCCGATTGGCGGTGTGCGCGAGAAGGTGATTGCAGCACGGCGGCAGAAGATCTTCGAGCTGATCTTGCCGGAGCCTAACCGCGGGGACTATGAAGAACTGCCGGACTACCTGCGCGAAGGCCTGACCGTGCATTTCGCCAAGCGCTTTGCCGACGTGGCCAAAGTCCTGTTCTGAGCTGCTCCGGCCCCTTCGCGGGCTTGCCCGCTCCTACAGGGAAATCACAGTTTTCAATTACTGTGCAATACCTGTTGGAGCGGGCAAGCCCGCGAAGAGGCCGGCACAGGCAACACAAATCTCCTCGATCATCGGTTATCCTCAGGCCATCGCCAGCCTCCGGAGCCAACATGACCGCCCCTCGTCTGCTCGTTCCCCTGAGCTTCGCCCTGATTTCCGCCTGCGCTCAACAGCCTACGCAACCCGTCGAACTGGACGCCGAAAGCGAATGCCCGACACGCCTGCAGGTTGGCCAGGTGCTGACACTGACCCTGCCCAGCAACCCATCCACCGGCTATCGCTGGCGCGTCGAAAAACCCGCCGCCAATGTACTGCGCAGCCTTGGCCCGGAGGTGTACAGCGCTCCCGAGGAGGAAGACCTGGTCGGCAATGCCGGTGTCTCCACCTGGCGCTACCAGGCCAGCGGTACCGGCGATGGCCAGTTGGTGCTTGTGTACCAGCAGCCGTGGGCCGCAGATATTGCGCCCGTACAAACCTTCGACTGCAAGATCATCGTCCGCTAAAGGCCGCAGCTCCGTCCCGGGCAACCTGAACGGCCACTTGTTAGGGGCAGAGGCCCCTCGGCGCCCCGCCCCTTGAGCGCCGCCATGGCAAGAATCGCGGCCTTTGGCTAAAATGCGTCTCCGTTTCACCCTGTATCGAGCCCTCCCGTGAGCAAACAACCCGACCGCCTTTTCGCCCAGCCCCTGGAGCAAGTGCCCGACTTCGCCTTCAACGAGGATGTGGTGCGCGTGTTCCCGGACATGATCAAGCGCTCGGTGCCAGGCTACCCGACCATCGTCGAGAACCTCGGCGTGCTGGCCGCGCGCTTCGCCCAGCCGCACACCGCGTTGTACGACCTCGGTGCCTCGTTGGGTGCCGTTACCCAGTCGCTGCGCCGCCATGTGCGCAGTGATGGCTGCCGGGTGATTGCCGTGGACAACTCCGCGGCGATGGTCGAGCGTTGCCGCCAATACCTCACTGCCCAGGACTCGATGTTCCAGGAACTGCTGCCAGTGCAGGTGCTGGAAGCCGACATCCTGGCCCTGCCATTCGAGCCCGCCTCGGTGGTGGCGATGAACTTCACCCTGCAATTCGTCGCCCCCGACCAGCGCCTGGAACTGCTTGGCCGCATCCGCCAGGCGCTTTTGCCCGGTGGTGCGCTGATCCTCTCGGAAAAACTGCGCTTCGCCGATGCGGAACAGCAGGACCTGCTCAATGAACTGCACCTGGACTTCAAACGTGCCAATGGCTACAGCGAACTGGAAATTGCCCAGAAGCGCAGCGCCATCGAGAACGTGATGAAGCCCGACACCCTCGAAGCCCACCAGGCGCGCCTGCGCGCAGCCGGTTTCTCGAAGGTGGTGCCCTGGTTCCAATGCCTTAACTTCGCCTCGTTGATTGCCCTGCCATGATCGATCTGTCCCCCCTAGTCCGCCGCCTGGCGGGCACGCCCCTGGCTTCCTGGTCGCAAGGCCTGCAAGCGCAACTGGAAGCAAAGCTGGAGAAGGGCCACGGTGACCTCGACCGCTGGCGCGGTGCGCTGGAAGCCCTGCCCGCCCTGCAGCCGAGCGAAGTCGACCTGGTCAACGGGCTGCGCCTGGACTGCGATTGCGACGACGCGACCCGCGCGCAGATGCATCATGCACTAATGGGACTGTCGCCCTGGCGCAAAGGCCCCTTCGACCTGTTCGGCGTGCATGTGGACACCGAATGGCGTTCAGACTGGAAATGGTCGCGGGTTGGCCCGCACCTGGACCTCAAGGGCAAGCGCGTGCTCGACGTGGGCTGCGGCAACGGCTACTACCAGTGGCGCATGCTCGGTGCCGGTGCCGACATGGTGATTGGCGTCGATCCCAACTGGCTGTTCTTCTGCCAGTTCCAGGCCGTCCAGCAATACCTGCCAGAGCTGCCCGCCTGGCACCTGCCGTTCGCCCTGGAAGACCTGCCGGCCAACCTTGAAGGTTTCGACACGGTGTTTTCCATGGGGGTGTTCTATCACCGCCGCTCGCCCATCGAGCACCTGCTGGCGCTGAAGGACTGCCTGGTAAAAGGCGGGGAACTGGTGCTGGAAACCCTGGTGATCGAGGGTGACGAAAACCAGGTGCTGGTACCTGAGGACCGCTATGCACAGATGCGCAACGTCTGGTACCTGCCGTCGGTACCGGCCTTGGAGCGCTGGTTGCGCCGCGCCGGTTTCAGCGATGTGCGATGCGTCGACGTGAGCGTGACCAGCGTCGAGGAACAGCGCAGCACCGAGTGGATGCGCTACCAGTCGTTGGGCGACTTCCTTGACCCGAACGACCACAGCAAGACCATCGAAGGCCTGCCGGCTCCACGCCGCGCCACCCTGCTGGCACGCAAATGAAAAAGGCGCCCGGTTGGGCGCCTGAATGCACCCGCGCCGAGGAGCTGTCGCGGCGCAGGTGTTGTTACCTCAATCCTTGGCCAACTCGCGGGCCTTCTCCTGTGCCTTGCGCTCACGCTCTGCGACGGCCTGTTGCTTGTCGCCGTACAGGCGCTGCTGGTCTTCGCGGAACGCTTGCCAGAATTGTTTCGAACGTTCCGCACCGCCCTCGGCGTGAACACTGGCGCTGCCCAGGGCAAGGGTGGCCAACAGCAGGAATTTGGTCAGGTTCATCGTGGTTGCCTCGTGATAGCCGATCAGATACGGCCATCCTAGCGAGGGCCAGCTAACGGCAAGGTGAGGCGGGGATTACAGTCTTGCAATGTGGCCTTGTTTCGCCTGTTCGGGCCCTATCGCCGGCAAGCCAGCTCCTACAGGATCACCACAGGTCTTGGAAACTGTGCAGTACCTGTGGGAGCTGGCTTGCCGGCGATAGGGCCCTAACAGACAGCCAGATAACGGCAGCATTACAAATCCGTTATCTGCGCCGCGCGCCCTTACTCATGCCGTAACATCCCGCTCCTTGACCCTGATGCCACTACAGGGTCGAGAATCGCCCCCTTTCATCACACCGAGCCCATCCATGCGTCTACTGATCATCGAGGACGAACTGCGCACCGCCGACTACCTGCAGCAGGGCCTGCGCGAGAACGGCTACGTGGTCGACTGCGCCCACACCGGCACCGATGGCCTGCACCTGGCCCGCCAGCAGCCCTACGACCTGGTCATTCTCGACGTCAACCTGCCCGAGCTCGATGGCTGGACCGTGCTGCAGCGGCTGCGCGCCGAATCGGCCACGCGCATCATGATGCTGACCGCCCATGGCCGCCTGGCCGACCGAGTCAAGGGCCTGGACCTGGGTGCCGACGATTACCTGCTCAAACCTTTCGAGTTCCCGGAACTGCTGGCCCGTATCCGCAGCCTGCTGCGCCGCAACGACCAGCAACTGCAGCCCAGCACCCTGCGCGTCGCCGATCTGGAGCTGGACCCCGGCCGCCACCGCGCCTACCGCGCCGGGCAGCGTATCGACCTGACCGCCAAGGAATTCGCCCTGCTGCACCTGCTGATGCGTCAGACCGGCGAGGTGCTGTCGCGCACCCAGATCATCTCGCTGGTGTGGGACATGAATTTCGACTGCGACACCAATGTGGTCGAGGTTTCGATCCGGCGCCTGCGGGCCAAGATCGACGACCCGTTCGACAACAAGCTGATCCATACCCTGCGTGGCGTCGGCTACGTGCTCGAGGCACGCTTTTGAAAAACGCCAGTCTGTCACTGCGCCTGGGCCTGAGCGTGACGCTGATGGGCGCCGCACTGGTACTGCTGCTGGCCTGCCTGGCCGTGTTCGCCCTCGATCACGAACTGGACAGCCGCGCACGCAAGGACCTGGCGCGCAAGATGCTGCAGGTCGAGCACAACCTGCGCGTCGACCTGCGTAGCGAAGACCTGGGCAGCCGCGCCCATCCCTTGCTCGACCTGGTGATGGGGCACGATAACCTCAGCCTCAGCGTGCTGGCTCTCGAAGGCCGCCACCCGCACCTGCTCAGCCTCGGGCCGGCGCTGGAATCACAGGTAGGCGAGCTGCGCACCGATGCCCGTCTGGCCTTTCATGCGTGGCGCGACAGCAATGGCAACCAGATACTCACCGCGACCCGGCTGATGCGCCTGCGCGACGACACCCCGGTCAAGGTGATGATGTCGCTCAACCGCGCCGACGACAACGCCCTGCTGCAGGCCTATCTGCATTCCACCTTGCTCGCGCTGCCGTTGCTGCTGTTGCTGATCGGGGCCGGTGCCTGGTGGCTGATGCAGCGCGGCCTGAGGCCACTGCGGCACTTCCGGCGCATTGCCGGGCGGGTGTCGGCCCAGGACCTGCAACATCGCCTTCCCGCTACCGGCCTGCCGCTGGAGCTGGCAGAGCTGGCCAGCAGCATCAACGTGATGCTCGACCGCCTCGATCAGGGCGTCAGCCAGCTGTCGCAGTTTTCCGATGATCTGGCCCATGAACTGCGCACACCGTTGAGCAACCTGATGGGCAAGGCGCAAGTGACGCTGGCCCGCGAACGGGACAACGCGAATTACCGGGAAGTGCTGGAAGACAGCATCGAAGAACTGACCCGGCTCAACCGCATCATCAATGACATGCTGTTTCTCGCCCAGGTCAGCCAACCCCAGGCCCAGGTCGCGCTCAAGCCCATGGCATTGGCCGACGAGACGGCGCGGGTTGTCGAGCTGTTTGCGTTCAGTGCCGAGCTGAAAGGGGTTGAGTTGCGTGTGCAAGGCTGGGGGACGGCGCAGGGTGATCGGCTGATGTTTCAGCGGGCACTGTCGAACCTGTTGAGCAATGCCATTCGGCACTGTCCGGATGGCAAACCTGTGGAACTGTGCATCGAGCGCGTGGGCAGCGAAGTCAGGCTTTCGGTGGAAAACCAGGGGCCTGGTATTGCTGAAAAGCACCAGTCGCGCTTGTTCGAGCGGTTTTACCGGGTGGGCTCGGGGCGCTCGCGGCTGGAGGGAGGGACCGGGTTGGGGCTGGCGATCGTGAAATCGATCATGCAGTTGCATGGTGGGCGGGTCGAGGTCAGCAGCAGGCCCTTGGGGCCGACCCGGTTTACCCTGGTATTTCCTGCCGAGTAATACATCGCTTGTGCCGGCCTCTTCGCGGGTTTACCCGCGAAGAGGCCGGTACAGGCGACCAGAGATTAGCGCGAAGCCGCCACGATCAGCGCCTTCATCTCGGCCACAGCGGCCTTGAAGCCGACGAACAGCGCATGCGCCACCAGCGCATGACCGATGTTCAGCTCATTGATGCCCTTGATCGCCGCCACCGCCTCCACGTTGTGGTAGTGCAGCCCGTGGCCAGCATTGACGATCAACCCCTGCCCCACGCCAAACGCCACGCCATCGACGATACGCTTGAGCTCCTCGGCCACTTCGGTCGGGGTTTCGGCATCGGCGTAACGCCCGGTGTGCAGTTCGATGGCAGGCGCACCAACGCGACGCGACGCCTCGATCTGCCGCTCGTCGGCATCGATGAACAGCGACACTTCGGCACCGGTACGCGACAGCCGCTCAACCGCAGCCTTGATCCGTGCCTCCTGGCCCGCCACGTCAAGGCCGCCTTCGGTGGTCAGTTCCTGACGGGTTTCGGGTACCAGGCAGATGTGCGCCGGTCGGATCTTCTCGGCAAAGGCCATCATCTCTTCGGTGACGCCCATCTCGAAGTTCATGCGCGTCTGCAGCACGTCCTTCAGCAGCACCACATCACGCTCCTGGATGTGCCGACGGTCTTCACGCAGATGCACGGTGATGCCATCGGCGCCCGCTTCCTCGGCATCCAGGGCAGCCTTGACCGGATCGGGGTAACGCGTGCCCCGGGCCTGGCGCAGGGTCGCCACGTGGTCGATGTTTACGCCGAGAAGCATGCGGTTGCTGTGAGTCACGAAAGGCTCTCCTGAAGATTGAGCCCCACAGCATACGTCGTGATCAGCGCTTGCGAAACAGTTCCCGGCTGACCAGCGGTTTTGCCCCCAGATGAACCGCCAGTGCCTGGCGCATCAGGCGCTTGGCAGCGAGCAAGGCACCTGGCGCATCCCAGTCGGCTTCGGCCAGGGCCAGCAGTTCGGTGCCGCGGAACAGCCCGGGTTGCACCAGCTCGACCCGCTCCAGGCCGGCATCCACACGCAAGCGGTACAGGCCATCGACCGCGATCGCCTGGTCATTGACGTCGTGGTGCAACGAAAACGCGTAACCGAGCTCGTCCAGCAGCCGCCATTCGAAGGAGCGCAGCAGCGGCTCCAGCGGGCGACCGGCGGCCAAGGCCTGCAAGGTCAGGGTGTAGTGCTCGAACAGCGCCGGGAAAGGCGCTTCGGCGGGCAGCAGGCGCATGAGCAGTTCGTTGAGGTACAACCCGCTGAACAGGGCATCGCCATGCAGCCAGGCGGCGATGCCAGCGCTGTCCATGCGACCGACATTCTTCAGCTCGCCACGCCCGCGCAGCTCCAGTTCCAGCGGCACGAACGGCCGCACCAGGCTGCCACCCTTGCCACGCGCACGGCGCAGCACGGCACGCATGCGGCCCTGCGGGGTGAAGAAGTCCACCAGCGCGCTGGTTTCCTTGTAGGCGCGGCTGTGCAGCACGTAGGCTGGCTGGCCGACAGGTTGTTCCATGGAAGATCACTGGCTCCCTGTGGCTCGGTAAACTGCATATTGGGGCTGCTCTGCAGCCCATCGCCGGCAAGCCAGCTCCCACAGGTACGGCGCATGGCTTGAAGTCGATGCGATCGGGGTGGGAGCCGGCTTGCCGGCGATGGGCCACACCGCGGCCCCAATAGTATTGCTTAGAGGTCGCCGTAGCCCAGCGAGCGGAGGGCGCGCTCGTCATCGGACCAGCCGCCTTTCACCTTGACCCACAGGTTGAGCATGACCTTGGAGTCGAACAGCACCTCCATGTCCTTGCGCGCCTCGGAGCCGATGCGTTTGATGCGCTCACCCTTGTCGCCAATGATGATCTTCTTCTGGCCATCGCGCTCGACCAGGATCAGCGCGTGGATGTGCAGCACGTGGCCCTGCTGCTTGAATTCTTCAATTTCCACGGTGATCTGGTACGGCAATTCCGCACCCAGCTGGCGCATGATCTTTTCGCGCACCAGTTCGGCGGCCAGGAAGCGGCTGCTGCGATCGGTGATCTGATCTTCGGGGAAGAAGTGCTCGTTCTCGGGCAGGTGCTTGGCGATCTGTGCTTCCAGCGCCTGCAGGTTGTGCCCCTGCTGCGCGGAAATAGGCATCACTTCGGCGTTCGGCAACTGCTCCTGGAGCCATTGCAGGTGCGGGATCAGTTCGGCCTTCTCTTCCATGCGGTCGGTCTTGTTGACCGCGATGATCAGTGGGCCCGTCACGTACTGCACGCGCTCCAGCACCAGTTGGTCCTCGTCGGTCCATTTGGTGCGGTCGACCACGAAGATCACCACGTCGACGTCCTTCAGGGCCGCCGAGGCATTGCGGTTCATGTAGCGGTTCAAGGCCTTGTCATTGGCCTTGTGCATACCGGGGGTATCGACGTAGATCGCCTGCACGTCACCCTCGGTCTTGATGCCGAGCATGTTGTGACGGGTGGTCTGCGGCTTGCGCGAGGTGATCGCCAGCTTCTGGCCGAGGATGTGGTTGAGCAGGGTCGACTTGCCCACGTTCGGGCGGCCGACAATGGCCACGTAGCCGCAGCGGGTCGGGTTGCTATCAGTCATTGCCATTCTCCACGCCCAGGGCGATCAGTGCAGACGCGGCGGCGACTTGCTCGGCGATACGCCGGCTAACGCCCTGGCCACGGCTCTTGTTGTTCAGCAGCACCACTTCGCATTCGACGAAGAAGGTCCGGCAGTGCGGTTCGCCCTGGATATCCACCACTTCGTAACGCGGCAGCTCACAGCTGCGCGACTGCAGGAACTCCTGCAGGCGGGTTTTCGGGTCCTTGTTGGTATCAACCAGGGTCAGGCCTTCGAATTCATCGGCCAGCCAGGCCAGCACGCGCTCCCGGGCCGTTTCCATGTCGGCGTCCAGGTAGATGGCGCCAATCAGCGCCTCCAGGGCGTCGGCCAGGATCGACTCGCGGCGGAAGCCACCGCTCTTGAGCTCCCCCGAGCCCAGGCGCAGGTGATCGCCCAGGTCGAAACCACGGGCCAGGCGGGCCAGGGTCTCACCCTTGACCAGGCGCGCGCGCAAGCGCGACAGCTGGCCTTCGCGGGCCTGCGGGAAGCGCTCGAACAGCGCTTCGCCGGCGACGAAGTTGAGAATGGCGTCACCGAGAAACTCCAGGCGCTCATTGTTGCGCCCGGCGTAGCTGCGATGGGTCAGTGCCAGGAGCATCTGGTCCTGGTTCTTGAAGGTATAACCGAGCTTTCGCTCCAGACGGGCAAGGGGAGCACTCATGCAGCCACCCGTTCGTTGTTCAACGCGTTGTTCAAATCAACATCCTGAAAGACTGTTTGGCTGTGGCCCGCCGCGATGTGCGACGAATCTCCCGATCCCTGAGAACACAGCCTATGTCAGAAATGCATTCGGCGCTGCCTGCAGGCCAGCGCCGATGGGTATCAATGGATCAGACCGACCCGCGACAGGTTGGGCAGGTGGCTGAGCTTGGGCTCTGGCCAGCTCATCCACACCGCGAAGGCCTTGCCGACGATGTTCCGGTCGGGAACCATGCCGTGCAGTTCCTTCGGGATGTTCGGGTCATCCCAGTAACGGCTGTCGTTGGAGTTGTCGCGGTTGTCGCCCATCATGAAGTAATGGCCTGCTGGCACGGTCCATTGCTGGTCCGGCGGCATGCGATAACGGCTCATTTCCTTGCGAATCAGGTGTTCGGCCTCGCCGAGCTTTTCCTTGTACAGCTCGGCGCTGCCCAAAGTGCCCGGCTCGGTGCCCACCAGTTGCTCGGCAATCGGCTGGCCGTTGACGAACAACCGCTTGTCGCTGGTGTAGCGCACCTGGTCGCCCGGCAGGCCGACCACACGCTTGATGTAGTTGACGTTCGGGTCGCTAGGGTAGCGGAACACCATCACATCACCGCGTTGCGGGTCACCCACCTCGATGACCTTCTTGTCGATCACCGGCAGGCGAATGCCGTACGAGAACTTGTTCACCAGGATGAAGTCGCCCACTTCCAGGGTCGGTTTCATCGACCCCGAAGGGATCTGGAACGGCTCGACCAGGAACGAACGCAGCACCAGCACGATGAACAGCACCGGGAAGAACGACTTGCCGTACTCGACCAGCAACGGCTCTTTGCCCAGGCGCTCGACCACCGCCATCTCGGGCTGGCTGACGCTGCCCTGGTAGTTGGCGATTGCCGCACGCCGGCGCGGGGCCAGGAACAGCAGGTCGATCAAGCCCAGCAGGCCGCAGACGAAGACGGCGATGACTAGCAACAGCGGGAAATTTAGCGACATAGGACCTAGCTATCCAACCTGAGCACGGCGAGGAAGGCTTCCTGTGGAATTTCCACGTTACCCACCTGTTTCATGCGTTTCTTACCGGCCTTCTGCTTCTCCAGCAGCTTCTTCTTACGGCTGACGTCGCCACCGTAGCACTTGGCCAGTACGTTCTTTCTGAGCGCCTTGACGGTTGTCCGCGCAATGATCTGGCCGCCGATAGCTGCCTGGATCGCCACGTCGAACATCTGCCGAGGGATCAGTTCCTTCATCTTTTCGGTCAACGCACGGCCCTTGTAGGCCGCGTTGTCGCGGTGCACGATCAATGCCAGGGCATCGACCTTGTCGCCGTTGATCAGTACGTCCAGCTTGACCAGATTGGCCGACTGGTAGCGATCGAAATGATAGTCCAGCGAAGCATAGCCGCGGCTGGTGGACTTGAGGCGGTCGAAGAAGTCCAGCACCACTTCGTTCATCGGCAGGTCGTAGCGCACCTGCACCTGGCTACCGAGGAACTGCATGTCGCGCTGCACGCCACGCTTCTCGATGCACAGGGTGATGACGTTGCCCAGGTGCTCCTGCGGCACCAGGATGGTGGCGGTGACGATCGGCTCGCGGAAATCGGCGACAGCCGAGACGTCTGGCAGCTTCGACGGGTTGTCGACGGTGATGGTCTCGCCGGTTTTCAGTTCCAGCTCATAGATCACGCTTGGCGCGGTGGTGATCAGGTCCAGGTCGTATTCGCGCTCCAGGCGCTCCTGGATGATCTCCATGTGCAGCATGCCGAGGAAGCCGCAACGGAAGCCGAAGCCCAGGGCGTCGGAGCTTTCCGGCATGTATTGCAGCGACGAGTCGTTCAGGGTCAGCTTCTGCAGCGCATCGCGGAAGTCCTCGAAGTCGTCGGAGCTGACCGGGAACAGGCCGGCGTAGACCTGCGGCTGAATCTTCTTGAAGCCTGGCAGCACTTCGACCTCAGGGGTCGCGGACAGGGTCAGGGTGTCACCGACCGGGGCACCGTGAATGTCCTTGATGCTGGCGATGATGAAGCCCACTTCGCCGGCCTTCAGGTCGGCGGTCTGGGTGTGCTTCGGGGTAAACACGCCCACGCTGTCGACCAGGTGCACCTTGCCGGTGGACTTGACCAGGATCTTGTCGCCTTTCTTGACGCGACCGTGTCGCACGCGCACCAGCGAGACCACACCCAGGTAGTTGTCGAACCAGGAGTCGATGATCAGCGCCTGCAGCGGCGCCTCGATATCGCCTTCCGGCGCGGGAATGGTCTGCACCAGGCGCTCGAGCACCTCGTCCACGCCCATGCCACTCTTGGCACTGCAGGCCACGGCGTCGGTGGCGTCGATGCCGATGATCTTCTCGATCTCGTCCTTGACGCGATCCGGATCGGCCTGGGGCAGGTCCATCTTGTTCAGTACCGGCATGACCTCAAGGCCCTGCTCGATGGCGGTATAGCAGTTGGCCACAGACTGGGCCTCGACGCCCTGGCCGGCATCCACCACCAGCAGCGCGCCCTCACAGGCCGCCAGCGAACGCGAGACTTCGTAGGTGAAGTCGACGTGGCCAGGAGTATCGATGAAGTTCAGCTGGTAGACCTTGCCGTCCTGCGCCTTGTAGTTGAGCGTGACGCTGTGGGCCTTGATGGTGATACCGCGCTCACGCTCCAGGTCCATGGAATCGAGCACCTGGGCTTCCATCTCGCGTGCCGACAGGCCACCGCACATCTGGATGAAACGGTCGGCCAGCGTCGACTTGCCATGGTCGATGTGGGCGATGATGGAGAAATTGCGGATATGACTCAAATCACTCACGGGTCAACACTCGAAAAGGCTGCGAGCCGGACGCCCGCCGAAAAATAGCCGGGAATTGTACCTTAAGCCGCAGCAGGCCGCCACGCCATCCGGCCGTTGGTGAACACGGTTGCCTGACAGAGGTGCTACCTGACATTTCTGCCAGTACTCACCGCATCGGGAGTCGACCATCCTTGCAAACCTCTCGACCAAGGTGACCAGCATGCCCGAACAACACATGACACCGGGGGATTACGACCCTGCATTTGGAATGAATGGCAGGGCCGAGCTCCCTTCGTTCCATGGCGCTTCAATAGGCCGAAACCTGACTGGCATGGCGCTACAAGGGAGCAGCCTGCTTGTCAGCGCGCTTGCCTTTGACTCCTCCGGGGGGCGTCATTTTGCCCTGACCCGCTTTACCGCAAACGGTTCAGTTGACAACGACTTTGCACAGGGCGGCGTGATCGTTGGCCGTTACGTGATTGACGAACATGCATCGACTGAAGCGCTAACGGTACTGGCTGACCAACGCTTCACAGTGCTGGGATGGAGTGCCCCTACCTCGAACCTACTGGCAAAGCCCAGGCTCACCTGTTACGACCGCGATGGCCGAGGAGGTGAACACCAGCTCCTGAGCGTGCCGCCGGATATGGGCATGGTGATTGGTAGCGGTCGCCTTACAAGCGACGGGCCATACCTCATGGTTTCCTTGAACCTCCAAAAGGCTCAAGGCGCGCGTTCCACGATGGCCAGGGTGTACCTGCGGGAACACACCGGCCAGCCAGCAGCAGGGCTTCAGGAATTCATCGATATTCTACCGGACGCAGGCCAAATTGCTGTCGCCGGAATCGTTCAGTTGCCTGACGGGTTCGTGGTCAGCGGAACCCGCTCGCAGCAGGGGCAGCCCGCAGAAAGCTTTCTCGCTCGCTACCGTCACGACGGCGAGCTGGATTCAGCCTTCGGTGAAGGCGGCACAGTGTATTTCCGGGCTGAGGGTTTCGCTACCGAACTCAACGCGCTGCTAGCCAGGCCGGAAGGACAGCTGCTGGTCGCCGGTAAAGCGACAACCGGAGACAATTCATCACAAGCATTGCTCTGGCAGTTCGATGCCAGTGGCGCGAAGGACCCGACATTTAACGGCGGTGCACCGATACTGGACGACTCAGGTCTGACAGATTGGTGTGCAGTGGCCATCGATGAGCAACATCGGCTGTTTGCGTTCGGCCTGGGCAGGAGCCTGGAAAACCGTCGCTTTCTTGCGGATGGCTCCATTGATACATCCTTCCGACCGATCAATGATCTCGTCGGCATACCCGATGCCATGACTTGCCTGGATAACGGGCAGCGCACTGTGATCGGTTTCAACTCAACCGCAGTTGCTGGATACCTCGGCACGTTGATGTCCATTTTCAACTGAGCCCCCCCTGAATGACAAAGCCCGGCGCTCACGCACCGGGCTTGTCAAGCCGGACAATGCCTGCGAAGGCAACTACACCTTATTCAGCCAGCTTGAAAGTAATGAAGCTGGCACGGCCCTGACGCAGTACGCGCATCGACACCGAACGGTTCTTCGGCAGTTCCTTGGCGATTTCGGTGAATTCCTTGGCCGAACCGATAGCTTGGTTGTTCAGGTGACTGATCACATCACCCGGACGCAGGCCGATCATCGCGGCCGGGCCATCCTGAACTTCCTTGATGACCACACCACCCTTGAGTTCGAGGGCTTTCTTCTGTTCGGCGGTCAGGTCGGCAACCGAGACGCCCAGGCGGTTGCTGCTACGCTCGGCGCTGCCTTCGGCGCCGGTACCGATGTCGGCATCTTCGTCGGGCAGTGCGCCAACGCTGATGTCGAGGTTCTGGCGCTTGCCGTTGCGGATGATCTCCAGCTTGGCCTTTTCGCCATCCTTGAGGCTGCCGACCAGATGCGGCAAGTCGGCCGACATGATGATCGGCTGGCCGTTCATGCTCAGGATCACGTCACCCACCTGCAGGCCGCCCTTGGCTGCAGGGCCGTTTTCCAGCACCTGTGCCACCAGGGCACCGGCCGGCTTGTCCAGGCCGAACGATTCAGCCAGGTCCTTGTTGACCTCCTGGATCACCACGCCCAGCCAGCCGCGGCTGACCTTGCCGTCTTTCTTCAGCTGATTGGAGACATCGATCGCCACATCGATCGGGATGGCGAACGAAAGGCCCATGAAACCACCGGAACGGGTGAATATCTGCGAGTTGATACCCACTACTTCGCCATTCATGTTGAACAGCGGGCCGCCGGAGTTTCCGGGGTTGATGGCCACGTCCGTCTGGATGAACGGTACGTAGGTGTCATTGGGCAGGGTACGGCCCTTGGCACTGACGATACCTTTGGTCACCGAATGGTCAAAGCCGAACGGCGAACCGATGGCCAGCACCCACTCGCCCACCTTGAGCTTCTCGGAATCACCCAGCTTGACGGTCGGCAGGTTCTTGCCCTCGACCTTGAGCAGGGCCACGTCGGTGCGCGGGTCGGTGCCGACCAGTTTGGCCTGCAGCTCGCTGCGGTCCGACAGGCGGACGATGATCTCGTCGGCATCGGCTACCACGTGGTTGTTGGTCAGTACGTAGCCATCACTGGAAATGATGAAGCCCGAACCCAGCGACTGGGCCTCGCGCTGGCGGTCGCCACGCGGTGAGCGCGGTTGCTGCGGCATGTTGCGCTCGAAGAACTCGCGGAACATCGGCGGCAGGCCTTCCAGGTCGGGCATCTGCCCGGCGGCCATGCGGCGGTCCGGCAGTTTCTGCTTGGTACTGATGTTGACCACGGCTGGCGAGGCCTGCTCGACCAGGGTAGTGAAGTCCGGCAGGGCTTCCTCGGCCTGGGCGCTGAGCACCTGGCCGAGCATCAGCACGGCGGCGAACATCGATAGGTAGGATTTCAAGCGTGGTATTGACATACGGCTCCCGTCACAACGAGCGGTAGTTTAGAAAGGCCCCTGCACAAAACAGGAAAGGCCAGACTCCTAGAAGCCTGACCTATAGAAAATTTGCCGATGGATTGCAAATGACAATGCTTTAATTTCATTTCAGCGGCATGTCCGCACGCCTTGGCATGGCCTGCACGCCATGCCCGCAAATGCACGCCATCACTGGCGCGCCTGGCCATCCTGGGGGCGCATCGACAGCGCCACACGCTCTGCGGTACCCAGCGGAATCTCGCCGACCACAGTGACCATGACCTTGCCTTTGGGCGTGTTCAGCCGACGCGAGACCGCCGAGGTCGGGCCAAGCTGGGTGCGCATGTCGGTCCCGCCCTCATCCTTTACCGGCTCGAGGAACACCGAGAAGCGCGCCAGGCCATCGTCATACATCAGGCTGCTGACCGTGCTGTCATTCTTGGGGTCGCGGCGTACCGAGCTGTTGACCAGCTCGAAGCCGGGCGGCAGCCAGTCCGAACGCCAGCCGGCGACCGTGTCATTGGCGGCAGCAGCCACATGCTGCACCGGCTTGCATGCAGCACTGGCGCGCAGGTCATCATCGCTGGGTGCGTCAGTATCGAGACGGGTCATCTGGAAGCGCTCCAGCAACTGCCCCTTGTCGTTGATCATCAACGAGCGCAGCGGCAGGCCAGTAGTGCGGTCCAGGTGCAATTCGAAGGCATAGCGGTGCTGGTCGCGCGGGGTGAGCGTCACGATCACGGCATCGCGTCCGGCGACCCGCGACCTGCCCGCCACGCTCAAGTCATACCAGCCCATCAGTTTCAGCGGATCAAGTACACGCTGCGTAGTGTTCGGGGGCGTCGTCACTCCACTGACCAAGGCCCCGCTGACGCACTCCACCTTGCCATCCACGCGCACGATCTCCTGAGCGGCACCATCGAGCTGCAACAGCCGCTCGCTGACCTTGCCGTCGTCGACCCTGTGCCAGATCTCGTGGGAAGAGAAACTGCCGTTCCGTTCGTAGACAAAAGAGCCTTGGTAGCTCTGCTTTTGCTCGGCCTGTGCCAGCTTGCTCAGCCACTCGCTTGCCTCGGGCGAAGAATTGGCCGCCAATGCTGGCACCGTCACGCAGCTGCCAATCAGCAGCGACAGGAGAGGTAGCGCGCGCATGATCCTCCTTACTTAACGGTTTTCCAGGCTGGCGGCGCGGGCATACGGCAATGCGGTTTCAGTGCCCTTGAGCGCAGATTCCTGGGCATGCTGGCGCAGGTAGCCTGGCAGACGCTGATCCCAGCCGGCCTGGTTCTGCAGCACGCCGTTGGCCATCGGCCCGGTCGGTTGCTCACTGCTCTCACTATAGCCTGCCAAAACGGCAGGGCCTTGTGCTTGTGGCACACTCAGGCCTTGCTGGGCAGGTTGCTGGGCAGCAAGCTCGGCGCCAGTGATCTCGTCCTGGTTGTACATGCGCACACCGGCCAGCACCGCTACGGTGACCGAAGCAGCTACCGCCAGGCGGCCAATGCTGCGCCATGGCCCTTTCTTGACCTTGGCCGGCACGGCTTCGTCAGCCAGCGCTGCAGACACCGCCGAGGCGATATCCAGGTTAGGCAGCAGCAGCTCCTTGTGCATGGCTGCGCGGGCTACCTGGTAACGCGACCAGGTGGCACGGGTTTCAGCATCGTCTACGGCGTTCAACACACGACGCAGTTCAAGCTCGTCCGCTTCGTTATCCATCACCGCGGACAGCGATTCCTGCAAAGCTTCACGACTCATGGCGGTTCCTCTCTTGGCTGTCGCCGCTGTCTCAGGTTTCCTGCAGCAAAGGTTGCAGGGCTTTGTCTATTGCCTCCCGAGCGCGGAAGATTCGAGAGCGCACGGTACCCACCGGACATTGCATGACACTGGCAATGTCTTCGTAACTCAGCCCGTCGAACTCGCGCAGGGTCAGCGCCGTGCGCAGGTCTTCAGGCAGTTGCTGGATGGTGCGATGGACAGTGCCTTCGATTTCATCCCGCAACAACGAGCGCTCTGGGGACTCGAGATCCTTGAGACCATGATCGCCGTCGTAAAACTCCGCATCCTCGGAGCTCACATCACTGTCTGGCGGCCGTCTTCCACGGGACACCAGGTAGTTCTTCGCCGTGTTGATGGCGATGCGGTACAGCCACGTATAGAACGCACTGTCTCCGCGGAAGTTGCCAAGCGCACGGTAGGCCTTGATGAAGGCTTCCTGTGCTACATCCTGGGCCTCGTGGGTGTCGTGAACGAACCGCACGATCAACCCGAGAATCTTGTGCTGATACTTCAGCACCAACAGATCGAACGCTCGCCTGTCACCACGCTGAACGCGCTCGACAAGCTGCTGATCCTCTTCCTGGGTTAGCATGAACACTCCTCAGTGAACTCGAAGGAGCGTTGCATCAGCCATCGTTCAGGCTTGCAACCATAGACTCGGGCTTTGCGCAAAAGTTCTCCCCTCCAAGCAAGTTTCCTGCAGCCCTTGGTCGGCTTGCACGAAAGACGCGGCACGGTCACGGCCGGCTACGTCGATAATCAGGTTTCGAGTACGCAGGGACAGCCCGGACAGGCCTGCCGCCCTGCGTCGCCGCGGCAAGTTGTGGCGCGTGGGCAGCCTTCATAGGATTTCCGGCCATGTCGGAAAGTTCCCACAAAGGTTGTCGCGACCAGGCAAGTGGCATGGAAATTGGCCACCCGGGGCTGCTATAAAGGCAACCCGGCCAGCTTTTACGATAGTTTCACAATGCCATCGGCGCGTGACTATTGTGCCGCGCCCCTTCCAAAGAATACTAGTGTCCCGACATGAGCCAACAATTCCAACATGATGTCCTGGTGATCGGCAGCGGTGCCGCCGGTCTCAGCCTGGCACTGAACCTCCCCAGCCACCTTCGAGTCGCCGTACTCAGCAAGGGCGACCTGGCCAACGGCTCGACCTTCTGGGCCCAGGGCGGTGTCGCGGCGGTGCTGGACAATACCGATACCGTGCAGTCGCATGTCGAGGACACCCTCAATGCCGGCGGCGGCCTTTGCCATGAAGACGCCGTGCGCTTTACCGTCGAGCACAGCCGCGAGGCCATCGAGTGGCTGATCGAGCAAGGCGTGCCCTTTACCCGCGACGAGCACTACAGCGTCGACGACGGCGGCTTCGAGTTCCACCTGACCCGCGAAGGCGGCCATAGCCACCGGCGCATCATCCACGCCGCCGACGCCACCGGCGCAGCCATCTTCACCACGCTGCTGGAGCAGGCCCGCAAACGCCCGAATATCCAGTTGCTGGAGCAGCGCGTGGCGGTCGACCTGATCACCGAACGCCGCCTCGGCCTGCCCGGCGAGCGCTGCCTGGGAGCCTACGTGCTCGACCGCAACACCGGCGAAGTGGACACCTTCGGTGCGCGCTTCACCGTGCTGGCCACTGGCGGTGCGGCCAAGGTGTACCTGTATACCAGCAATCCCGACGGTGCCTGCGGCGACGGCATCGCCATGGCTTGGCGGGCTGGCTGCCGGGTGGCGAACCTGGAGTTCAACCAGTTTCACCCGACTTGCCTGTACCACCCACAGGCCAAGAGCTTCCTGATCACCGAAGCCCTGCGTGGCGAAGGTGCCCTGCTGCGCCTGCCCAATGGCGAACGCTTCATGCCACGCTTCGACCCGCGCGAAGAACTGGCGCCGCGCGACATCGTGGCCCGCGCCATCGACCACGAGATGAAGCGCCTGGGCGTGGACTGCGTATACCTGGATATCACCCACAAGCCGGTCGACTTCATCAAGAGCCACTTTCCCACCGTGTATGAGCGCTGCCTGGCCTTCGGCATCGACATCACCCGTCAGCCGATCCCGGTGGTGCCAGCGGCGCACTACACCTGCGGAGGGGTGATGGTCGACGACCGCGGCCACACCGACGTGCCGGGCCTGTATGCCATTGGCGAAACCAGCTTCACCGGCCTGCACGGCGCCAACCGCATGGCCAGCAACTCGCTGCTGGAATGCTTCGTCTATGGCCGTGCCGCCGCCGCCGACATCCAGGCGCACCTGGATGAGGTGACCATGCCCAAGGCCTTGCCCGGCTGGGACGCCAGCCAGGTCACCGACTCGGACGAGGACGTGATCATTGCGCACAACTGGGACGAACTGCGGCGCTTCATGTGGGACTACGTAGGCATCGTGCGAACCAGCAAGCGCCTGCAGCGAGCGCAGCATCGCATTCGCCTGCTGCTGGACGAAATCGACGAGTTCTACAGCAACTACAAGGTCAGCCGCGACCTGATCGAATTGCGCAACCTGGCGCAGGTGGCCGAGTTGATGATCCTGTCGGCCATGCAGCGCAAGGAAAGCCGCGGACTGCATTACACACTGGATTACCCGGGGATGCTGGACGAGGCCAAGGACACCATCCTTAGTCCGATCTAAGTCCGGCCCCTGGCGCGGCAATTTCAGCGCCTGCGAGATCGAGCGCCGCCCGCGCGGCGCTCGATCTTGCAGGCGCTGAAGTTGCCACGACGAACACCTGTCAGCCCTGACTCGCCCCCACCCCTGCCCACCTGCGCCGGCTGAACTTCAACCGCACCCGCAAACGCCGGTGCTCATCAGCCCCCAGCGCATCACGCGGCACACATTGGCTCTCCCCCAACCAGCGCCCCGCCCGCACAAAGCGCAACACCACCAGCGCCGGCAACGCCACGCTGTCCCGGCACAAGCGCACCGGCTGCCAGCCACGGGCACGGCTGAACACCTGCCAGCCGCGCACATCACGGCGCAGGCCGACAACGGCATGCTCATGCGTCAGCAGAATACGTCGGGGAATGGCCCAGCCAGCGTGGGCAATACAGGCGGCGACAACTGCAAGGGCCGACCACCCGGGCAGCGGGCTCGCCCATACGGCGAACCACGCCAGTACCTGGCAACCCAGGTAGACCGCCAGCAGCAGGCGCGAGCCTTGCCAGCGGCACTCGAAGCACTCACTTGGGCTGGACACGATCCAGGATGATGCGGACCATGCGCTGCAGCTCCGGGTCTTCGGACTCGGTGCGCTCCATGAACCAGCCGAACATGTCCTGATCCTCGCAGCTCAACAGACGCACGTAGAGTTCGCGGTCGGTTTCGTTGAGCGTGGGGTAGACTTCCTGGGTGAAAGGCACCAGCAGTACGTCCAGTTCCAGCATGCCGCGGCGGCTGTGCCAGAAAAGCCGGTTGAGTTCAGTTTGTTCGACCATGGGGCCCTCCTCGAATGGCCCGCCAGTATACAGCCAGGCGAGCGAAGCGACACCGGGCGTTGGTCTAGTCAACTACCTATTTTGTTACCGGCGTTCTATGATGGCCGCCAGTCTTTAGCCACCGCGATGACCCATGGCCGATTCCGCTTTCTTCTGCCCCCTGTCCCACGAGGGCATCCTCGCCGTCCGCGGCTCCGATGCAGGCAAGTTCCTGCAAGGCCAGCTGACCTGCAACATCAACTACCTCAGCCCGGAACACGCCAGCCTCGGCGCCCGCTGCATGGTCAAGGGGCGCATGCAGTCGAGTTTCCGCATCCTGCCCGAAGGCAACGGCTACCTGCTGGCCATGGCCAGCGAGCTGCTCGACGCCCAGCTGGTCGACCTCAAGAAGTACGCCGTGTTCTCCAAGGCCACGCTGACCGATGAAAGCGCTGCCTGGGCACGCTTCGGCCTGCAAGGCGGCGATGCGGCGCTGCAGGCCCTGGGGCTCGATGTGCCTGCGGCAGCCGGTAGCACCGTGCGCCACGACGGGTTGATCGCCATCGCCGTGTCCGCCGACCGCGTGGAACTGTGGGTACCGGCAGACAACGCCGACCGCGTTCGCCAGGCGCTGGCCACCGCGCTGCCCGAAGGCAGCCTGGACGACTGGCTGCTGGGTCAGATTCGCGCCGGTATAGGCCAGGTCATGGGGCCGACCCGCGAGCTGTTCATCCCGCAGATGATCAACCTGCAGGCCGTCGACGGCGTCAGCTTCAAGAAAGGCTGCTACACCGGTCAGGAAATCGTTGCCCGCATGCAGTACCTGGGCAAGCTCAAGCGCCGCCAGTACCGCCTGGCACTGGACCAGCAGGCCATTCCGGCCCCGGGCGTCGAGATTTTCTCGCCCACCCATGGTTCGTCGGTCGGTGAAGTGGTCATTGCTGCCAGCAACGGCACAGGCTGCGAACTGCTCGCGGTGCTCAGCGCCGAAGCGGTGGAAGACGACAACCTGCACCTGGGCAGCCTCGATGGCCCAAGCCTGCAGGTGTTGACCCTGCCCTACGAACTGGACCGCGACCGGGAAATCCAGCGCTGACCAGCCTGCCCCGCCTACATGGCGGGGCCGCACCACCACTGCGGTAGACACGCCCATGAACAAGCTGGCCGAGATGGTTCAAGCACAGTTGCTCGATGCCATCGAAAAGGATGACCTGGTCCTGCCGACCCTGCCGGAGGTTGCCTTGAGCATCCGCGAGGCGGCGGAAGACAGCGAGATCAGCGTAGCGGCCCTGAGCAAGGTGATCGGTCGCGATGCGGCCCTTTCAGCGCGCCTGATCAAAGTCGTCAACAGCCCGCTGCTGCGCGCGGCGGTCGAGGTCACCGACCTGCACACCGCCATCACGCGGCTGGGCATCAACTACAGCTGCAACCTGGCCATTGGCCTGGTGATCGAGCAGATTTTCCACGCACGGGCGCCGGCTGTGGAGCAGAAGTTACGCGATATCTGGGCCAACAGCCTGGATGTGGCGGGCATCAGCTACGAAATCTGCCGACGCTTTACACAACTCAAACCCGACCAGGCCACCCTCGGCGGGCTGGTCAACCAGATTGGCGCGCTGCCGGTACTGATCTACGCCGAAGAGCACAACGAACTGCTGTCGGACCCAGTGTGCCTGCATTATGTGATCGAGCAGATCCAGCCAGTGCTGGGCGACAAGATCCTCAAGGCCTGGGAGTTTCCGGAGCAACTGGTCAACCTGCCGAGCCAGGTGCAGGACCTGGACCGGCAGACTGACAAGATCGACTACATCGACATCGTGCAGATCGCCCGCTGCATCAGCCAGCGAGGCCGCCACCGGCCGCTGGCGGCACTGCCGGCATACCGCCACCTGGGCCTGCCGTACGGCACCGAGCTTGAAGTGGGTGAACTGATCGAGGCGCGGAGCATGTTGCGCTGACCGGTGTCAGCCTGTTCGGACCTATCGCCGGCAAGCCAGCTCCCACAGGGATAGCACATGACTTGAGGTCAATGCAGTCGAGGTGGGAGCTGGCTTGCCGGCGATAGGGCCGGTACAGGCAACACATCAATCCGCGATAAAACTCACCCGCACCCGCAACCCGCCCTTCGCACCGTCATGCAGGCTCACCTGTGCCAGGTGCGCCCGGCAGATCTCGCCGACAATCGCCAAGCCAAGCCCACTGCCCTGCGCACTGCGCCGGTAGAAGCGCTCGAACACCCGCTCACGCTCGGCCTCGGGAATCCCCGGTCCGTCATCCTCCACCTCCAGTACCGCCGGCGTCAGCACTCGCAAGATCACGTTGCCGCCAGTCGGCGTATGCGCCAAGGCATTGTCCACCAGGTTGCTCAACAGCTCGTTGAGCAGCGTCGGCTCCCCCTTCAGCCACACCGGCGCCTCGGCCTCCAGGGCCAGCGCCACCCCGCGTTTGTGCGCCAGCGGTGCCATGGCCATGCCCAGCTCACGAGCCAACTGACTCAGGTCCAGGCGCTGCGCGCCGCCTTCTGCAATCGCCCGCGCACCGTTCTCGACCCGCGCCAGCGACAGCAGCTGGTTGGCCAGATGGGTCAGCCGGTCGGTGCCCTGGGCCGCGGACTCCAGTGTCTGCCGCCACTCCTGCGGCTCGGCCGAACGCAGGCCCAGCTCGACACGTGCCTTCAGCGCTGCCAGTGGCGTGCGCAACTCGTGGGCAGCGTCCGCGATGAACTGCGCTTGGCGCTCGAACTGGCCTCGCAAACGCTCAGTGAAATGGTTCAAAGCCCGCACCAGTGGGCCCAGCTCACGCTGCACCTGCACCACCGGCAAGGCCCTCAGGTCGTCCGGCTGGCGCTCTTCCACCGCCGTGCGCAGGCGCTCCAGCGGTCGCAACGCGGCACTCACGGCAAACCACACCATCACCAGCGCGCCCAGCGCCAGCATCCCCAGGCGCAGCAGGGTATCGGCCATCAGGCCACGGGCCATGCGCACCCGCGCTTCCTCGGTCTCGGCCACACGGATTTCCGCCATGCCGTTCATGTTCGGCTCGCTCACCGGCTTCAACAGGCTGACCACGCGCACGTCCTGGCCCAGGTAGGTGGCGTTGTAGAACCGCGCCAGCGCCGGGTAATCGTCGGTACGCGGCGTGCCCGGCGGCGGCGCTGGCAGGTTCTCGTAGCCGGAAATCAGCCGCTGCTGGATGTCCAGCACCTGGTAGTAGATTCGCCCGGCACTGTCGTAGGCGAAGGTGTCCAGGGCCACGTAGGGCACATCCGCGCTCAGCGAACCGTCACGCTGGGACAGGCCTGCGGCAATGGTCCTTGCCGAGGCCAGCAGGGTCCGATCGTAGGCGGTGTCGGCGGCCTCACGGCCGTTCCAGTAGGCGCTCAGGCCGCTGGCCAGCATCAACACCACCAGCAGCAAGGCCAGGTTGCCGAGCAAGCGCCCACGCAGGCTGCCGTTGTCACGCATCGCGGTGCTCGAGCAGGTAGCCCAGGCCACGGAAGGTGACAATCGCCACCGGGTGGCCGTCGAGCTTCTTGCGCAGGCGGTGGATGTAGATTTCGATGGCATCAGGGCTGGCTTCTTCGTCCAGGCCGAACACCTGGGCGGCCAGTTGCTCCTTGCTCATCACCCGGCCCGGGCGGGCGATCAGCGCTTCCAGTACGCTTTGTTCGCGAGAAGTCAGTGTCAGGTTGTCGCCACCCAAGGTGAAGCGCCGGGTATCCAGATCGTATACCAACGGCCCGCAGCGTTGCTGGCGCTCGCCACCGAGCACGCTGCGCCGCAACAGGGCCTTGACCCGTGCTTCCAGCTCGGTCAGCTCGAACGGCTTGGCCAGGTAGTCGTCGGCGCCCAGGTTCAGCCCATGAACCCGGTCCTTGACGTCGCTGCGCGCGGTCAGCATCAGCACCGGCAGGGTCTTGCCACGGCCGCGCAGACGCGCCAGCACCTCGAAGCCGTCCATGCGCGGCAAGCCGACATCCAGCACGGCCACGGCGTACTCCTCGCTGGCCAGGGCCAGGTCGGCGGCCACGCCGTCATGCAGCACATCCACGGTCAGGCCATGGCTTTTCAAGGCCTGGGCCACGCTTTCAGCCAGTTGCAGGTGGTCTTCGACCAGCAGCACACGCATCGGATTCTCCCTGCTCGGGTGGGACGGTGGCGCGGAGTGTACCGCTGTCGGCAGGCCTGTGAAGCCCTGTCGACAAACCTTTCACGCTGAAAGGTTAGCGAAAGGTTGGTTACCTAGCATCGCACCACGGTCGCCCTACGCGCCGAAAAAAAGCACCAGCAAGGTGCAACGAATAAGAACAATAAACGGAGCCATCAGTGATGCTGTCATCGCAGCCACAGGCGTTCGCGCCTACCCGTTCCTTTGCCGCACGCCCTTCCGCCATCGTCAGTGCCCTTGCGCTTGCCGGTGTCGCGCCGATGAGCCAGGCCGCCTTCTTCGAAGACAGCACGGCCACCTTCGAAACCCGCAACATGTACTTCAACCGCGATTTCCGCGACGGCACCAGTGCACAGCAATCCAAGCGCGACGAGTGGGCCCAGGGCTTCATGCTCAACTTCGAGTCTGGCTACACCGATGGCACCGTAGGCTTCGGCCTGGATGCGCTGGGCATGCTCGGCATCAAGCTCGACTCCAGCCCCGACCGCACCGACACCGGCCTGCTGCCGACGCACGATGACGGCAAGGCCGCCGACGAGTACTCCAAGCTCGGCCTGACCGGCAAGGTGAAGGTGTCGCAGACCGAACTGAAGATCGGCACTCTGATCCCCGAACTGCCGACCCTGCAGCCCAACGATGGGCGCATCCTGCCGCAAACCTTCGAAGGCGGCCTGCTCACCTCGAAGGAGGTCAAGGGCCTGACCTTCACCGGAGGCCGACTGGACAAGGCCAAGGACCGCAACGACACCAACTGGGAAGACCTGGCCCTGAACAACAAGAACGGCCGCTTCGGTGGCTCGTTCAGCGCCGACAACCTGGACCTGGCCGGCCTCGACTACCAGTTCACCGATCGCATCACCGGCAGCTACCACTTTGCCCAGCTCGACGATATCTACCGCCAGCACTTCATCGGCATGGTCGCCACCCAGCCATGGGGCCCCGGCACCTTGGGCGCCGACCTGCGCCTGGCCGTGAGTGACGACGCCGGCGCCGCCAAGGCCGGCAACATCGACAACACCACCTTCAATGGCATGCTCAGCTACGCCCTGGGCGGGCACAAGGTCAGCGCCGCCTGGCAGCAATTGTCAGGCGACAGCGCCTTCCCGTACGTCGATGGTGCCGACCCGTACCTGGTCAACTTCGTCCAGATCAACGACTTCGCAGGCGCCGACGAACGCTCCTGGCAGGCGCGCTACGACTACAACTTCGCCGCGCTCGGCGTGCCCGGCCTGACCTTCATGACCCGCTACATCAGCGGCGACAACGTCAGCCGCGCCGCCGGTGGCGAGGGCAAGGAGTGGGAACGCGATACCGAGATGAAGTACGTGGTACAAAGCGGCCCGTTGAAGAACGTCGCCGTGCGCCTGCGCAACGCCACCTTCCGCTCCAACTTCGCCCGCGACGCGGACGAGGTGCGGCTGCTGGTGAGCTACAGCGTGGCGCTGTGGTAACCCCATAGCGATAACTTGATAACAACAACGCTCACGGAGAAAGACGATGACCTACTCACTGCGCCGCCTCGTCCTCGCTACCGGCTGCCTGCTGTTGGCCGGCAACGCCCTCGCTGCCGAACCGAAACGCCCCGAATGCATTGCTCCCGCCTCGCCCGGCGGCGGCTTCGACCTGACCTGCAAGCTGGTGCAGAGCGCCCTGGTGCAGGAAAAAATCCTCACCAAGCCGATGCGCGTCACCTACATGCCCGGCGGTGTCGGTGCGGTGGCCTACAACGCCGTGGTCGCCCAGCGCCCGGCCGATGCCGGCACCCTGGTGGCCTGGTCCAGCGGTTCGCTGCTGAACCTGGCCCAGGGCAAGTTCGGCCGCTTCGACGAGAACGCGGTGAAATGGCTGGCCGCCGTCGGCACCAGCTATGGCGCCATCGCAGTGAAAAGCGACTCGCCCTACAAGACCCTCGACGACCTGGTCGCAGCGTTGAAGAAAGACCCGAGCAAGGTGGTAATCGGCTCCGGCGGTACCGTCGGCAGCCAGGACTGGATGCAGACCGCCCTGATTGCCAAGGCCGCCGGCATCAACCCGCGTGACCTGCGTTACGTCGCCCTGGAAGGTGGCGGCGAGATCGCCACGGCGTTGCTGGGCGGGCATATCCAGGTAGGCTCGACCGACATCTCCGACTCCATGCCGCACATTCAGAGCGGCAACATGCGCATCCTCGCGGTGTTCTCGGAAAAGCGCCTGGACGAGCCCGAGATGAAAGACATCCCCACCGCCAAGGAACAGGGTTACGACATCGTCTGGCCAGTGGTACGCGGCTTCTACCTGGGGCCAAAGGTGAGCGACGAGGAATACGCCTGGTGGAAGCAGTCATTCGACAAGATGCTGGCTTCGGAAGACTTCGCCAAGTTGCGTGACCAGCGCGAACTGTTCCCGTTCGCCATGACCGGTGCAGAGCTGGACGGCTATGTGAAGAAGCAAGTGGCTGACTACAAGACACTGGCCAGGGAGTTTGGCCTGATCCAGTAACACGCCAACGCCGTTCGCTCCATGTAGGAGCGGCCTTGTGTCGCGAAAGGGCTGCGAAGCAGCCCCAGCGATTTGTGCAGCGATGCTGAAATCCTGGGGCCGCCTTGCGACCCATCGCGACACAAGGCCGCTCCTACAAAGGATCTGCGTCTTGCCGATGAACAACGAGGATTCCTTCATGATCCTGCAACGCATCTTCGCCCTGGCCCTGCTGGCGGTGTGCGCCGCCCTGGCCGTGATGGCCTGGCCTTACCAGGCGGCGTTTTCCTATGAACCGGTGGGCCCGCGCGCCTACCCGCTGTTGACGCTCGGCCTGCTCGGCCTGGGCCTGCTGTACCTGGTGTTCCGTCCCACCCCCATCGTGCGCAAGGACGACGAACCGGAACTGGACCGCGAGACCCTGATCAAGATCGCCGCCTGCGTCGGCCTGCTGATCGTGTTCGCCAGCACCTTCGAAGCCCTGGGCTTCATCCTCAGCGCCATCCTGGTCGGCGTGCCCATGGCCCGCCTGTACGGCGGCCGCTGGCTGCACAGCGCCATCGTGGTGGCGGGCATGAGCCTGTTTCTCTACTGGCTGTTCGACCGCGTGATGGACGTGCCCCTGCCCCTTGGCCTGCTGAGCGTACTGGAGAACTGACACATGGATACCTTGAGCTACCTGGGCCAGGGCTTCGGCGTCGCCCTGTCCCCTTACAACCTGGTCACCGCCCTCACCGGCACGCTGATCGGTACCGTGGTCGGCCTGCTGCCGGGCCTGGGCCCGATCAACGGCGTGGCCTTGCTGATCCCCATCGCCTTCGCCCTCGGCCTGCCGCCGGAATCGGCGCTGATCCTGCTGGCAGCGGTGTACCTGGGCTGCGAGTACGGCGGACGCATCAGTTCGATCCTGCTGAACATCCCCGGCGAAGCCTCGACCGTGATGACCACTCTCGATGGCTACCCGATGGCCCGCAATGGTCTGGCTGGCGTAGCGCTGTCGCTGTCGGCCTGGAGTTCGTTCATCGGTGCGCTGATCGCCACCTGCGGCATGGTGCTGTTCGCACCGCTGCTGGCGAAATGGGCAATCGCCTTCGGCCCGGCGGAGTACTTCGTGCTGATGGTGTTCGCCATCGTCGCCCTCGGCGGCATGGCCGGCGACAAGCCGCTGAAAACCTTCATTGCCGCTTTGATCGGCCTGTTCCTGTCGGCAGTCGGCATCGATGCCAACAGTGGCGTGTACCGCTTCACCGGCGACAGCGTGCACCTGGCCGACGGCATCCAGTTCGTGGTACTGGTGCTGGGCCTGTTCTCCATCAGCGAAATCCTCCTGCTGCTGGAAAAGACCCACCATGGCCACCAGGCAGTCAAAGCCACCGGCCGCATGCTGTTCAACTTCAAGGAAGCGGCCTCGGTGTTCGTGGTCAATATCCGCTGCGGCTTGCTTGGCTTCATCATGGGTGTGCTGCCTGGTGCCGGTGCAACACTGGCGAGCGCCGTGGCCTACATGACCGAAAAACGCCTGGCGGGCGACAAGGGCAAGTTCGGCAAGGGCGACGCCCGCGGCCTGGCCGCACCGGAAACCGCCATCGGCGCCTCCTGCTGTGGCGCCCTGGTACCGATGCTGACCCTGGGCGTACCTGGCTCGGGCACCACCGCGGTGATGATCGGCGCGCTGACCTTGTACAACATCACCCCAGGCCCGCTGTTGTTCGAACAGCAGCCAGACATCGTCTGGGGCCTGATCGCCTCGCTGTTCGTCGCCAACATCATGCTGGTGATCCTCAACATCCCGATGATCCGCATCTTCACCCGCATCCTCGCCGTGCCAAACTGGGCGCTGGTACCGGTGATCGCCATCATCACCGCGATCGGCGTTTACGCCGTGCATGCCACTACCTTCGACCTGTTCCTGATGGTCGGTATCGGCATCATGGGCTATATCCTGCGCAAGCTGGACTTCCCGCTGTCGCCGATCCTGCTCGGTTTCATCCTCGGTGGGTTGATGGAGCAGAACCTGCGCCGGGCGCTGTCGATCTCCAACGGCGAACTGGGCATCCTCTGGTCGAGCCCGATCAGCATGTCGGTATGGGTACTGACCATTTGCATGCTGACCCTGCCGCTGCTGCGCATCTGGCGCAAACGCAGCCTGCAGCGCCGGGCGATGGCCGATGCCTGATCGCTCGTTGCCGTTGTTTGTCGCGACCGGGCTGGTCGGCCTTGCTGGCGGTTTTGCCGCCAGCAAGGTCGGCTGGCCTTTGCCGTGGATGGTCGGCTCGTTGCTGGCGATCATCCTGGTGCGCTGCCTGACACCCTGGCAGCTGCCGGAAATCCCCAATGGCCGCAAATGCGGGCAATGCATCATCGGTATCGGCATTGGCCTGCACTTCACCCCGGCGGTGATCGAGCAGGTGGCCAGCCATTTCGCACTGATCTTCTTCGGCGCGCTGTTCACCACCTTGTCCAGCGTGATCAGCGTATGGCTGCTGCGGCGCACCGGTGAAGACCGTGCCACGGCGTTCTTCGCCAGCATGCCGGGCGGTTCGGGGGAGATGGTCAACCTTGGCGCCCGCAATGGCGCAGTGCTCAGCCAGGTGGCGGCGGCGCAAAGCCTGCGCGTACTGGCGGTGGTACTGTGCGTGCCGGCGCTGTTCAAGTTCCTGCTGGGTGACGGGGTACCGCTGAATCACACCGGCAGTGTGAGCTGGGGCTGGCTGGCGCTGACTGCACCGCTGGGCGTTGCCGTCGCCCTGCTGTGGCAGCGCTTGCGCCAGCCCAACCCGTGGTTGTTCGGGCCATTGTTGGTCGCAGCCACCGTGAGCCTGGCGGGCGACCTGCAGATAACCCTGCCCAATGGCGCCAGCCAGATCGGCCAGTGGTTGATCGGCAGCGGCCTGGCCTGCCACTTCAACCGCGCGTTCTTCCGCCGCGCACCGTCGTTCCTTTGCCGCACCCTGGTGGCCACGGCGTTGTGCATGGCGATTGCCGGCAGTGCCGCATGGGTGCTGAGCATGATGACCGCGCTGGATCTGCGTTCGCTGACATTGGGGATGATGCCGGGCGGAATTGCCGAGATGAGCCTGACGGCGGAGACCCTGCAGCTGTCGGTGCCGCTGGTGACGGCGCTGCAGGTGATGCGCTTGTTGTTTGTGCTGTTTCTGGCAGAGCCGTTGTTCCGGGTGTGGAACGCCAACCCGGAATAATCGCGTCGCCTGCTTCGCGGGCTTGCCCGCTCCCACAGGTACTGCATCGCCCTCAAGGCAGGTGCTATCCCTGTGGGAGCGGGCAAGCCCGCGAAGCAGGCGACGCGTTCTTTCAGGTGATCACAGCGGTGGCAATGCCCAGTTGATCGGCGCCAGCCCGCGCTGCTGGAGGAAACTGTTGGCCCGGCTGAAATGCCCGCACCCCAGGAACCCACGGTAAGCCGACAACGGTGATGGATGCACCGATTTCAGCACCAGGTGCTTGGTCCCGTCGATCAGCTTCTGCTTGCTTTGCGCATGCGAGCCCCACAGCAGGAACACCACGTTCGGGCACTGCTCGCTAACCACCTGGATGATCCGGTCGGTAAAGAACTCCCAGCCCTTCTTGGCATGCGACGCGGCATTGGCACGCTCCACGGTCATGGTCGTGTTGAGCAAAAGCACGCCCTGCTCGGCCCAGCTCTGCAGGTAGCCATGACTGGCAATCGGGATGTTCAGGTCGCGCTGCAGCTCCTTGTAGATGTTGACCAGCGAAGGTGGCGTGGCCACGCCCGGTTGCACCGAGAAGCACAGGCCATGCGCCTGACCCGGCCCGTGGTAAGGGTCCTGGCCAAGGATGACCACCTTCACCTGCTCCAGCGGCGTCGAGTTGAGCGCGTTGAAGATCAACGGCCCTGGCGGGTAGATCTCTTTGCCGGCGGCGTACTCGCTGCGCAGGAACTCGCGCAACTGATGCATGTAGGGCTGGTCGAATTCCGCGCGCAAGGCGGCCTTCCAGCTGGGTTCGAGTTTGATGCGATCGTCGTCAGTCATGGGGCCTTCCATAAACAATGGCGCGACACTAGGTAAGCCCTTCCCGCTTGTCAAACGATCCGACCGACGACCGGCATGTTCGGCCAGGCAAGCCATACTTGGGCGATGACTTGCGCGAGGTAGTCCATGGCCATTCATTGCGAGGTACTCACCGGCGCCGATGGCGCCCGCATCGGCATCGCCACCCTGGATGCGCCCAAGGCGCTCAATGCGCTGAGCCTGCCGATGATCGAGGTATTGGGCGAACAGTTGCACGCCTGGGCTCGCGACCCGGGAATCGTCTGCGTGCTGCTGCGCGGCAACGGTGCCAAGGCCTTCTGTGCCGGCGGTGATGTGCGTGCGCTGGTACAAGCCTGCCGCGACCACCCTGGTAGCGTGCCCCCGCTGGCCGCCACCTTCTTCGCCGCCGAATACCGCCTGGACTTTGCCCTGCACACCTATCCCAAGCCGTTGCTGTGCTGGGGGCACGGGCATGTGCTGGGTGGTGGCATGGGCCTGCTGCAGGGCGCCAATGTGCGTATTGTCACCCCCAGCAGTCGGCTGGCCATGCCGGAAATCAGCATCGGCCTGTACCCGGACGTGGGCGCCAGCTGGTTCCTTGCCCGCCTGCCGGGCAAGCTGGGGTTGTTCCTCGGCCTGACAGGCGCGCCGATCAATGCCCACGACGCCCTGGACCTGGGCCTGGCCGACCGCTTTCTGGGTGAGCACCAGCAAGAGGCGCTGATCGAGGAACTGCTGCAGCTGAACTGGCAGGAACAAACTACCCTGCAACTGAACAGCCTGCTCAAGGCCGAACAGCACCGCGCCTGCGCCGAGTTGCCCCAGGCCCAGTGGCTGCCGCGGCGACAGGTAATCGATCAGTTACTCGACGTGGCCGACGCAGCAGCCGCCTGGCGTGCGCTGGAGGGGCTCAAGCACCACGACGACCCGCTGCTGGCAGATGCCGGCCAACGGTTGCATGAAGGTTGCCCGCTGACCGCACACCTGGTGTGGGAACAGATCCGCCGGGCACGGCAGCTGTCGTTGGCGCAGGTGTTTCAGATGGAATACAGCATGAGCCTGAACTGCTGCCGCCACCCGGAATTCAGCGAAGGCGTGCGTGCGCGCTTGCTGGACAAGGACAACCAGCCGCACTGGCACTGGCCCGATGTGGCGCAAGTGCCGGCGGCGGTGGTGGAGGCGCATTTTGCCAAGGTGTGGGAGGGGCGGCATCCGCTGGCGGATCTCGGGTAGCTTCGAGAAGTTGGGGCTGCATTGCAGCCCATCGCGACACAAGGCCGCTCCCACAGGTACAGCGATGGTTTCCAATGCTGCGCCGTACCTGTGGGAGCGGCCTTGCGTCGCGAAAGGGGCGCAACGCGCCCCCGGTTTTCAATTCACCTACCGCTGCCAGTTCCCCCCTTGCCCGTGCCCACGCCGCCCGTCCCCGCGTCGGTCACTATCCCCCCGCCCGCTAGAGTGCCAACGGTCATTCTGCTGGTAGCGCTGGCTGCCACCGCGATAATCATGACGGTCCCGGTCGCGCCCATAGTCATACCGCTGGCGGTTGCCATAGTCGTTTCGTGGGTTGCCATACCATTGCTTCATCCCCGGCTGCGGATGAGACCGGTAGTGAGGCGCGGGCGCCGAGCGGTAGTAGTAGCGTGGCGCAGGCTGATAGTAATAACGGGGCTGCGGCGCTACGTAATAGCGGTCATAGCGGTAATAATCCGGTGACACATAACGGTCGGAGTAGTAGTGGTCCGATCGGTAATAGCCCCCGCTCTCGTAGTACGGAACGCAGGCGGAAGTCATCAGCCCCAGCAGGGCGATCAACAGGATTCGATAGGACATGGCGGCCTCCTGGACCGCTGGAGTGCCCGAACAGCGGCGCTGGCGAGCATCGATGCGAAATGCGATCATCGACGTTGAATAAGACAGTGCCGCCAAGGTGCAGTGCCATTTCTGCAACAATTTGATACAGGTGAGCGGCAGCCATGCCCGACAACCAGCACTGCCCCGCTTGTGGCGCCCTCAACCAGTGCAGCTTGGCCGATCCGCGCCGGGCCACCCAGGCCTGCTGGTGTTACAGCGTGACCATCGACCCTGCCGTGCTCGAGGCCCTGCCCGCCGAGCTGCGCGACAAAGCCTGCCTGTGCCCGCGCTGCGCCGCCGTCGAAGAACAACTTCGCTCCCCCGCTTCCGACTGACCGTTTGCCATGCGCCTCGACCGTTTCCTCGCCAACCTGCCCAGCCACAACCGCCAGCAAGTCCGTCTGATGCTGGCGCAACGCCGCGTGCGGGTGGATGGCCAAGTGGTCAGCGACCCACTGGCCGAAGTGCGCGAATTCAGCCGCGTGGAGCTGGACGACCAGCTGCTGCAGGCTGGCCGCCCGGCACGCTACCTGATGTTGCACAAGCCCGCAGGCTGCGTCAGCGCCACCCAGGACCCGCAACACCGCACCGTGCTCGACCTGCTGCCAGCCGGTTTGCGTGAGGACCTGCACATTGCCGGGCGCCTGGACTTCAACACCACGGGCTTGATGATCCTGACCAACGATGGCCAATGGTCACGCCGGCTTACCCAGCCCGCGACCAAGCTGCCCAAGCACTACCTGGTGCAAACCGAGGACGAGATTGGCGAGCACTATGTGGCCAAGTTCCTCGAGGGCTTCTACTTCGCTTTCGAAGACCTCACCACCCTGCCCGCCCAGCTGGACATCCTCGGGCCGCGCCAGGCACGGCTGTCGATCGTCGAAGGGCGCTATCACCAGGTGAAGCGCATGTTCGGCCATTTCGACAACAAGGTGGTGGGGTTGCATCGGGAGAGCATGGGGGCGATCCGGCTGGACCCGGGGTTGGCGCCAGGGGCGTTTCGTGAGCTGACGGCGGATGAAATAGCGACGGTCTAGGTTGGCTGTTCCGGCCTCTTCGCGGGCTCGCCCGCTCCCACAGGGGCCGCGTAGCACGCAAAGCCTGACTCGAAACGTGGAAAGGGCCGGACCAGACAGATCAGGGTCGTCATACGACCGCTCAGCGACAAAAGTCACATTTCCCCCCGAACGGCACTTGCGGGATTCCCGACCCACTGCTTGAATCCAAATCGTCAGTCTGCATGTGACTACCAAGTCACGACCGCAGTCGAAGACACTTTTTGCCGGCCACCCAAGGCCTCGATGCCTTGGGGCACGGCGAATTGCCCGCCAAAAACAATACCGTCGACGCACGTGCCAAGGATCGACACAGGGCCCCCCGGTTTCTCTTCAGGCAAATGCCTACCTGTCATAAAGAACGTGCACCCTAGGTGACGCGAATACCCTTTTTGCGCCAGGAGTCGATGACATGAGGCCAGAAATCGCTGTACTTGATATCCAAGGTCAGTATCGGGTTTACACGGAGTTCTATCGCGCGGATGCGGCCGAGAATACGATCATCCTGATCAATGGCTCGCTTGCCACCACGGCCTCGTTCGCCCAGACGGTACGTAACCTGCACCCGCAGTTCAACGTTGTACTGTTCGACCAGCCATACGCTGGCAAATCCAAGCCGCACAATCGCCAGGAACGCTTTATCAGCAAGGAGACCGAAGCGCATATTCTCCTCGAGCTGATCGAGCACTTCCAGGCAGACCACGTGATGTCGTTCTCGTGGGGTGGCGCAAGTACGCTGCTGGCGCTGGCGCACCAGCCGCGGGGCGTGAAGAAGGCAGTGGTGAGTTCGTTCTCACCGGTGATCAACGAACCGATGCGCGACTACCTGGACCGTGGTTGCCAGTACCTGGCCGCCTGCGACCGTTATCAGGTCGGCAACCTGATCAACGACACCATCGGCAAGCACCTGCCGTCACTGTTCAAGCGCTTCAACTACCGCCATGTCAGCAGCCTGGACAGCCACGAGTATGCGCAGATGCACTTCCACATCAACGAGGTGCTGCAACATGACCTGGGGCGGGCGCTGGATGGTGCACGCAATATCGACATCCCGGTACTTTTCATCAATGGTGACCGCGACGAGTACACCACGGTCGAAGATGCGCGGCAGTTCAGCAAGCACGTGGGACGCAGCCACTTCAGCGTGATCCGCGATGCAGGCCACTTCCTGGATATGGAACACAAGGCCGCTTGCGAGGACACTCGCAGTGTCATGCTGGGGTTCCTGAAGCCAACCGTGCGTGAACCTCGTCAACGTTACCAGCCTGTAAAACAGGAGCAGCATGCATTGGCCATCTGAGCAACTCGGCGTCGTGTGGCTCAAACCCGCAAACCATGGGGCGCCGACAAGCTTTTTAATAACTTGGGCTTCTAATTCGTTGAGGGTTCTGGTAAAAAGTGCTGCGCAAACGCGGGTATAGTTTAGTGGTAAAACGAAAGCTTCCCAAGCTTTAGTTGAGGGTTCGATTCCCTCTACCCGCTCCACATCGCATTCCCGCATGGCGTTCCAGCAACGTCATCGCTGTCAAAAGGAGCCCAGGCTCCTTTTTTCGTTTCTCCCCCCTCCCTTTGACCTGCCCCATGGCCATTTGCCTGCCGATCCGCTTCAATGCGTGGATGGATTCGTGAAGCATTTCGAAAGGACGACGCATGTTTCTCTCCCGCTGGCTACCGGGCCTTGCCAACCTGCTGCACTACCGCCGCGAGTGGTTCCACGCCGACCTGCAGGCCGGCCTCTCGGTGGCGGCGATCCAGATTCCCATTGCCATCGCCTACGCGCAGATCGTCGGCCTACCGCCGCAGTACGGCCTGTATGCCTGTGTGCTGCCGATGATGGTCTATGCCCTGATCGGAAGCTCGCGCCAGCTGATGGTCGGCCCAGACGCCGCCACTTGCGCGATGATCGCCGGCGCCGTGGCGCCGTTGGCCATGGGCGAACCGCACCGGATTGCCGAGCTGTCGGTGATCGTCACCTTGCTGGTCGGGGTAATGCTGATCGCGGCTGGGGTGGCCCGGGCGGGGTTCATCGCCAGCTTCTTCTCGCGGCCGATCCTGATCGGTTATCTCAACGGTATCGGCCTGAGCCTGATCGCCGGGCAGTTGTCCAAGGTGGTGGGGTTCAAGATCGAGGGCGACGGTTTCATCCTCAGCCTGATCAACTTCTTCCAGCGCCTGGGCGAAATCCACTGGGTGACGCTGCTCATCGGCATCGCCGCACTGGGCCTGCTGATCTGGTTGCCACGACGCTACCCCCACCTGCCTGCGGCGCTAACTGTAGTGGCGCTGTTCATGCTGCTGGTCGGGCTGCTCGGCCTTGACCGCTTTGGCGTCGCCATTCTCGGCCCGGTACCTGCCGGCATCCCGCAGCTGGCCTGGCCACACAGTAACCTGGCAGAAATGAAAAGCCTGCTGCGCGACGCCCTGGGTATCGCCACCGTCAGCTTCTGCAGCGCCATGCTCACCGCACGCAGCTTTGCCGCCCGGCACGGCTACGCGATCAACGCCAACCACGAATTCGTCGCCCTGGGCGTAAGCAACCTGGCTGCCGGGGTTTCCCAGGGCTTTGCCATCAGCGGTGCAGACTCGCGCACTGCGGTCAACGACATGGTCGGTGGCAAGAGCCAACTGGTGGGCATCATCGCAGCACTGGTCATCGCCCTGATCCTGTTGTTCTTCACCGCGCCGATGGCGTGGATCCCGCAGGCCGCGCTGGGTGCCGTGCTGCTGATGGCAGGCTGGGGGCTGATCGACATCAAGTCGCTGAAGCATATCCGCCGCCTGAGCCGCTTCGAGTTCTGGCTGTGCCTGCTGACCACGGTCGGTGTGCTGACCCTGGGTGTGCTGCCCGGCATCGTGTTTGCCGTGACCCTGGCGATCCTGCGCCTGCTGTACAGCATCTATCAGCCCACCGACGCGGTGCTTGGCTGGCTGCCCGGCACCGAAGGCCAGGTGGACATCCGCAAACACAAGGATGCCCGCACCGTGCCAGGCCTTGTGGTGTACCGCTTCGACGACGCGATCCTGTTCTTCAACGCCGACTACTTCAAGATGCGCCTGCTCGAAGCGGTGCAGAGCCAGGAACGGCCCAGGGCCGTGCTGTTCGATGCCGAAGCGGTAACCAGCATCGACGTCAGCGGCATCGCCGCCCTGCGCGAAGTGCGCGACACCCTGGCCGCGCAGGGCATCTTCTTTGCCATCGCCCGCGCTCGCGGCACCTTCCTGCGCATGCTGGTGCGCTCGGGGATGGCCCGGGAGATGGAAGACAAACTGCTGTTCGGCTCGGTGCGGGCGGGCATTCGCGCCTATCGGGTTTGGCGTAACAGGAGTCGCGTTGAGCAACGGGCTGAACAAGGTTGAAGCATTGCGTCGTTGCTACTGGCCATATCGCCAGCAAGCCGGCTCCCACAGGTACTGCACTGCTCTCAAGGCCTGTGGCGAACCGTGGGAGCTGGCTTGCCGGCGATAGGGCCAGTACAGGCTGCACAAAGCAGTTGCCTGGACACCAACCCTCGCACACTTTGCATGACATGCTAAAGTCGCCCCCGTTCCCGCTCCACCCAACGGACCCCAGCATGCCCGCACTAGACGCCACCCTCACCCCCTGGCCGGAACTCGCCGCCCGCCACCCTTGCGACGCCCTGCTGCTGGGCAACGGCGCCAGCCGCGTGCTGTGGAAGCCGTTCGGCTACTTCTCGCTGTTCGAGGAAGCGCAACGTGCCGGGCGCAAGAAAGGCCTGGCCGTCAGCGACCAGGCACTGTTCAAGTCACTGGGTACGGAACTGTTCGAGCCGGTGCTCAGCGCCCTCAACACCACCGTGCGCACCAACGCCGCGCTGGCCATCAACTCCACCGCGCCGCTGAACCGCTACTACTCGATCAAGGAAGCGCTGATCCACGCCGTACGCACGGTGCACCTGCCGTGGCCACTCATGCCGGCCACGACCCTGGCTACCCTCAACCAGGCGCTGCGTGGCTACCGCAGCGTCTACACCAGCAACTACGACCTGCTGCTACCGTGGGCCGTGCAACACGCCCCGCAGGGTTTCGCCGAACTGTTCGACGAGCAAGGCTTTTTCGACGTGCGCCGCACCAACGGCGAAGGCACGCGGGTACTGCACCTGCATGGCGGCCTGCACCTGCTCAAGCTGCCCGACGGCACCACCCGCCAACGCAGTGCCGACAGCGCCGAACTGCTCGATGGTTTTGCCGTGAACATCCCGGGCGAAGTGCCGCTGTTCGTCAACGAAGACCGCAGCGACGAGAAGCTGCGCGCCATCCGCAACTCTGACTACCTGGGCTGGTGCCTGGGGCAACTGGCGCGGGAAAGCCAGGGGCTATGCCTGTTCGGGCTGCACCTGGACAGCAGTGACCAGCATCTGCTCGAAGCCATCCGACAGGCCCGGCCGAAGCATCTGTCGATTGCCATACGGCCATTGAGCGAGGCATCGGTGATCAACCAGAAGCAGCATTTTGTCGACAGGTTCGGGGATATGCCGGGGACAGTGCTGCACTTCTTTGATGCCAGTACGCATCCGTTGGGGCCAGCAGCGTTGGCTATTGAAGCACCGCTCACCCACAGGTGAAGTGGACCAATTGGGGGCCGCTTGGCGGCCCAACGCCGGCAAGCCAGCTCTCGTAGAACAACACCTGACTCATTGGTTCGGCGAGGTTCTGTAGGAGCAGCCTTGTGCTGCGAAGAGGCCGGTACAAGCAACAGACAGGCTTTGTCAGTACCGGCCTCTTCGCAGCACAAGGCTGCTCCTACAAAGGACGCGTCAGACGAGCGAAATATGTTCTCTGCGCGACAGCGCAGCCCAAAAGGGCTGGGCAATCTCCCACAGGGATCGCGCAACTCCTGAATTCTGCGCGGTACCTGTGGGAGCCGGCTTGCCGGCGATGGGCTGCGTAGCAGCCCCGTTTACGCTATCTGACAGGCATCAGCGCTTGCCCGCGGAACCCCATCAAGGCGCCGACGCGGTTGTCACCTGCACGGCCGGGCCAACTGCAACCGGCTCGGGCATCGCTACATCGCCGCCCAGCTGGCGGATTTGCCGAATCTGCTGGACCCTGTTCAGGTTTTCCCAGGCGACGGGGTAGTGCCCCGGCGACAACTCGATCGCGCTGCGGAAAAACTGCTCGGCCACATCCAGCTTGCCTTCCACCAGGCAGACATAGCCGACATCATTGCTGGCCTCGGCACGCTTTTCGACCTGTTCGAAGGCAGACACAGCCTCCTCATAGCGCCCCATGCGAGCCAGCAGCAGTCCATAGTTGCGCCACAGCGGCTTGTAGGTGCCGTCGTAGCTCACCCCTCGCTTGTACCTGAGTTCAGCTTCAGACCATTGCCCGGCCATGTAGTAGGAATACCCCAGGCTGTTCTGCACCAACGCCGAACGTGGATCGATGAGTTCGGCCAGGCGGTAGTAGGTTTGCGCCTCGGCGAAGTTGTCGGCCAGATCCGCCAACACCCCCAGCCCGTTATAGGCCTTGAGCGGTGACTTGCTGTCGACCCTGAGCGCAGCCGCCCCTGTCTGGCTGTTGGCCGGGTCCTTGACGAAGCGTTTCTGATCCACGGCAACTGCTTTCAACAGCATTACCTTGGCCTGCTCATGTTTACGCATGGACAGATTCAGCAGGCCCATTTCCGTCAGGGCATCGGGGTTTTCAGGTGCCTTGCCCAGTACCTCGGTGAAGGCCATCTCGGCAAGCTGGTTATTGCCCCGTTCGCGGTGGATACGGCCAACCCAGACCAAGGCCTCATAACGTTCGGGCGCCAGCTCGAGGACGCGCAGGTACTGGTACAGTGCTTGGTCCAGGTCACCGGCCTGGTAAGCCATCGCGGCCATCTGCATTGCCTGGTCGGGCGAGTTGCTCTGCGACTGCACCTGGTAGAGCACCGAATTGCCACCGGAGTAGACAGAACGCACCCCGTTCAGGTCAGGCCCTGTGCTCTGGCACCCCGAAAGCACGGCTATCATGGTCAACAGCAAGCTGATCCTGTTCATGTCATAGCTTCCCGAACATTCTAAGTATCCCGATGATCACCGGGCCGATGGCAACCAGAAAAAAGCTTGGCCACAGACAGAAAATTAGCGGAAAAACTAGCTTTGTTCCGATTTTCGCGCCCATTTCCTCCGCGGCCTGCATGCGCCGGTCACGAAACTCCTCGGCATAGATGCGCAAGGTGGCCGCTACGCTGGTGCCGAAGCGGATGCTCTGTGCCAACAGGCTGACCAGGCCCTGAATGTCTTCAAGACCGGTGCGCTCCGCCAGTTGCCTGAGCGCTTCAGTACTGGAAACACCGGCGCGGATCTGCGCATTGACCAAGGCCAGTTCCTCAGCCAACTCGGCCTGGCTGACTGACATTTCTTCAGCCACCCGCTCGATAGCCTGTGGCAACGCCAGGCCCGACTCCACGCAAACCACCATCAAATCCAGCGCATCAGGAAAGGCCGCACGCAACCGCTCTTGACGAGCCTTCTTGCGCTTGTCGACATACACTGCCGGCAGCAGCCATCCGACAGCAGCCCCCATCACCACCACGACGATAATCTTGGTCGAGGAAAAGTTGGGAACCAGTGGTAGTGTCAACAGCGAGACACCAACAAGTATCAGCGGCAACAGCAAACGCACCGCCCAATACACCTGTACCGCTGACGCCGAGCCATACCCCGCGTGGGTCAACAGGGTTCGGGTGGTTGATACCTCCCCTTCCGCAGCAGGGCCAAGGCGCCGACCGACCCGCTCCAGTAGAAGCTGCAGGTTGCCTGGTGCCTCCCGCCCAGTCGCAGCGCTAGCGTGGCCACGTTTGATCAATGCAAGACGACGTTGAAGAGGGCTCTGCAGCCCCAGCACCAGTAACGTCACAGTGATCACCGCAATGACCGTGCTCATCCCGATCGCACCAATGAGCAGCATGCGAGTCAGTGCCTCGTTGTCCGTGACCTGGCTCAACAAACCGATCAAATAATCCATGACCTACGCCCTCATGCGAGAACTGCCTAAACCTGGATACGAATGATTTTACGAATCCAGAAAATCCCCACCAACATGGAGCCAAAAGCCCCAATGATCAGCTTTTGCCCAACGGGATCCTTGACCAGCAACGTCAAGTACGCGGGGTTCATGACAACGATCGCAGCCGCCAATACAAAGGGTATGGCTATCAACACCCAGGCTGACATTCGCCCCTCGGCCGACATTGTCTTGATCTTGCGCTGAAACCGGAAACGCCCGCGTATCAAATTGCTCAGCCGTTCCAGTACTTCCGTCAGGTTGCCGCCAGTCTCACGGTGAATGAGGATCGAGGTGACCAGCATCATCACCGTCATGCTTGGCATCCGCTCCAGAAGGCCAAGCATGGCCCTGCGTACATCATTACCGTAATTGATATCGGCGAAAGTCAGACCGAATTCATGCGCAACAGGTCCCTTGTGTTCATCTGCCACCAAACGCAGGGTTTCATTGAAGGGGTGCCCGGCGCGCAACGCCCGGCACATGGCTTCCAGCGCATCGGGCAAGCCCTCCTCGAACTTGGCGAAACGCCTGCCACGGTCATGGGAGATTTTCAGCAGTGGCAGCCAGAACGCCACGAACGCTGCCGCCAGCGCCAGCCACCAGTAAGGGAAGAACATCCAGGCCAGCATCCCGGCAGCCGCTGCCAGAGCCAACCCCAGCAGCAGTACCCGATAGGCCCGGTACTCATGGCCGGCCTGCTCGATCAGTTGCGTCAGCGTCGCCATGAAGGGCAATTGCTCGAGCCGCGCCTCCAGCGGCGACAAGCGCGTCAGGTATTTCTGCCGCAGCACGGTCTGCATGTTCGGCAGATGGCTTGCCCGCTCCAGGAGCACAAGTCGGCTGCGGATACGCTTGCGTACCTTGCCCGCCTCGCCGAACACCGGGACCACCAGGCCTTGGCTGAGAAGAAACACGGCAACGAACACCATGCCAAGAAATATCAGGATGTATTCACCAGGTATCTGGCTCATGATTGACGAGCCTCCATCCATTCAGGCCTGAACATCGACAAAGGCAACTCGATCCCGCGCTTGGCCAAGGCATCGCGAAAAGCCGGGACCATGCCACTTGGCCGAAAGTCACCAAGCACCTGGCCCTGCTCGCCCACGCCACTGCGAACAAAAGAGAAGATCTCGGTCATGGTGATGATTTCACCCTCCATGCCGTTGATCTCCTGCACACTGACCAACCGCCGCTTGCCGTCTTCCTGCCGCTCCAGCTGGATCACCACATCGATGGCCGAGGCGATCTGCTGGCGCATGGCCTTGATCGGGAATGTAGCGCCAGACATCAAGACCATGTTCTCGACCCGGCCCAACGCATCGCGCGCGGTGTTGGCGTGGATGGTAGTCAGTGAGCCATCGTGCCCGGTGTTCATCGCCGTCAGCATGTCCAGCGCCTCGGCGCCACGCACCTCACCGATCACGATACGGTCTGGGCGCATCCGCAGGCTGTTGCGCACCAGCTCACGCTGGCCCACCTCGCCACGCCCCTCGATGTTCGCAGGCCGTGTTTCCAGGCGCACCACATGTGGCTGCTGCAGCTGCAGTTCGGCCGAGTCCTCGATGGTGACGATGCGCTCGTTATGCGGAATGAAACTGGACAGCACATTGAGCATGGTGGTCTTGCCGCAGCCGGTGCCGCCGGAGATCAGCACGTTCAGCCGGCCCCGCACGATCGCCTTGAGCAGCAAGGCGATGGCCGGCGTCAGCGCGCCCGCCTGGATCAGGCTGTCGGTATTGAGCAGGTCCACCGCAAAGCGGCGTATCGAGATACTTGGCCCGTCGATGGCAAGCGGCGGGATGATCGCATTGACCCGTGAACCGTCTTTGAGGCGTGCATCGACCAACGGCGAAGACTCGTCGATACGCCGGCCGAGGCTGGAGACGATGCGGTCGATAATGTTCAGCAGGTGCTGATCATCGCGAAAACGCACATCGGTGCGCTGCAACTTGCCGAACCGTTCGACGTACACAGAGTCATGCCCGTTGACCAGGATATCGGACACCGTGTGGTCGGCCAGCAGTGGCTCCAGCGGGCCAAGGCCAAGCACTTCGTCGGTGATCTGCTTGATGATCAACTGGCGACTGGCTGAGCTTACCGGCGCCGAATGCTCATCGAGCAGACGCTGGCAGATATCACGGATCTGCCGCACGGCCTCGGCCTGCTCGAGCGAGTCGAGCAAGGAAAGGTCCATGACCTTGAGCAGTTGCTGATAGGTTTTCTCCCGCCACTCGGCTTCCACCGATGTGACCTGGCTTTTCGTTTCAAACAGAACATCCGGTGCCGAATGTTCCCACGCCATCAGCGCCTCTGCCGGGTCCTTAGCGCCGCCACCCTGCTTCGACGGCGTCGATGCCTCGGAGGTGACTGCCTGTTTGCGCAAACGGTTACGGAAATCGCTAAGCATGGTTCACCCCCGAAAAACACGTTTGAAGGCGCGTTTGAACAGTCCGCTGTCTGTGGCCACCTGCTTGCCCACCAATTCCTCGGCCAGCCCACGCAGCGCTTGGGTGATCGCGGAGCGAGGTGCTTGCAGGCCTAATGGCACACCTGTGTTCTGGCTCTGATTGATAACGCTGAAGTCATTCGGCAGTTTCACGATATTGGTGCAACGCAGCGCCTCGCCGATATCCTTGAGGCTGACCGGCGCCGCCTTGTCGTAGCGGTTGACCACCACCTCCAGCTGGTTGCCGCGTACGCCCAGGTCATCGCGCAGAATGCGCGCCAGGGAACTGGCGTCGCGCAAGTGGTTGACGCTCTGCTGCACCACGACATACACCCGGTCGGCCTGCTCCAGCACCGAAGCGGTGATATGGTCGATCTGCCGCGGCAAGTCCGCCACAACCCAGTCATAGTTGGCCCGGGCCAGCTGCAGCAGCGCATCGAGCTGTTCGGCCTGGACATCCTGCGGCAGGCACAGCTCATTGGCGCGGCTGCCAAGCACATGCAAGGACGGGCTGAAATGGCTGCAGAAGCCGCGAAGTGCAACACCATCCATTTCTTTTATCTGCTGCAACACGTCCAGTTGACTGTGCGACTGCGCCACATCCAGATGATGCGACACGCTGCCAAACTGCAGGTCCAGGTCAAGCAACAGGGTGTTGCCCTTGAGGCTGAGCTGATGCGCCAGGTTGCAGGCCAGCACCGTGCCGCCGGAGCCACCCTTGGCATTTATCACCGCGACCAGTTTGCCTGTTGCCGTGCTGTTGGTCTGGGTTTCCATGACCATACGGTTCAAGGCAGCGATAAGCTCCGTGGCAACGATGGGCTCCGGCAGAAAGTCGCGCGCACCGGCCTGCATCGCCAGGCGCATGCCTTCCCGATCGTCCAGCAGGCCACACACCAACAGCGGCGGGCGCTCATGGGCCGGGCGTTGCAACAGGGCCGCCAGTTCCTCATGCCACAGCTGACCAACGCGCAGCAGCAGGAAATCGGGCATCCGGTCCAGCCCGTACAACGGGTCGCAATGCCCATTGCTGACCTGGCGAACATTCACCTCCAGACCGGCGATGCGCTGACAGATTTCTTGCAGCTGGCGCAAGGCCAAGGCGTCGGAGCTGCTGATCAACAGACGCATCCCGGGTTTGATGGAGGTAGCGGATACGGAAGATTCCCTAAGATTCAGCATGGCGTGATCTCCGGTACGACATCCGCCTCGGTATGACGCCCGAGGCTCTCTCGAGGTAAGGTCGCCTTGAATACTGGCAGGGTAATGGGCACCCCAAAACCTGGAATAAACAGGCTGAATTGAAAGTTCTGCAGCGTCAGCTGCACATAGCGGACGGCGGCAAACCCGGTTGCACTTACCAGATCACCGGGGTTGGCGACCTGTGCACCGTTCTTGTCCAGGTAACGCAGGGTCAGGTCCGAGGTGTCCAGGCCGGCCAGCAGGGTGCTGGCACCACTGTCGCCCGCACTGTTGAATATGGCCCTGCGCAGCACCACTGGATCGCTGATATTGCACACCGCAGCCAGGCGTGCGCCACGCCGCACGGACTCATTCAAGACGTTCACGGTGTAGTACAGCCGGCCTATTTCCAGCACCCCGAACAGCAGCGTGAACATCAACGCACTGACAATGGCGAACTCCACCACGTAAACGCCCTGCATGCTTCTGCGCTTCATCACAGTGCCCTCATCACGGTGGTAGCGACCAACGGGAAGTTCAGCGCCGTGCCGTTGCCGATAAATGCCGGAATACCGCTGGCGATCAGCGGGGAAAAGACCGCGCTGATGGTCACCTGCACGTGGTCGTTGGTACCCGCCACCTTGGCAACCTGCACGGTAGTGTTGGCGGGCATCCCGGTCAGGCTGCAGGGCGGCGTGGAAGGCGCACCATGCACCGCCACGTACTTGGTCATGCACTCGAGATCGGCGCTCACCTCGACCTTGCCAAGGGTCGAGCTCCAGGCCTGGCTGGCGACGAAGCGCGCGGCATCACGGCTGCCCTGCAGCAGGCTGTTGTACTGGTAAAGCATTCGGCCGAATTCGCCGAAGGCCAGCAAGGTCAGGAGCATCAGCGGCAGGGTGATGGTGAATTCGACGATTGCCACCCCTTGCTGGCGCTGCGCACGCTTGAGCCGATGAAGTTCCATGACGCGCTCCTAGGAGTCGGTGCTCGGTGTGCCACTGCCACTGATAAAGGTTTTGTACAGCTGGATGATCTGCGGGCCGGAATCGTCCTGCGGCGTAGGCCCGGGCACACCGTCGCCTTCACATTGCTTGACGAACTGGCCGAAGATCTGCGAATCCCCACCCGAGTTGTCGGCCGGCTGCACCACAAAGAAACAACCGAAACCGATGACCGGAATCGACGAGGCTCCCGAGTTCTTGCCGGAGCAGTCCCCCACCACGATCTTCAACATGCGCCGCTCGAAAACCCCGTTCGACTGGCACCCCGCCCCCCCGCCGGCGACACATGCGGCGGTCTGCGCGGCATAGTCGTTGTAGTCGAACAGCGGTGTACCGCCAGCAGACAGGTTGCCATTGCTCGACGTGACAAGTTGCCCCTGCTGCTCCACCTGGTGAGGCGTGGTCTTGTCGTTGTACTTCATCACCGGGTTGCTATAGGTCGTCACCAGGTCGGGTGGATAATCCGAACTCTTCAACGACCCGGAGTACTCGCCGAATCGGGTATTCAGACCTTTGACGGACGGGCCAACCGTGTTGCCAGGCTTGGTGTCCGCGTTGTCACCGACATTGCGGCAAACCGAACCGCCGCCGGCCATCAGGTCGCCAACGGTCTTGCCACCAGCGCCGAAATCGAGCAGCTGGAAGTTGCCCGGGCCAATCGGGTCGCTGTTCTTGGCAGCCGATTTCAAGACCTCCAGGTCACCAAAGCGATACCCCCAGAACATGCCTGCATCCGGGTTGTATTGAGCCGGGTTGCCACAGACCAGCAGTGGTGCAAGATCACAGGGGCTGGTCGGACTCGGTCCGGCGGTGGCAATTGCCGTCACACTCTTGGTAGTAGCGGCGCCCTCGGTGAATGACTGGGCAAAGTTCCAGAAAAATCCCGCCAGTGAATAATTCGCCACCGAGACCCGTACGTAGGTGGCATTGGCCGGTCCCGGGTAGGAGAAAGGCCCATAAACATTGTCTGCCAACTCCACCACCGCGAATCCGCCAGGGTTGCCGCCGATTGCCGCCGCCAGCTCCTGGTTGCCGGTGGCACTGGCATTTTTTTGCAGAGTGGAGAGCGCGGCATCACGCGTGGTACTGGCAGCATTGCCAGTGCCCATCACCTGACTAAGGGTTTTTGCGCCACTGAGAGCAGCGGCATCCACGGCATTTTGCAGCCGGGTCTTGTTCAACAACATGTGACCGCCATCGAGCACCAACGCGGCCATCATCAAAATCGCAACCAGAGCGATCACGATGATGACAGTCACTGCCCCCCGCTGTTGACCTGGCGGCGCGGTGAACATCCGTTGAGCTCGAGGAGTCATGGTCACGCCCTCAATCATTACTCAGTTGGATCTGAATCGGCTGACCGACCTGCTGGGCATCGCCGGTCGTCCCCCGATAACTATTCATCACCTTCTCCAGCAATGGCCCATCGGCGCCCACAGCGGGCAGTTCGATACCTGGGTTTGCAGCTACCTCTTTATCGGCAATTTGCTGGTAGGTGGTCTGGTAGACGCTGTAGCCCAGCGGGCCAACGCGCCCTTCGTCGTAGGACATGCAACCCGACAACCCCGACAGCAGCGCGCAACACACGATCATGCTTCTCATGCTGGTTCTCTCCGATCAGTTCAGGTCATGGCCAAAGTTGCCACCGCTGACCCCTAGGCTGACGGGCACCGCGCGCCCGGGCTCGCTGCCCTTGGTCTTGCCGAGCAGGTAGAAGTCCAGGTCACTGGGCTCGACGAATTTCTCGGTGGGCAGGCGCACCGCCTTGGCATCCACGGGCTTGGCGAGGTGCGGCGTCACCAGGATCACCAGTTCGGTTTCACCGTTGATGAACGACTGGCTGCGGAACAGGTGCCCGAGTATCGGCAGGTCCCCCAGCCCAGGGAAACGGCTGACGAAATCGCGGGTGTTTTCGCTGATAAGACCGGCAATGGCGATGGTCTGGCCATTGCCAAGTTCGACCGTGGACTCGGCGCTGCGCTTGGTCAGCGACGGAATGACCTGGGTAACACCATCGCCCAGAATACTGTTCAGGCCAGTGTCGAGTACCAGCGAGTTGACGTTGGAAAGCTCGCTCACCGAGACATTCAGGTTGAGGTTGATACGACCGGAGTCGAGCACCACCGGCAGGAACTTCACGCCGACACCGAATTCCTTGTACTCGATGGTGATGCCATCATCCTCGGTGATCGGGATCGGGAACTCGCCACCGGAAATGAACTCCGCCTGCTGGCCGGTAAGAGTGGTGAGCGTTGGCTCGGCCAGCACCTTGGCCGAACCATTGTCCTTGGACGCTTCCAGCACCACATTGAAGAGGAAATCGTCGGACAGGAACTGGGCGAACAAGCCTTTGCCGCCACCAATCAGCGAACCTGGCGAAAGGATCGACCCGCCGCCCGGAGTCAGGCCCAGTCCTTGACCATTGTTGAACCCGCCACCGCTCCAGTTGCCGGATGAGCCAAGGGCATTGAAGCGCACGTTGAGGTTCTTGATCAGGCTGCGCTGCATCTCTGCCACTTTCACTTCCAGCATCACCTGCTGGCTGCCACCGACGCTGAGCAGGTTGATCACCTCCAGCGACTGGGCTGGTGCCGCCTCGGCGGCTTCACCCTTGCCTTGCACCACACTCGAGGTCTGCGCGGCATAGGTCTTGGCCACTTTCATCGCTGTGTCCATGGCCGCGGCGCTGCGCACCTGACCACGCAGTACCAACGCGCCTTGTGCGCTGAACACCTCGATGTTCTCCTCGGGCAGCAGCTGGTGCAGTTTGGTCTTGAGCCCGGTGAGGTCATGCACGACCTCCACATCCATGGTCTCGATCAAGCGGTTGTTGCTGTCCCACAGCAATACGTTGGTAGTGCCGAGGGAACGGCCGAGCAGGTAGAGCTGGGTCGGGCTGGTGATCAGGATATCGGCGATATCCGGGTTGCCGACCGAGATTTTCCTCACCGGCGTACGAGCGCTGATCGTCCGCGACTTGTAGATGGGCACCTGGACCATATTGGTGCTGGCCGCCGACATGGCGCTGTATCCCGATCCCGGTTCTGCAGCCTGCGTCACACCGACGAACAGCAGTTGCGTACCCAGCCCGCACAACAGGTACATCCCTAGTCTCTGCAAAGTATTCATGCACAACTCCTTGCGAGGTATTCTTGTTCCTGCCGAACGTTAGCCATTCGGACGCCTGCCGCCTTAAAACCTTGCTTTCGCTACTTCAACTTCAGTCCCCCGGATAATGGTGACCGCGCCTACTCCACCGTTACCCTTTGCCACCGGTTTTGGTTGGGGTTTGGCTACTGGCGGCGCAGCCTGGACCGGTGCGGCAGCGGCAACGGCTTGCGGTTGCTTCTGAGCATCCAGCGGGTTACGCAGGGCCAGTTGCAACTTCCCTTCCGATTGCGCCTTGACCAGTACCTCGGCCTCTTTGGCCGACATTTCCAGGGTCACGGCACGCACCACTACAGGTTGTGTCTTGTCCGTCCCCGCCGTCTGGTCCACTGCCAGCACGCGCAAGTCCTGGAGAATGGTCCTGGACTCTGAGTCATTACTGCTACCGTCGCTGCGCTTGGTCGCCAGTACATCGACCCGGTTGCCCGGCAACAGGAACCCCCCCACCCCGACCACGTCATCCACACGCACCGAAATGGCTCGTTTGTCCGGGGCGATCAGCGAAGCCAGGGTACTGCCACCCAGGTGCTCAGCCACACGTGCGCTGCGCAGCACGTCGCCGCGCAGCAGGGCGAAGGTGGCGATCTTGCCAATCACCTTTTCATTGCTGTCGAAGGCATCGTCAGGCACCGCATCCTTGGGCATGCGCACAATGGCGACCTGCTGGGCCTCGATCATCTGCCCGAATGGAATTTCCACCGCGGCGACCACCACGTTCTTCATCTTGTCATCCGGGGCCGCGTTGAGCCGGCCATCAAGCCAGTTGTTGGCCATCAAGGCGGCACCGAGCCCCAGGGTCAGGGAAACGGCAATGAGGATCAGCGTACGGGCACTCATGTCTGCATCTCCTTATCCAAGGAAGTCGATCTGGACGAAGTAGCTACGCCAGGCCCAATCCAGCTCCTGCGGCGACAGCGCCCCCTCGCCCCCCAGGTAACGCTGGCGGTCGAGCGCCATGCTCAGCAGGTCGCGCGGGTGGCAGGGCACCAGCGGCACGCCTTCGGCCTCGTACAGCGCCTGTAGCGCATGGCGCAACAGCAGTGGGTCGTAAGCCAGGCCCAGGCGCTCGCACTCCTGGCGCCAGATACGTTCGTATTCATCGACCTTCAGGTAGCTGAACTGCAGCTTGTAGCCGATGCGCCGCAAGAAGGCTTCGTCGGCCAGCTCCAGGGGATTCAGGTTGGTGGAGAACACCAGCACCAGATCGAACGGCAGTTCGCAATGGCGCCCGCCACCCAGGTTGAGGAAGTCGCGCTTCTCTTCCATCGGCACGATCCAGCGGTTGAGCAGTTCGGCCGGGGCCATGCGCTGGCGCCCCATGTCGTCGATGATGAACAGGCCGTTGCTGGCCTTGAGTTGCAAGGAGGCCTGGTACTGACGGGTACTGGGATCGAAGCGGACGTCCAGTTGCTCCATGCCCAACTCACCGCCAGTGATCACAACCGGGCGTTTGCAGCGCACCAGCCGGCGATCGATGCCTTCGTTCAGCAACAGGCTGGTGGGTTGACTCTCCTCCTCCAGGCGTTGATGCACCTGGGGGTCATACACCTCGATGACCGACTCGTTGATCTCGATGGCATGGGGTACCCAGATGGACTCGACGAACAGTCGAATCAACCGGCTGCTGACGTAGGTCTTGCCGGTGCCTGCGGGGCCGTAAATCATGATCGCGCGCCCGGAGTTCAACGCTACGCCCAGTTGATCGAGCATGCTCTCCGAGAGCACTACGCCAGCGAACGCCGCGTGCATGTCCTGCGTACTGATGCGGCCATGGTGAATGGTCTGCAGCTTGAGCAGGTCACGGTAGGCACTTACCGGGAAGGGCGCCGCGCCGATGTAGCCGCTGCGCGCCAGTGCATCCCGGGCGGTACCGCGGCCGCGCTCGGTCAAGCCGTATCGCAGCACCTGCCCCCCCGTTTGCACACCGACCTGGCCCAGCACTTCGACGCGGCCATCCTTGCGCAGAAAGGCCAGCACTTCTTCTACCACCGCACCGGTCAGTGCCAGGCGCTCGACCAAACGCGACAGGTCCAGCGTACCGGCATCGTGCAGGTGCTTGCACAGCAAATCACCGAGAAAGCTTTCCGTCAGGCCAGTCTCATGGACGGTCCGCGGCTGTGGTGCAAGGCGCTGTACCGTTTCCCGATCATTGAAGTAGGTACTGCTGTCGCTGATCGCATACATGGCTAGCCTCCTAGGCTACCGACCGATATAAAGCCAATAGCCACTGGCCAGAGTTCCGAGCAAAATTGCCACGGAGTAAGGGAACGGCTTGCCGGCTACTTCATTTGCCGCCGGTGCCAAGTAAGCTCGTGCACTTGCTATCAGCCAATAGCGCGCCAAGGTTTGCTTTAGTTGGCCGCGAAACAGGACAATCAGCACACCGCACAGCGCACCGGCCATCAAACTGAAAAAAACAGCCCACAACGCGCTGAATGGGGTCAGGAAACTACCGACCATGGCCATTAACTTAACATCGCCGGCAGCCATCCCGCCCAGAGCGTACATGGGCAACAAAACCGCAAAGCCGATCAGGGTGGCCAATGCAGCATTACCAAGCCCGTCGACCCCGCTTGCATAGGCCTGGCTTATCAGGCCCAAAGCCAGTCCAACAACAATCAGTAGATTGGGAATGCGGTGGCAACGAAGGTCGCTCACCACCGCAATACCGAGCAGCACTAACAACATGATTGAAGTAGACATCTGCTCTATGGACATCGCCCCATCCCCCAATTGCGTCAGGCTTGTTAGCAGGCATTACCGGCCATGCAAGTCGACAACCTACCGAGAGCAGTGGTTATGGCACCCGCCAAAGTATCGAATGAGGCGGCAACAGCCAGAGTTACCAGGCCACCTGCCACGGCATATTCCACGATGGTCAGACCATCCTCATCTTTGACGAACTTCATAACCGAAGCCTTGATTGTTTGCAGAGTCATTTCGCTCACCTCGCTAAGGACATTATCTTTCTTCCCAGGCAGTGGCGGTTGCACTACCTGATGGGAATCCTAGTCAGGGGGAGACGACAGTCGTTAGGAGATTTTTGCGAATCGCTAGGACTTTTTTGCGGCCATTGGCCAGCATCCAAAAAGTGACAATGCCACCAGGAAAACAGGTAGCAAGCGTCAATATGAGAAGCACTTTCGTACGCATTTGCAGCCGGCTCAGGGAAAGGTTCTGGCACGTTTGTTCAAAGCCGACAAGCGGTCGTCATGATCAAAGACCAGCCTGACTGCGGAACCTGTCTAACATCAGGGTTTTACAAAACGCATAGAACCCCCTAAGCAAAAACGATCTAAGGTAATAACCAAATTGCTCGGCGACTTAATAATGTTTTGACAATACTGCTGCTCGTAGGGAAACTGCCCAGCATAAGGTTAAGTCACGATGTCTAACCCGGGCACAAAGCCGCTGCTGTTGTGGTTCGATCTGACACGCGATCATTCCACCGAAGCGCTGATGGCACAGTTCAGTCATGTCTGCGATTGCAAACTGGCGAAGGCCGTGGCGCATTCCGAACGCCAGCAGGCAGACATGATCTGCATGCATTTCGATCGTCCCGACACGCTCAACCTCAACCTGCTGCTGGAAGTGAAACGCAACTCACCGTCCATACCGATCACCATGTTCACCGTGCAGCACTCCGAAGAGCTGGCTGTCTGGGCCATGCGTTCGCGGGTCTGGGAGTATCTGGTATTGCCGCTGACAAGCGGTGAGAAAAGTCGCTACATCGATGTCCTCAAGCAGCTTTGCGACATACGCCGCGCCAGCAAGACCTCAGGCAATGCGCAGCGCATCGACCACCTTCCCTCTTTGCCGGACAGCATTCGCCTGACCGGCGAACACCACAAGCACCAGGCGCTCAGCAAGGTCATGCCATACATCGACCAGCATTTTCGCGAATGCATCGACCAAAAGGACATCGCACAGCGCTGCGGCATGACCACGGCCCGCTTCAGCCGCCTGTTCAAGGAAGTCAACGGCGTTGGGTTTCTGGATTACATCCTGAGCAAGCGCATGAACCTGGCCATGGACCTGCTCGTCAACAGCCAGATGCCGATTACCAGCATCGGCTATGAGGCCGGCTTCAAGGACCCATCCTACTTCGCCCGTGCCTTCAAGCAGGTCAGCAACTGCACGCCCAGCGAATACCGCCAGGCCCGCCAGCTCGAAGCGACGGCCAGCGAAACCGAGCCCTTGAAAGATACCAATGCAGCCGTGGCAGACAATTTGTTGCAGGGTGCGGGGACTCAAAAGTATCGCTGAAGCACTACCCGTTCATATGCGCTTGAAATATTGACTGCCATCGCTATGCGAGCCAGTTCAAGGGTGCCCTGGCCAATTGAGTAACTACCCCGCGCCTGCAACCAAACCAGAATGTCGGCAAGATGCCAGAGAGCAGTGCTGCCATCGTGCACGGGGGCAGGGAAGTTATGTGAATGCGCCAACATTAATTTCCGCATGTTTTGCCGAGATACGCCTATGATTTCAGCCACATCGGATAGCCCTACAAGATCGGGGGTCGCTTCGATAAGGCGAGCGCCTGGCACCACTCTGCAAACATCTCTCAAAGCGCTCTCGATAGCCTCTTTCGCAGTAGGGGACTCGCGGATGAAGGCAAGCGCCAAGCGGCCCGGTTGACCTACGCCAACCACCGCATCATCGCATCCGCCTTCAGCCAGACGCTCCAGTAGCGCATCGGTGTCTTCGTTTTCGCTCAATTGATACTTGAGGGTGAACTCATATTCCACTGCTTCTACTCCTCTCCGGCATTTGGTGCGCCTAAGGCAACTTTGCTGCCCGAACAGTTATCAACCACACGCCTCAGCTGACGCGCCAAATTGCCAGGGCTCCTCGGGGTGCTCCAGATACTGGTAATGCAAAACTCCCCACACCGACAATGGGCATCGTTCCACGGGCAGTACATTTTCCCCCAACAATGCCCCCCACCCACCACTACTCTCCATCCCTTTGACTCAGCGTGCCTCAAGGCCTGCTCAACCTCCTTCCTGGCGTGACTGGGGCGTGACATCAGATTTTCTCCAGTGTGGACTTGCATGCCAAAGGTTGTCAAATGACAACCACCCAATCGGCAAGCGTGCACGCCACACTACAGAATTGATGATGCTGGGAGTCGCTGTAAGTAACTGTTGGGAATTTTCCTACGCGGAATCGAGACTTCGACCCGAAGAATGTTTTAGAGGCCCGTAGAAGCAAGCAGTGCTATCAGAGCAACCCGTCCGCCTGCAACAACGTCTCCAGGCAATGCTCCTGCACCCCGTAAAACGCCTTGAGCTGTCCGATCTTCTCCAGCAACGCGCCGTTGTCCCCTGCCTGGCGCCGCTTCACCGCAAGAATCATCTTGTTCTTGTTGGTGTGCTCCAGCGAAATGAACTCGAACACCTTGGTCTCGTACCCGCAAGCTTCCAGGTACAGCGCGCGCAGGCTGTCGGTCAGCATTTCGGCCTGCTGGCCCATGTGCAGGCCGTACTGCAGCATCGGTTGCAACAACCCCGGGCTGTGCAGTTGCGGGCGGATCTGCTTGTGGCAGCACGGCGAGCACATGATGATCGCGGCGTTGCAGCGGATGCCGGTGTGGATGGCGTAGTCGGTGGCGATGTCGCAGGCATGCAGGGCAATCATCACTTCGATGGCCTCGGGCACCACGCTACGCACGTCACCACACTGGAACTCCAGGCCCGGGTGCTCCAGACGCAAGGCGGCGGCGTTGCACAGGTCGACCATGTCCTGGCGCAGCTCGACGCCGGTTACCTGTGCTTCGCGGCCCAGGCTATTGTGCAGGTAGTCGTGCATGGCAAAGGTCAGGTAGCCCTTGCCTGAGCCGAAGTCGGCCACCCGTAGCGCCTGCTCCGCCGGCACCGGTGCACTGGCCAGGGCGTGGTCGAAGACTTCGATGAACTTGTTGATCTGCTTCCACTTGCGCGACATCGACGGTATCAGCGCGCCTTGTGCGTCAGTCACGCCGAGGTCCCGCAGGAACGGCCGTGAAAGCTCCAGATAGCGCTTCTTCTCGCGGTCATGGCCGCTGCGACTGGCAGCTTCGCGTGGCGCCTGTGCGCCGTGGCGCTGGAGCATGGGCTTGCCCTTCTTGCTGAAGGTCAACTGCACTTCACCGTCGGCATCGAACAGGTGCGCGTTGCGGAAGCTGTCCGGTAGCAGCTCGGCGACCAGCGCCTGGGCCTGCTCCAGCGCCAGATTGCGGGTGATGTCGCGGGTCTGGTGGCGATAGACCAGCGACAGGCACGGCTGGCCCTTGACCTGCAGCGGCTTGGCAATGATCCGTTGCAGGGTCTGGTCGGCACCGACATGGCGCGCCAATACCAGTTTGACCAGGGTATTGCCATGCAGGGCGGCGGTCAGCAGGTCGAGAAACTGGGTGCGCGCATCCGGCGCGGATGGGGCAGAAGAACTGGCGGACATGGAAAAACGGTGCCTCGGATAGCGGGGAGCGCATGGCGCAATGCACGCATTCTACAGGGTGGCTAACTTCCTGTGGGAGATCGCCCAGTCCTTTGGGCTGCGCTGTCGCGTAGGGAACTGAATTCGCAAGCGGTACGCGTACCCTGTGGGAGCGGCTTTAGCCGCGAAGAATCCAACGCGGTGCATGGCCCCGGCTGCGCCGGTGTTCGCGGCTAAAGCCGCTCCTACAGGGGGCGCGTCAAGCCATCGGGGTTCGGCTCAATCGAGAATCACCAACCGGTTGGGCAACTCGTTACGTGCATGGGTAGGCGGCACATGTTCGCTGAGCAGTTCGCCGCATGCCTCGATGCACTCGACAAACCCCTGCAAGGTGCGGCCCTGGCGTACCTGTTCAGCAAGGCGGGCGACGATGGCCGCGCGGGCAGTGGCATCCAGATGGCGCTCGATACCGCGGTCGACAAGGATCTCCACATGCCGCTCCGCCTCGCTGACGAAGATCAGTACGCCCGTGGCACCGGCAGTGCGCTGCAGGTTCTGTTCGCGAAACTGCTGGCGGGCCAGGCGCGAAGCACGCCAGCGGCGCAGGGCCCGGGGGATCACCCAGCCGGCCAGGCGTGGGCTGCGCAACAGCAGACACAAGCCTACGAACAGCAGCACATTGGCCACCAGCAAGCCACGCACTCCGGGCCAACCCAGCAGCCAGTGCAACAGGGCCGGCACGGCCAGCGCCAGCACGGCGGCCCAGAACAACGGCCAGTAGGCATAATCGTCGGCCCGGCGGGCCAGCACCGTCACCAGTTCGGCATCGGTGCGCCGTTCGGCACGGGCAATGGCTTCGGCGATCTGGCGCTGATGGTATTCATCGAGGGGGGTCATGCCATCGGTCTCTTGAGCGTTCTTATAGTTGTTCTCCCGGCATTCGGGGCTTCATCCGCAGGCGACATATTCAGGCATAATCCGCCGCTGGAAGAAATGCCTGCAAATCGTACAACAATAGCCGCCTGAAAACTTCGGCCGCGCGCGTATCACCGTGGATACGGCACAGGCCTCACAACGGAATTGATGATGAAACTGTCTTTGCTGGGCCTGGCCATGGGCCTTGCCAGTCAGGCGGCACTCGCCGCCCCCTCCGCCCCGCCCCTGCAGGACAAGCAGGCGTTCATCGACCATCTGATCAGCCAGATGACCGAAGCCGAGAAGATCGGCCAACTGCGCCTGATCAGTATCGGGCCGGAAATGCCCAAGGATAAGATCCGCGAGGAAATTGCCGCCGGGCGCATCGGCGGTACCTTCAACTCACGCACGGCCCCCGAGAACCGCCCCATGCAGGACGCGGCGATGCGTAGCCGGCTGAAGATTCCGATGTTCTTCGCCTACGACACCGTCCACGGCGAACGCACCATTTTCCCGATCGGCCTGGGCATGGCCGCGACCTGGGACATGGACGCCGTCGCCAAGGTCGGCCGCACCGCCGCCATCGAAGCCGCGGCGGACGCCCTGGACATGACCTTCGCACCGATGGTCGACATCGCCCGCGACCCGCGCTGGGGCCGCACCAGTGAAGGCTTCGGCGAGGACACCTACCTGACCTCGAAGATCGGCCAGGTGATGGTCCGCTCGTTCCAGGGCAGCAGCCCGGCCAACCCCGACAGCATCATGGCCATCGTCAAGCACTTCGCCCTGTATGGCGCGGTGGAAGGCGGGCGCGACTACAACACGGTCGATATGAGCCTGCCGAAAATGTACAACGACTACCTGCCACCCTATCGCGCCGCGCTCGACGCTGGTGCCGGCGGAGTGATGGTGGCGCTGAACTCGATCAACGGCGTGCCGGCCACCTCCAACACCTGGCTGATGAACGACCTGCTGCGCAAGGAGTGGGGCTTCAAGGGCGTGACCATCAGCGACCACGGTGCCATCCAGGAACTGATCCGCCATGGCGTCGCCCGCGACGGGCGCGAAGCCGCCAAGCTGGCGATCAAGGCCGGCATCGACATGAGCATGAACGACACCCTGTACGGCGAAGAGCTGCCAGGCCTGCTGAAGTCTGGCGAAGTGACCCAGGCCGAACTGGACCAGGCAGTGCGCGAAGTGCTGGGTGCCAAGTACGACATGGGCCTGTTCAAGGACCCGTACGTGCGCATCGGCAAGGCCGAAACCGACCTGAAGGACTACTACGGCAACGACCGCCTGCACCGCGACGCCGCACGTGACGTGGCGCGCCGCAGCCTGGTGCTGCTGGAAAACCGCAACCAGACGCTGCCGCTGAAAAAGGCCGGCACCATCGCCTTGGTCGGCCCACTGGCCGATGCCCCGATCGACATGATGGGCAGCTGGGCTGCCGACGGCAAACCGATGCACTCGGTGACCGTGCGCGAAGGCCTGCGCCGCGCCGTGGAGGGCAAGGCCAAGCTGGTCTACGCCAAAGGCTCCAATGTCACCGGCGACAAGGCGATGTTCGATTACCTGAACTTCCTCAACTTCGATGCTCCGGAAATCGTCGACGACCCGCGCCCGCCTGCGGTGCTGATCGACGAGGCGGTGAAGGCGGCGAAGCAGTCCGATGTGGTGGTGGCAGTGGTCGGCGAATCCCGCGGCATGTCCCACGAGTCGTCGAGCCGCACCACCCTGGAAATCCCGGCCAGCCAGCGGGAGCTGATCAAGGCCCTGAAGGCCACCGGCAAGCCGCTGGTGCTGGTGCTGATGAACGGCCGCCCACTGTCGATTGCCTGGGAACGCGAGCAGGCCGACGCCATTCTGGAAACCTGGTTTGCCGGTACCGAAGGCGGCAACGCGATCGCCGACGTACTGTTCGGCGATTACAACCCGTCCGGCAAGCTGGCCATCACCTTCCCGCGTTCGGTCGGGCAGATCCCGATGTACTACAACCACACCCGTATCGGCCGGCCCTTCACACCGGGCAAGCCGGGCAACTACACCTCGCAGTACTTCGAAGAGCCCAATGGCCCGCTGTACCCGTTCGGCTATGGCCTGAGCTACAGCAGCTTCGAGCTGTCGGGGCTGAAGCTGTCGAACAAGGACCTCAAGCGTGGCGACACGCTGGAAGCCAAGGTGACGGTGAAGAACACCGGCAAGGTGGCAGGCGAGACCGTGGTGCAGCTGTACCTGCAGGATGTATCGGCATCGATGAGCCGCCCGGTGAAGGAACTGAAGAACTTCCAGAAGCTGATGCTCAAGCCTGGCGAGTCGCGCACGTTGAGCTTCCGCATCAGCGAGGAAGACCTGAAGTTCTACAATGGCCAACTGCAGCGAGTTGCCGAGCCGGGGGAATTCAATGTACAGGTCGGGCTGGATTCCCAGGCGGTACAGCAGCAGAGCTTTGAACTGCTGTAACTGACTGGTTTTGCCTGTACCGGCCTCTTCGCGGGCTTGCCCGCGAAGAGGCCGGCCCTGATATCCCATTCATCCGGATCCGCCCCATGCCCTTTTCCGTTCGCGCCCTGCGTCTGGGGCTGATCTCCCTGCTGATCGTGCTGGGCACCGCCCTCAGCGCCGGCTGGGCCATGCACCAGGCCAAGCGCCAGGCCATGGAAGCCGACGCCCAGCGTGCCAGCCAGCAGTTGGGCCTGTATGCCAATGCCCTGCACACGCTGATCGACCGCTACCGCGCCCTGCCCGCCGTGCTGGCGCTGGACCCGGAACTGATCGCCGCCCTGCGCGGCCCGGTCAGCGAACCGGTGCAGGACGCCTTGAACCGCAAACTCGAACGCATCAACGGCGCTGCCAACTCCTCCACCCTCGAACTGCTCGACCGCACCGGCCTGGCCATCGCCGCCAGCAACTGGCGGCTGCCCAGCAGCTATGTGGGCTCCAACTACGGTTTCCGCCCCTACTTCAAGCAAACCCGCAGCCAAGGCAGTGGCCGCTTCTACGCCGTGGGCGTGACCAGTGGCGTGCCGGGCTACTTCCTCGCCAGCGCGGTGAACGACGAGCATGGCCGCTTCCTCGGCGCCATGGTGGTTAAGCTGGAGTTCCCCGAACTGGAGCGCGAGTGGCGCCAGGGCAGCGACATCCTGCTGGTCAGCGATGCCCGTGGCATCACCTTCATCGCCAACCAGGACGGCTGGCGCTACCGCGAGCTGCAGCCGCTCAATGGTGCCGACCGTGCCGAACTGGCCGAAACCCGTCAGTACGACAAGCAACCGCTGGTGCCGCTGCAGCACCAGGTGCTGACCCGCTTTGCCGCCAACAGCACCCTCAGCCGCGTGCAAGGCCCGGAGGGTAGCGCCGAGTACCTGTGGGAAAGCCTGCCGCTGGAAAGTGAAAACTGGACCTTGCATCTGCTGCGCAAGCCGCAGGTGGCCGCCGACGGTCGCAATGCCGCCCTCGGCGCCGCCGCCGTATGGCTGAGCCTGGTGTTCGCTGCGCTGTTCGTCAGCCAGCGCCTGCGCCTTGCCCGCCTGCGCCAGCGTAGCCGGGAGGAGCTCAAGCGCCAGGTCGAGGAACGCACCCGTGAGCTGCGCACCGCCCAGGAGGGGCTGGTGCAATCGGCCAAGCTGGCGGCGCTTGGGCAAATGTCGGCGGCCATGGCCCATGAAATCAACCAGCCGCTGACCACCCAGCGCATGCAACTGGAAACCCTGCGTCTGCTGCTCGACCATGGCCGATATGACGAAGCACGCCAGGCACTGGAGCCGCTGGAGCAGATGCTCACGCGCATGGCCGCGCTCACCAGTCACCTGAAAACCTTCGCCCGCAACAGCCCGGTCGGCCTGCGCGAACGCCTCGACCTGGCCACCGTGGTCGACCAGGCACTGCACCTGCTGGAGGCGCGTATTCGCAGCGAAGAAGTGGAGGTAGCCCTGTACCTGGCGCGCCCGGCCTGGGTGCGCGGCGATGCCATTCGCCTGGAGCAGGTGCTGATCAACCTGCTGCGCAATGCCCTCGACGCCATGGCCGACAAGCGCTACAAACGCCTGGAGATCCGCATCGAGCCCGACGGCGAGCTATGGCGCCTGAGCGTGCTGGATTCGGGTGGCGGCATTGCCGAGGCCAACCTGGCCAAGGTCTTCGACCCATTCTTCACCACCAAGCCGGTGGGTGAAGGCCTTGGGCTGGGGCTAGCCATTTCCTACGGCATTGTCCACGAGGCCGGCGGCAAGCTGCAGGCCGAAAACCTGCCTGGCGGCGCGCGCCTGAGCCTTACCCTGCCCCGTGACCTGGAGCCTGCATGTTGAATTCAGTGATCGTCGTCGATGATGAAGCCAGTATCCGCACGGCGGTCGAGCAATGGCTGAGCCTGTCGGGCTTCAGCGTGCAACTGTTCGCCCGCGCCGAAGAATGCCTGGCACACCTGCCACGGCACTTTCCCGGGGTGATCATCAGCGATGTACGCATGCCGGGCATGGATGGCCTGCAGTTGCTCGAACGCCTGCAGGCGGACGACCCCGACTTGCCGGTGATCCTGCTGACCGGCCACGGCGATGTGCCCATGGCAGTGGAAGCCATGCGCAGCGGGGCCTACGACTTCCTGGAAAAACCCTTTACCCCGCAGCACCTGCTGGGCAGCCTGCGCAGGGCCCTGGAAAAGCGCCAGCTGGTCTTGGAAAACCGCCGGCTGCACGAGCAGGCCGATCTCAAGTCACGCCTGGAAGGCACACTGCTGGGTATGTCCCAGGGCCTGCAACAGCTGCGTCGGCAAGTGCTGGACCTGGCCAGCCTGCCGGTCAATGTGCTGATCCGCGGCGAAACCGGCAGTGGCAAAGAGCGCGTGGCCCGCTGCCTGCACGATTTTGGCCCACGCGCCGGCAAGCCGTTCGTCGCCCTCAACTGTGCAGCCATCCCCGAGTCGCTGTTCGAGGCCGAGCTGTTCGGCCATGAAAGCGGCGCTTTTACCGGTGCCCAAGGCAAGCGCATCGGCAAGCTGGAGTACGCCAACGGTGGCACGGTGTTCCTCGACGAAATCGAAAGCATGCCACTGGCCCAACAGGCCAAGCTGCTGCGGGTGATCCAGGAACAGAAGCTGGAACGCCTGGGGGCCAACCAGAGCATCAGCGTCGACCTGCGCATCATTGCCGCGACCAAGCCCGACCTGCTCGAAGAAGCCCGCGCCGGGCGCTTCCGCGAAGACCTTGCCTATCGCCTGAACGTGGCCGAGTTGCGCCTGGCGCCGTTGCGTGAACGGCGTGAGGACATTCCACTGCTGTTCGAGCACTTTGCCCGTGCCGCCGGCGAAAAGCTTGGTCGCGCAGCCCCGCCACTGTCGGGCGCGCAACTGGCGCAGCTGCTGTCGCATGACTGGCCGGGCAACGTGCGTGAGCTGGCCAACGCGGCGGAACGGCATGCATTGGGGCTGGGCTCGCCGAACATCGAGGTGACGCCTGCCGGGCAGTCGTTGAGCGAACAGATGGAAGCGTTCGAGGCGCAATGCCTGCGCGCGGCGCTGCGCCAGCACGGGGGCGAAATCAAGGCGGTGATGGAGGCCTTGCAGCTGCCGCGGCGCACGCTGAACGAAAAGATGCAGCGGCATGGGTTGGTGCGCGAGGACTTCATCGAGCGGGAATGAGCGGAAATCCGCTTATCTCGCTCAATCAGCAAGCAAAAAACCGCTCATTAATCTGATTTTCCGGGGCTGCTTTGCAGCCCTTCGCGGGCACGCCCGCTCCCACAAGGAAATGCGCCACGTCAGGAATAACGCGGCTTCTGTGGGAGCGGGCGTGCCCGCGAAGGGGCGCGCAGCGCCCCCATTTGAAGCCCAATGCACCCATTTGGCACACCTTCTGCAATCACCTGTGCAAGCTGCGCCACGGCGCGCTCCACAAAAACAACGAGAAGGTATCCCTGATGGATAATGCCACCTCCCTGCCAGCCGGGGCGTCCACCGCGCCTGCCACAGAAAAAACCACCGCCAGCCGCCTGAAGTCGATCTTCAGCGGGTCCATCGGCAACATGGTCGAATGGTACGACTGGTACGTCTACGCCGCATTCTCGCTGTACTTCGCCAAGGCCTTCTTCCCGGCCGGCGATTCCACCGCACAATTGCTCAATACCGCCGCGATCTTCGCCGTGGGCTTCCTCATGCGCCCGATCGGTGGCTGGTTGATGGGTCTGTACGCCGACCGCAAAGGCCGCAAGGCCGCATTGATGGCCTCGGTACTGTTGATGTGCGCAGGCTCGCTGGTCATCGCCCTGACCCCGGGTTACGAAACCATCGGAGTCGCCGCACCCATCCTGCTGGTCATTGCACGCCTGATGCAGGGCCTGTCGGTGGGTGGTGAATACGGCACCTCGGCCACCTACCTCAGCGAGATGGCCAGCAAGGACCGCCGTGGCTTCTTTTCCAGCTTCCAGTACGTCACCCTGATCTCCGGCCAGCTCATCGCCCTGGCGGTACTGATCGTCCTGCAACAGACCCTGACCACCGAGCAGCTGTATGCCTGGGGCTGGCGCGTACCGTTCGTGATCGGTGCGCTGTGCGCCGTGGTGGCCCTGTACCTGCGTCGCGGCATGGAAGAAACCGCCTCCTTCACCAAGAAGGAAAAGGCCAAGGAAAGCCTGATGCGCACCCTGCTGCGCCACCCCAAGGAGCTGATGACCGTGGTCGGGCTGACCATGGGCGGCACCCTGGCCTTCTACACCTACACCACCTACATGCAGAAGTACCTGGTCAACACCGTTGGCATGAGTATCAGCGACTCGACCACCATCTCGGCCGCCACGCTGTTCCTGTTCATGTGCCTGCAGCCGGTGATCGGCGGCCTGTCCGACAAGATCGGTCGACGCCCGATCCTGATCGCCTTCGGCGTGCTCGGCACCCTGTTCACCGTACCGATCCTCAGCACCCTGCACACCATCCAGACCTGGTGGGGCGCGTTCTTCCTGATCATGGCGGCGCTGATCATCGTCAGCGGCTACACCTCGATCAACGCCGTGGTCAAAGCCGAGCTGTTCCCCACCGAAATCCGCGCCCTGGGCGTGGGCCTGCCGTACGCGCTGACCGTGTCGATCTTCGGCGGCACCGCCGAGTACGTGGCCCTGTGGTTCAAGAGCGCCGGCATGGAGAGTGGCTTCTACTGGTACGTGACCGCCTGCATCGCCTGCTCGCTGCTGGTTTACGCAACCATGAAGGACACCAAGCAGCACTCGCGGATTACCACTGAGTGAGTGTGAGCTTGCCGTAATCAAGAAGGGCGCCCCGTTATCGGGGCGCCTTTTTTCATACATGCGAATGCGTCATGCAATCCAGGTGTACGGTTTTAGGGCTCCAGCGCATGCGAGACGCACCGCGCGGACGGCGCTCGATTTCAGCAACAGCGCAAACATCAAGCCATACCTCCGAAGCCTTCTGATGAGCCGATTAGAAATCCTGTTCGGCTCAACATGTGAGCCGAATAGCCCAATTAATCGGCTCACTGGTATCGGAAAGCAGGCTCAGGACATCTCCAACGCCTGACGCGGCTCACGGCGCTGGTACCAGGTGGCCATCAGCACCAGTACCAACAACACCCCTCCCAGCACCGCCGAAGAGCCGACCGTGCCGAAGTCCAAACCGCCCTTCTCGTGGGGCTTGGTGAGGAAATCGCCCAAGGTGGCGCCGAACGGGCGGGTAAGCACGAACGCGACCCAGAACAACACCACGCCAGGGATGCGTGTCCAGTAGCGGGCCACCACTACCAAGGCGATGGCACTGCCTATCAACAGTGCGCCACCGGCAAAACCGAGCCCCGAGTCATCGGCCAGGTAATCACCCAGCGCCGTGCCGAGGGTGTTGGAAAACAGGATCGCCACCCAGTAGAACAATTCCCCCGTGCGGTTCTTGATGCGGGTGACATCCAGCGGGTTGCCGCTCAGGCGCCATACCAGGAAGGTCAGCAGCAAGATGCCGATGAGGATGGCCGAACCCGCGGCGTAGCCCAGGCCCAGGGTGCGGTCCATGAAGTCGGACATGGTGGTGCCGGCGGTGCTGGTGGAGAGGATCACCAGCCAGTACAGCATCGGGTGGTAGCGGCGCGAGTACAGCTGGCCGAGCAAGGTCAGCAGGAACACGCTGACAAGCAGCAACGAACTGAGGGCATAGCCGATGTTCAGGGTCATCGACAGCAAATCCCCCGCCGTTTCGCCAAGGGTGGTAGCGCAGATCTTCATGACCCAGAAGGCCAAGGTGATTTGCGGAAGTTTGTTCATTGTTGTGCCGCTCCGGTTTGAGGTGCGGCGATGGTGCTGAGCTGCATTTGAAAAATCGGTTGGTGATGTATGAAAAATGCGTTCAGCAGCCTTCAATGACAAATTTTTCATCCTTAACGCCCCATTAATTCCACCGCCTCAAGCTGAAATGGCTGGCAGAACGTCGGCGCATGGGCGGACACATCCTGAGCCAGAACCGCTGCCCGAGCCACAAGATGCACGTCAAAACATATCGAATTATTCGATTTTTAAGCACTACTATTTGCGCTTTTTAATCAAATTAATCGGAGTAGGATTAAACCCATAGAAACAAAACAACCTCAAAAACCCCTGGAGCAACGACCATGAAAAACAAACTGATCCTTACCCTGGCCCTCTCGGTTTTCGCTGCTGGCGCTTTCGCCGAAGATGGCTTCAACCGCACCAACGCCCACACCTTCGCAGCGACCCAGAGCCAATCCGCTGCCTACGCTGAAGATGGTTTCGACCGTACTGGCGGCCAGCGCTTCGCTGAAGATGGCTTCGACCGCACTGGTGGCCAGCGCTTCGCCGAAGACGGCTTCGACCGCACCGGTGGCCAGCGCTTCGCCGAAGACGGCTTCGACCGCACTGGTGGTCAACGCTTCGCCGAAGACGGCTTCGACCGCACTGGTGGCCAGCGCTTCGCCGAAGACGGCTTCAACCGCACCAACGCCCACCGCATCAGCTGATCCCTGATGCGAGCACCCAGCCCGGCTTCGGCCGGGCTTGATCATTTTCAGGCGGGCACAGGCTTGGCACACTAGGCGCCTTGTCCACCAGGAGGTAGGGCCAGCAAGCCCAGCACAGATGTATTACTACGAACCCGCAAAAGGCCACGGCCTGCCCCACGACCCGTTCAACGCCATCGTCGGCCCCCGCCCTATCGGCTGGATTTCCTCACAGGACCGCGAAGGCCGCCTGAACCTGGCGCCCTACAGCTTCTTCAACGCCTTCAACTACATCCCGCCAATCATCGGTTTCTGCAGCGTCGGGCGCAAAGACAGCCTGAACAACATCGAGCAGACCGGCGAGTTCGTCTGGAACCTGGCCACTCGCACGTTGGCCGAGCAGATGAACCAGAGCTGCGCACCGGTTGCCGCCGAGGTAAGCGAATTCGAATTGAGCGGCCTCACCGCCACGCCATCGAGCATCGTCAATGTGCCGCGTGTCGGCGAAACCCCAGTGGCCTTCGAGTGCAAGGTCAGCCAGATCGTCCAGCTCAAGCGGGCCGACCAGGAACTGGTGCCCAGCTGGTTGATCCTGGGTGAAGTGGTGGCGGTGCACATTGCCGAGCACCTGTTGAAGAACGGTATCTACGATACCGCTGCCGCCGAGCCGATCCTGCGTGGTGGTGGCCCGGCAGACTATTTCGAGCTGGGCAACCTGTTCAAGATGGCCCGCCCACCGGCCTGATCACCAGATCAGCTCACCCTCTTCGCTGACGCCCTGCAGGCGTTGCAGCTCGGCCGTGGCCGCTTCATCGGCGGCCACGGCGCCCTTGAACACCTGGCCGTCGAGAATCTTGTGAAAGCGCGGCGCGCCGCCCATGCCCAGGGCCTTGACTGCGATGGCCGCGTTGTAGCCGCCACCTTCCACCGGGACCATCGCCGAAACCGCTTCGAAATGCGGGAATTCCCTACGTGCCATGTTGCTATCTACCTGGTTGATCAAGGGCAGCATCTTACCCTATTCACCTGTACCGGCCCTATCGCCGGCAAGCCAGCTCCCACAGGTGCTGCACCGCTCTCGAAACCTGCGATAAACCTGTGGGAGCTGGCTTGCCGGCGATGAGGCCAGAATAGGCAACACCTCAATCAAAGGTATGCAGATCCAGGCTGCTGACCACCTGCGCCTGTACCAACTCACCAAACACTTCCAGCGTTGGCGAAGCAAAATAGCCACTCATCGCCTGCTGGTCTTGCCAGCTGCCACTGAGCAACCATAAATCGGCATCAGCCTGCGAACGCTGCACCGAAAAACTCAGGCAGCCCGGTGCCCGCAACGAGGGCTCGAGCAGGTCACGCAGGCGCGCGCCCAGCTCCGCCGAGCGCCCGCTGCTGGCACGGATGAAAGCAAGGTGGGTGACCGGTTGTGTCGGGGTCATTGCACAATCTCCTTGAAGCAGGCGGACGAAAAAGCCAGGCTGCCAAGGTTAGGGCCTCGCCCGCGCGACGCGTTAGGCCATTACTGCACGCCGATTGCCTGATCCTGCAGCGCGGCAGGATCAGGCAATCGGCGTGCAGCTTTTGACTAGCGCCCGCCATTGCCCAAACCTATGCTGCGTCGGTCAGCAGAGGAAAGCCATCATGACTATCGCCACGTCCATCGACCCAAGCCTGGAACTGCAACGCCAGGAGCTGGCCGAGCTGATCCGCCGCCACGCCGGGGAGCCTCATGGCCCGGCATCGGCCATCGATGACCTGTACCTGGTGCGCTACACCGAAAACGTGCGCTCGGTACCGACCCTGGCGCAACCCGCGCTGTGCATCCTCGCCCAGGGCAGCAAAAGCCTGTTCCTGGGTGACGAGCAGTACGCCTACGACCCGCTGCACTACATGGTGGTCTCGGTAACCTTGCCGCTTAGCGGCGTAAAGCTCGACGCCAGCCCCGAGCACCCGAGCCTTGGCCTGCGCATGGACCTGGACCCAGCCGAAATAAGCCAGCTGATCGCCGAAAGCGGGCCGATGCTGGTGCCCAACCGGCCTTCCGGTCGTGGCTTGTATGTGGAGAGAACCGACGCCGCGTTGCTCGACGCCTTGCTGCGGCTGATACGCCTGCTGGACACCCCGCGCGACATCGCGATGCTGGCGCCGCTGTTCCGCCGGGAGATTCTGTACCGTCTGCTGCGAGGGCCGCAGGGCTATCGGTTGTACGAAATTGCCTTGGCCAACAGCCAGACCCACCGCGTTTGTCAGGCCATCACCTGGCTCAACCAGAACTACCAGCGGCCTTTGCGCATCGAGGATCTGGCGCGTGAAGTCAACCTCAGCACCTCGACCTTGCACCACCGGTTCAAGGCCGTGACGTCGATGAGCCCGTTGCAGTACCAGAAGCAACTGCGCCTGCAGGAGGCGCGGCGATTGATGCTCAATGACGGCCTCGAGGCAGCGGTGGCGGCCTACCGGGTGGGGTATGAAAGCCCGTCACAGTTCAGCCGTGAATACAGCCGGCTGTATGGCGCGCCGCCGATTCGTGATGTGGCCAGATTGCGGGCGACTGCTGGCTGAAGTTTTGAACGGCAGTACCGGCCCTTTCGCGGGCTCGCCCGCTCCCACAGGTACAGCACAATACTCAAAGCCTGTGCAAAAACCTGTGGGAGCGGGCAAGCCCGCGAAAGGGCCGATACTGGCAATAGATTTACTTCAACCCGACACAGCCCCCTGCCACTGATTCTGGTCAACCTGGATCAAGGTCGGCCCCTTGCGCTCCACTGCCTGCCCCAACGCCACCTGCAGCTGCGCCACATCTGCCACCTGCTCCGCCGCCGCGCCCAGGGCCCGCGCCACACCGATGAAGTCCGGCGTATGTATATCCACCCCGACCGGCTCGATAGCCCGGTTGACCATGTACTTCTTGATTTCCTCGTACCCCTGGTTGTTCCACAGCAGCACGATCAGCGGCACCTGCGCTTCCACCGCGCTGGCCAGCTCCGGCAAGGTGAACTGCAAACCGCCATCACCAATCAGGCACACCGCAGGGGCACGCTCACCGACCTGCTCCGCGCTGCCCAGCCAGGCGCCCATGGCCGCCGGCAATGCGTAACCCAAGGTGCCGTAGCCGGTCGATGCGTTAAACCAACGGCGTGGCTGGTCCATGTCCAGGGTCAGGTTGCCGGTGTACACCGGCTGGGTCGAATCGCCCACCAGAATGGCATTGGGCAGACGCTCGAGAATCGCACTCAGCAGACGCGTCTGGCTCAAGGTCGGCTGGTCCCAACCCGCCGCCAGTGCCTGGCGCAGCTTGGCCACCCGGGCCTTGCCCCACGTGCTCTCACGCACGGATTGCGGCAGCGCCTGCAAGGCACCGAGCAGCGCCTCGGCGGCCAGTTCGGCATCGGCCACCAGCGACAGCGCCGGCAGGTAATTGCGCACGGTCTGGTCCGGGTCGATGTCGATGCGCAACAGGCTGCCCGGGATCTCGAAACCACCTTTGAAGGTGACGTCATAGTCTGTTTCGGCCAGTTCGGTGCCGATCGCCAGCACCACATCGGCCTCGGCCACCAGCGCCCGTGTGGCTGGCAGTGACTGGGTCGAGCCGATCTGCAGGGGGTGGCTGGCCGGCAGCAGCCCCTTGGCATTGATGGTCAGCGCCACCGGCGCCTGCAGCTGTTCGGCCAGGCGCGCCAGCGCAGCGCCCGCGGCCAATGCACCGCCCCCGGCCAGGATCAATGGCCGCCTTGCATTGGCCAGGCGCTCGGCCATCTGCGCCACGGCCTGCGGCGCTGCCCCTGCCCGGGTACTGCGCACCACGCGCCCCGGCAGCAGGTGATCGGCCGGTTCGACCAGCACGTCGAGCGGGATCTCGATATGCACCGGGCGCGGTCGGGCGCCTTCGAACACGGCGAATGCCCGAGCCAGCACCTGCGGCAGGTCATCGGCACTCATCAGGGTATGGGAAAACGCCGCCACACCCGACACCAGCGCGGCCTGGTTGGGCAACTCATGCAGCTTGCCACGGCCACCGCCCAGCTGGTCGCGGGATTGCACGCTGGAAATCACCAGCATCGGGATCGAGTCGGCATAGGCCTGGCCCATGGCGGTGGTGATGTTGGTCATCCCCGGGCCGGTGATGATGAAGCACACCCCCGGTTTACCGCGGGTCCGCGCATAGCCGTCGGCCATGAACCCGGCACCCTGCTCGTGGCGCGGGGTGACATGGCGGATGGACGAACCCGCCAGGCCGCGGTAGAGCTCCACGGTATGTACACCAGGAATGCCGAAGACATGGTCAACACCATAGCCTTCAAGGAGTTTTACCAGTACTTCGCCGCAGGTCGCCATTGGGTTTCACCGTGAATCTTGGTTGGGTTATGCCCCTATTGGACCCAGCCACGGCTATCGCCACAATGCAAAAAAACACATACTAGCCATGTCCTGCAATCATGGCTCAGCACAATGAAACGCCTCCCGCCCCTGCCCGCCCTGCATACCTTCCTGGTCACTGCCCAGCACTGCAATTTCACCCGTGCCGGGCAGCAGTTGCATATCACCCAGGGCGCCGTCAGCCGGCAGATCGCGGCCCTCGAAGAGCATCTGGGCTATGCCTTGTTCCAGCGCCAGGCCCGTGGGTTGAGCCTGACCCGTGAAGGCCAGGACTGGCTGCCAAGGGTGCAACAGGTATTTGCGCTGATTGAACAAGGGGTGCGCGAGGTGGGTGGGCGCAGCACTACCTTGCAGCTCAAGGCACCGACCTGCGTGATGCGCTGGCTGCTGCCACGCCTGATGGAATGGCAGGCGCTACGCCCGGATGTACCGGTGGAGCTGACCACCACGGTGCAACATGGAGTTGACTTTCGCCGCGAGGGTTTCGATGCGGCGGTGGTGTATGGCGATGCGCCGAACCACGGGCTGCGCGTGCGCAAGCTGTTCGATGAGCAGCTGACGCCGGTGTGCGCGCCGTCACTGCGCGAGGGGCCGGTGCCGTTGCAGCAGGTCGAGGACCTGGCGCGACACATGCTGCTGCACCCCTCGCGGAATGAGCATGACTGGCGGTTGTGGCTGCAGGCAGCCGGGGCAACGCTGGCCATTCAAGGCCCGAAGCAGCATTTCGAGACGCTGGACATGGCAATGGCCATGGCCTCGCAGGGCACCGGTGTGGCCATCGGCGACTGGTCGCTGATCGGCGATGACTTGCGCGGGGGGCGGTTGTGCATGCCGTTTGCGCTGAAGGTGATGACCGGCAAGGGGTATTACCTGGTGAGCCAGGCCAAGAGCTTGCCGGCGGGGTTGGGGGAGTTGCTGGATTGGCTGGAACACCAGGCCAGCCAGTGAGGGCCTCTTCGCGGGCACGCCCGCGAAGCAGGCGACTCAATAGCCGACAGTGAAACGCTGCCGCGAATGCGCCGGCTTTTCCAGTTCGTCGAGCATGGCAATCGCGTAATCGGCAAAGGTGATCCAGCTCTTGCCATCCGCGCCGATCAACAGATGATCCTTGCCCAGCTTGTAATGCCCGCTGCGCTCACCTTCAACGAACTCCGCCGACGGCGACAGGAAGGTCCAGTCCAGGTTCGGCTCCCGTTGCAACGCTTCCAGAAAACGCACCCCGGCAGTGGCCTCGGCCTTGTATGCCTCGGGGAAGTCCGGGCTGTCGATCACCCGATGCCCAGACGGCAGCAACAGGCTGCCGGCCCCACCTACCACCAGCAGGCGCCTGACCCTGGCCCGCTTGACCGGCTCGATGATGGCGTGTGGCTCGATGGTCGAGAAATGCGCCGCACTCAGCACCGCATCCACACCCGCGACCGCCGCTTGCAGGGCTGCGCTGTCCTTGGCATCCAGCGCCTTGACGGTCACCCCCTCCCGCCCCTGCAACCGCGACGGGTCGCGGGCGATGGCCAGCACACTGTGACCACGGCGCAGGGCCTCCTCCAGCAACTGGCTGCCAGCGCGGCCGGTGGCACCGATGATTGCAATCTTGCTCATGGGATACTCTCCATCAGTTGAACGGAACTACCACTTCATCTCGCCCTTGGCGACCTTGGCCCCCAGCTCCAGCGAGCTTTCATCGGCCAGGCTCGGGTAACGTCGCTTCATCGCCGCGATCAACGCACCGGCGTCTTTCGCCTGGGCGGTCTCGGCATCGAAGTCACGAATGTAGTTCGCCGTGAAATGCACGGCCTCCAGCGATCGACTGCTGCCCCCCAGGTAATGTCCGGGGATGACCGTACGCGGCGCCAGCGCTTCGATGTGCGCCAGGGTGCCGAGCCAGTCGGCGTGGGACTTGGTCGTTTGCGTGTCGGCCATCCACACATGAATGTTCTCCGACACCACCACGCCACCGACCACCGCCTTGATCGACGGGATCCACACAAAACTGCGGTCAGGTTGCGAGCCGTCGAGGCCGACCACCTCAAGGTCCTGCCCTTCCAGCGTCAGGCGGTTGCCTTCGAGCACCTGTGGCAGCACCAGCCGCGCCGGCTTGTCCGCGCCCATCTGCGGGCCCCAGTAGGCCAGCTTGGCATCCTTGGTCTGGCGGATATGGGCAACCGTGGCGGCCGACGCCAGCACCTTGGCGTCCGGGAAGGCCTGGGTCAGGGTATCCAGGCCGAAGTAGTAGTCCGGGTCGCCATGGCTGATGTAGATAGTGGTCAGCTGCTTGCCGCCTGCCCGCAGGCGCTGCACCAGCTGCTCGGCCTGGGCCTTGCCGAACTGGGCATCGACGAGGATGGCGTCGTGCTCGCCGCTGACGATCACCGAACTGACCGGGAAGATCGCCTCATGCCCGGGGTTGTAAACCTCCAGCCGCAAGGGGTCGGCAGCCAGCGCCGGGCCGGCCAGGGTCACACAGGCCAGCAGCAGGCCACGCAGAGGAGTGAAAAGAGACATCGCAAACGCCCGTCAGATGAACAATGCCCAACAGCTTAGTTGCCTAATCCGTGACAAAAAATGCGATGCTCGAACATAGTTTGTTTCTGAAACCGGGCAAATCATGGACCGTCTCAACGCCATGCGCGTTTTCGTCACCGTCGTCGACCTGGGCAGCCAGTCGGCGGCGGCGGATCATCTGCAACTGTCCCGGCCGGTGGTTTCGCGCTACCTGGCAGAGCTGGAAGACTGGGTTGGCGCACGGCTGATGCAGCGCACCACACGCAAGCTCAGCCTCACCGCCGCCGGCCAGGAAACCCTGCCCCGCTGCCGGCAATTGCTGGAATTGGCTGGCGACCTGCAGGCCGCGGTGCAGCAGCCGGATGACGCGCCCAAGGGCGCGCTGCGCATCAGCGTCAGCACCTCATTCGGCCAGGCCCAACTGGTGGATGCTGTGGCCGATTACGTCCGACGCTACCCCGGGGTGAAGGTGGAACTACAGATGCTCGATCGCACGGTCAACCTGGTGGACGAGCGCATCGACCTGGCCATACGCACCAGCAATGACCTGGACCCCAACCTGATCGCCCGGCGCCTGAGCGTATGCCGCTCGGCTGTGTGTGCGGCACCGGCCTACCTGCGCGAGCACGGCACGCCGCAACGGGTCGAGGAACTGAGCCGGCACAACTGCCTGACACATGCCTACTTCGGCCACAGCCTGTGGCATTTCGAGGTAGCCGGCCAGCAAGTCGCCGTGCCAGTGGCGGGGAACATCAGTGCCAACGAGGCGATGACACTGCAGAAGGCGGCGCTGGCCGGCGCAGGTATCGCCATGCTGCCGACCTACCAGGCCGCGCAGGCCCTGCGCCGGGGTGAACTGGTGCGCCTGCTGCCCGAAGCCAGGCCACGCGAGCTGAACCTGAATGCGGTATACACCTCACGCAAGCACATGCCGGCGACCTTGCGCAGCATGCTGGATTTTCTTGTGCAGCGGTTCAAGGACGAACCGGAGTGGGATCAGGACTTGTAAGGCCGCTCCTACAGGAATGGCACTGTCACTCCTCGACGCTCATGTACTCCTTGGCCCAGCGGATGTAGTCCTCGGGCTGGGTGTAGGTGTGCGAGAGTTCGGTGGCGCTGAGGTTTTCCGACTTGTTCTGCTGGCCGCGCTGCAGCCGCAGGCAATCGTAGGTGGCCTTGATGGCGGCAAAGTAGGCCGCGTGACCATCGACTACGATGCGCACGCCCAGGCGTGCCAGGCGCTCGTCGTCACGCAGGTTCGGGTTGCCGTAGGTCACCAGCATCAATGGCACCGTCAGGTGCTCGGCAATCTGCTCGAGTTGCTCGAAGTCCTTCACCCCCACCATGCAGATGCCATCGGCTCCGGCCTTCTGGTAGCTCTGGGTACGCACGATGATTTCTTCGGTGGTGAGCACGCCAGCGTTGGTCCGGGCAATGATCGACAGCGACGAATCGACCCGTGCCTCCAGCGCCGCACGGATCTTGCCTACGCCCTCTTCAACCGGGATCAGGTCGGTGGACTTGCGCCCGAACTGGGCAGGCAGCAGGGTGTCCTCGATGGTCAGCGCAGCCACGCCGGCGCGCTCCAGTTCGATGACCGTGCGCATGACGTTCAGCGCGTTGCCATAGCCATGGTCGGCGTCAGCCAGCACCGGCAGTTGTGCCACACGACCAATTCGGGTGGCCTGCTCGACGAACTCGCTGAGGGTGATCAGGGCGAAGTCCGGTGCAGCCAGTACCTGCAGCGAAGCGACGGAGCCACCGAGGATGCCGACCTCGAAGCCCAGGTCTGCGGCAATGCGTGCCGACATCGGGTCGAACACCGATGCGGTGTGATAACAGGAACCTGAAGCGAGCAGCTCGCGGAAGGCAAAACGCAGATCTTGATGGGAAGCCTTGGGCATGATCACTCCGCAAAATAAGTTGAAATTCGAACGGTAACTACCGACCCCTGTAATCGGGTCTACCTGGCCTGTTCCAACCGTCGCCATCTGGGCGGTCATGCTCGACATGCAGGCAGAGGAATAAAAGGTGTGGGAGACAGCGGCGCAAAAACCTGCGGCATAATGTTGCACCAAGGTGGTGCAAAGCCCCGATTTTCAGCCTCTGTGGCATACCAACGATATCACGCAGCCATGCAGCACTGAACGAATGCGCCAATGCCGATCTTGCATAGGGGATGCAGATAGTGGATAGGAAGCTACCTAACTCAGGTTACAATTTCGGGGCCCCTTCGCGGGCACGCCCGCTCCCACAGGTACACCACAGCCTTCAAGCCCTGTGTTGTACCTGTGGGAGCGGGCGTGCCCGCGAAGAGGCCTCAACCGATAAACAAGGTATCCCCGTGACCGCCGCCCTGCCCCCCACCACCCTGCGCAACGTGCTCACCGCCCTGATGCTGGCGATCTTCCTCGGCGCCCTGGACCAGACCATCGTTGCCGTCTCCCTGCCGGCGATCTCGGCGCAGTTCAACGATGTCGGCCTGCTGGCCTGGGTCATCTCCGGCTACATGGTGGCGATGACCGTGGCCGTGCCGATCTACGGCAAGCTGGGCGACCTGTACGGGCGGCGCAGGATGATCCTCACCGGCATCAGCCTGTTCACCCTGGCCTCGATCGCCTGCGCCCTGGCCCAGGACATGCAACAGCTGGTGCTGGCCCGGGTACTGCAGGGCATCGGTGCCGGTGGCATGGTCTCGGTGAGCCAGGCGATCATCGGCGACTTCGTACCCCCACGAGAGCGCGGCCGCTACCAGGGATACTTCAGCAGCATGTACGCGGTGGCCAGTGTCGCCGGCCCGGTGCTGGGCGGCTGGTTGACCGAATACCTGTCATGGCGCTGGGTGTTCTGGATCAACCTGCCGCTGGGGCTGGTTGCACTGTGGGCGATCCGCCGCGCCCTCGGCGGCATGCCGGTGCAGCGCCGCGAGGCGCAGGTGGATTACCTGGGTGCCGTTTTGCTGATTCTCGGCCTGGGTAGCCTGTTGCTGGGCATTACCCTGGTCGGCCAGGGCCACGCCTGGGTCGACCCGGCCGTGCTGGCCTTGTTCGCCTGCGCCGCGCTGGGCTTGATGCTGTTCATCGCCCATGAGCGCCGCTGCCCGGAGCCGCTGCTGCCGCTCGGCCTGTTCGGCAATCGCGTGGCGGTGCTGTGCTGGGGCGTGATCTTCTTCGCAAGCTTCCAGTCGATCTCCCTGACCATGCTTATGCCGTTGCGCTACCAGGGCATCACCGGTGCCGGCGCCGACAGTGCTGCCCTGCACCTCCTGCCGCTGGTGATGGGGCTGCCCATGGGTGCCTTCACCGGCGGGCGCATGACTAGTCTGACCGGGCGCTACAAGCCGCAGATTCTGGCCGGCGCACTGCTGATGCCACTGGCCATTTTCGCCATGGCGCTGACCCCGCCGCAGTCGGTCTTGCTCAGTGCACTGTTCATGCTGCTGACCGGCATCGCTTGCGGGCTGCAGTTTCCGACCTCGCTGGTAGGCACACAAAGCGCGGTGGACAGCAAGGACATCGGCGTGGCCACCAGCACCACCAACCTGTTCCGCTCGCTAGGTGGGGCCATGGGGGTGGCGTGCATGTCCAGCCTGCTGCTGGCGCTGCTGCACCAGGGCGGGTTCGAGTCGCTGGGTAATCCGTTGCTGGGGAGCCTGAAGGCCGGTGAAGTGGACCTGGTGACACAGGGGCGGTTGCTCGAGACGTTCCGGCAGTTGTTGATGGGGAGTGCCGGGGTAGCCGTGCTGGGACTGTTTGCAGCGTTTGCATTGCCCGACCGGCAACTGCGCGGACGCTAGAAGCTACGCGATCTCTGTGGGAGCGGCCTTGTGTCGCGAAAGGGCCGCGACGCGGCCCCAGGATTTCAGCAGTGATGCACAAATTGCCGGGGCTGCTGCGCAGCCCTATCGCGACACAAGGCCGCTCCCACAGGATCTGTGATTTGTTCAAGGTCATCCGGAAGCATTAATCCCCCCTTAACACAAAGGGGTAACACTCCCTCACAATCCTTAACAAAGTGTCATTTGCGCAGAGCCGGGCTCAAGCGCAGCATATCCAGCCCGGTGTCGACCCATTTTTCGACATCCTTCAACAAATCGACACTGTCAGGCAGCAACAGCCAGCGCCCGATCAGGCCATCGACATAGGCGAACATGGCCACCGCCGCGCGCTCGACATCAAGCTCGCCTGGCAACTGGCCCCGGCGCACGGCATTGGCCAACGCCAGGGTGATGCCCTTGTGGCAATCCAGCACAGCAGCCTGGCGCTGCTGGCGAATTTCACACATGTCATCGGTGAACTCGCACTTGTGATGCAGGATTTCGTTGATACGCCTGGTTCGGGCATCGAGCACCAGCTCGTTGAACACTTGCAGCAACAGCTTGCGCATGCAGCCAAGCGGGTCCACTTCGTCCTCGCTTTCGCTCGCCCGCGCCAGGTGGTCATGGGTTTCATGCAGGCTGTCGAGCAACGCCTGCACCAACTCGGCCTTGTTGTTGAAATGCCAGTAGATCGCTCCTCGCGTCACACCCGCCAGTTCGGCGATGTCGGCCAGGGTGGTTCGCGCAACCCCGCGCTTGTAGAAGGCCTTTTCCGCCGCCTCGATGATCTGGGCGCGGGTTTCCTGGGCTTCTTCTTTGGTTCGACGGACCATGGCAGTACAAACCTCATCTGCCCCGAACGCGCGGCGCGTGCGGGGAACACTCCGGGGGCACCTCTGCAGGGTGCCTCGCGGGGGAGCTAATCAAGAGCTGTGGCAGTACCCGAGTACAACCCAGCGGTATTTACAAACAACCATGAATGTAAGTATATTCCTTAGCAAGCTATTTATCCACCGGATAGCAATTTTTCCAGATCAAGACTCTTCCATTACTCTTGAGCGTCTCCCAGCTCCAGCGACCCGAGGATCCTCATGCAATTCAAGCCAGCCGTTACCGCTCTGGTTTCCGCCGTCGCCCTGGCAACCCTGCTCAGTGGCTGTAAGAAAGAAGAAGCAGCGCCAGCGGCGCAGGCTCCTCAGGTCGGCGTCGTGACCATCCAGCCCCAAGCCTTCACCCTGACCTCGGAATTGCCGGGGCGTACCACTGCCTACCGCGTCGCCGAAGTGCGCCCGCAGGTCAACGGCATCATCCTCAAGCGCCTGTTCAAGGAAGGCAGTGAGGTCAAGGAAGGCCAGCAGCTGTACCAGATCGACCCTGCCGTGTACGAAGCCAACCTGGCCAATGCCCAGGCCAACCTGCAGGCCACCCGCTCGCTGGCCGAGCGCTACAAGCAGCTGATCGACGAACAGGCTGTCTCCAAGCAGGAATACGACGACGCCAATGCCAAACGATTGCAGGCCGAGGCTTCGCTCAAAAGCGCGCAGATCGACCTGCGCTACACCAAGGTCCTGGCACCGATCAGCGGCCGTATCGGCCGTTCTTCGTTCACCGAAGGTGCACTGGTGAGCAATGGCCAGGCCAACGCCATGGCCACCATCCAGCAACTCGACCCGATCTACGTCGACGTCACCCAGTCCACCGCCGAACTCCTCAAGCTGCGCCGTGACCTGGAAAGCGGCCAGCTGCAGAAGGCCGGCGACAACGCCGCCTCGGTGCAGCTGGTGCTGGAAGACGGCAGCCTGTTCAAGCAGGAAGGCCGCCTGGAGTTCTCCGAAGTCGCGGTCGACGAGACCACCGGCTCGGTCACCCTGCGCGCCCTCTTCCCCAACCCCGATCACACCCTGCTGCCAGGCATGTTCGTGCATGCGCGGCTCAAGGCCGGGGTCAACGCCAACGCCATCCTGGCCCCGCAACAGGGCGTGACCCGCGACCTGAAAGGCGCGCCGACCGCGCTGGTGGTCAACCAGGAGAACAAGGTCGAACTGCGCCAGCTCAAGGCCAACCGTACCCTGGGCAGCGACTGGCTGATCGAGGAAGGCCTGAACCCGGGTGACCGCCTGATCACCGAAGGGCTGCAGTACGTGCGCCCGGGCGTCGAGGTCAAGGTCAGCGAAGCCACCAACGTCAAGAAGCCGGCCAGCCCTGTTCAGGCCAACGCGGCGAAAGCAGACGCCAAAGCGGAGTAAACCATGTCGAAGTTCTTTATCGATCGCCCGATCTTCGCCTGGGTGATCGCCCTGGTGATCATGCTGGTCGGCGCCTTGTCGATCCTGAAGCTGCCGATCAACCAGTACCCCAGCATCGCGCCGCCGGCCATCGCCATCGCCGTGACCTACCCGGGCGCCTCGGCGCAAACCGTACAGGACACCGTGGTACAGGTGATCGAGCAGCAGCTCAACGGTATCGACAACCTGCGTTATGTGTCGTCGGAAAGTAACTCTGACGGCAGCATGACCATTACCGCCACCTTCGAGCAGGGCACCAACCCAGACACCGCGCAGGTGCAGGTGCAGAACAAGCTGAACCTGGCTACCCCGCTGCTGCCGCAGGAAGTGCAGCAGCAAGGTATCCGCGTCACCAAGGCAGTGAAGAACTTCCTTCTGGTGATCGGCCTGGTGTCCGAAGACGGCAGCATGACCAAGGACGACCTGGCCAACTACATCGTCTCCAACATGCAGGACCCGATCTCGCGTACCGCGGGTGTGGGTGACTTCCAGGTGTTCGGTGCGCAGTACGCCATGCGTATCTGGCTCGATCCGGCCAAGCTGAACAAGTTCCAGCTGACCCCGGTCGACGTCAAGACCGCCGTGGCCGCGCAGAACGTGCAGGTATCCTCCGGCCAGCTCGGCGGCCTGCCGGCCATGCCGGGTACCCAGCTGAACGCTACCATCATCGGCAAGACCCGCCTGCAGACTGCCGAGCAGTTCGAGAAAATCCTGCTCAAGGTCAACAGCGACGGTTCGCAGGTGCGTCTGGGTGATGTCGCCCAGGTTGGCCTGGGTGGTGAAAACTATGCCGTCAGCGCCCAGTTCAACGGCAAGCCGGCCTCCGGCCTGGCAGTTAAACTGGCTACCGGTGCCAACGCCCTGGACACCGCCAAGGCCCTGCGCCAGACCATCGCCGACCTGGAACCGTTCTTCCCGCCTGGGGTGAAAGCGGTATTCCCGTATGACACCACCCCGGTGGTCACCGAATCGATCAGTGGCGTTATCCACACCCTGATCGAAGCCGTGGTCCTGGTGTTCCTGGTGATGTACCTGTTCCTGCAGAACTTCCGCGCCACCATCATCACCACCATGACCGTACCGGTTGTGTTGCTGGGTACCTTCGGCATCCTTGCCGCTGCCGGCTTCAGCATCAACACCCTGACCATGTTCGCCATGGTCCTGGCCATCGGCTTGCTGGTGGACGACGCCATCGTCGTGGTGGAGAACGTCGAGCGGGTGATGTCCGAGGAAGGCTTGCCGCCCAAGGAAGCGACCAAGCGCTCGATGGAGCAGATCCAGGGTGCCCTGGTGGGTATCGCCCTGGTGCTGTCGGCGGTACTGCTGCCCATGGCGTTCTTCGGCGGCTCCACAGGTGTGATCTACCGGCAGTTCTCCATCACCATCGTCTCGGCCATGGGCCTGTCGGTGCTGGTGGCGCTCATCTTCACCCCGGCCCTGTGCGCCACCATGCTCAAGCCGCTGAAGAAGGGCGAGCACCATGTGGCCAAGCGCGGCTTCTTTGGCTGGTTCAACCGCAACTTCGACCGCAGCGTAACCGGCTACGAGCGCAGCGTGGGCACCATCCTGCGCAACAAGGTACCGTTCCTGCTGGCCTACGCGCTGATCGTGGTCGGCATGATCTGGCTGTTCGCCCGCATCCCTACCGCGTTCCTGCCGGAAGAAGACCAGGGCGTATTGTTCGCCCAGGTACAGACCCCGGCCGGCTCCAGTGCCGAGCGCACCCAGGTGGTGGTCGACCAGATGCGTGAGTACCTGCTCAGCGAAGAGGCCGACACCGTGGCTTCGGTGTTCACCGTCAACGGCTTCAACTTCGCCGGCCGTGGCCAGAGCTCGGGTATGGCATTCATCATGCTCAAGCCGTGGGATGAACGCTCCAAGGAAAACAGCGTGTTCGCCCTTGCCCAGCGCGCCCAGCAGCACTTCTTCACCTTCCGCGATGCGATGGTGTTCGCCTTTGCCCCGCCTGCGGTGCTCGAACTGGGTAACGCCACCGGCTTCGACGTGTTCCTGCAGGACCGCGGCGGTGTCGGCCATACCAAGCTGATGGAAGCGCGCAACCAGTTCCTGGCCAAGGCCGCGCAGAGCAAGATCCTCAGCGCCGTGCGCCCGAACGGTCTGAACGACGAGCCGCAGTACCAGCTGACCATCGATGACGAGCGTGCCAGCGCCCTGGGTGTGACCATCGCCGACATCAACAACACCCTGTCGATTGCCTTGGGTGCCAGCTACGTCAACGACTTCATCGACCGTGGCCGGGTCAAGAAGGTGTATATCCAGGGCGAGCCGAACGCGCGGATGAGCCCGGAAGACCTGCAGAAGTGGTACGTGCGCAATGGCGCCGGCGAAATGGTGCCGTTCTCCTCCTTCGCCAAGGGCGAATGGACCTACGGTTCGCCGAAGCTGTCGCGTTACAACGGCGTCGAGGCAATGGAAATCCTCGGTGCTCCGGCCCCGGGCTACAGCACCGGTGAAGCCATGGCCGAGGTCGAGCGCATTGCTGGCGAACTGCCAAGCGGCATCGGCTTCTCCTGGACCGGCATGTCCTACGAGGAAAAACTCTCCGGTTCGCAGATGCCGGCACTGTTCGCCCTCTCGGTACTGTTCGTGTTCCTGTGCCTGGCAGCCCTGTACGAAAGCTGGTCGATCCCGATCGCCGTGGTACTGGTAGTACCGCTGGGTATCATCGGTGCCCTGATCGCCACCAGCCTGCGCGGGTTGTCCAACGACGTGTACTTCCTGGTCGGCCTGTTGACCACCATCGGCCTGGCGGCGAAAAACGCCATTCTGATCGTCGAGTTCGCCAAGGAACTGCACGAGCAAGGCCGCAGCCTGTACGACGCGGCGATCGAGGCGTGCCGCATGCGTCTGCGCCCGATCATCATGACCTCGCTGGCGTTCATCCTCGGCGTGGTACCGTTGACTATCGCCAGCGGCGCCGGCGCCGGCAGCCAGCATGCCATCGGTACTGGCGTGATCGGCGGCATGATCAGTGCGACCGTGCTGGCTATCTTCTGGGTACCACTGTTCTTCGTCGCAGTGTCGTCACTGTTCGGCAGCAAAGAGCCGGAAAAAGACGTCACCCCTGAAACTCCACGTTATGAGGCTGGGCAATGACCAAGTCTTTGTTGTCCCTGGCAGTAACCGCTTTCATTCTTGGCGGCTGCTCGCTGATCCCTGACTACCAGACCCCGGAATCGCCGGTGGCTGCGCAGTGGCCGCAAGGCCCGGCTTACTCGCCGACGCAGTCGGCGGAGGTTGCCGCCGCCGAACAGGGCTGGCGTCAGTTCTTCCACGACCCGGCCCTGCAGCAGCTGATCCAGACCGCGCTGGTGAACAACCGCGACCTGCGCGTTGCCGCGTTGAACATCGACGCCTACCGTGCGCAGTACCGCATCCAGCGTGCCGACCTGTTCCCTGCGGTTTCGGCCAACGGTAGCGGCAGCCGCCAGCGCGTACCGGCGAACATGTCGCAGACGGGCGAAGCGGGCATCACCAGCCAGTACTCGGCCACCCTGGGCGTCAGCGCCTATGAGCTGGACCTGTTCGGCCGCGTACGCAGCCTGACCGAGCAGGCCCTGGAAACCTACCTGTCCAGCGAACAGGCGCGTCGCTCCACGCAGATCAGCCTGGTGGCCAGCGTGGCCAACGCCTACTACACCTGGCAGGCCGACCAGGCGCTGTTCAAGCTGACCGAAGAAACGCTGAAGACCTACGAGGAAAGCTACAACCTCACCCGTCGCAGCAACGAAGTCGGCGTAGCCTCGGCACTCGACGTCAGCCAGGCGCGTACCGCCGTGGAAGGCGCCCGGGTCAAGTACTCGCAGTACCAGCGCCTGGTCGCCCAGGACGTCAACAGCCTGACCGTGCTGCTGGGCACCGGCATTCCCGCCGACCTGGCCAAGCCGCTGGAGCTCAATGCCGACCAACTGGCCGAAGTACCGGCCGGCCTGCCGTCGGACATCCTCCAGCGTCGCCCGGACATCCAGGAAGCCGAGCACCTGCTCAAGGCCGCCAATGCCAACATTGGCGCGGCCCGCGCAGCGTTCTTCCCGAGCATCAGCCTGACCGCCAATGCCGGCAGCCTGAGCCCCGACATGGGCCACCTGTTCTCGGGCGGCCAGGGCACCTGGCTGTTCCAGCCGCAGATCAACCTGCCGATCTTCAACGCCGGCAGCCTGAAGGCCAGCCTGGACTACTCGAAGATCCAGAAGGACATCAACGTCGCCAAGTACGAAAAGACCATCCAGACCGCGTTCCAGGAAGTCTCCGATGGCCTGGCGGCGCGCAAGACCTTCGAAGAGCAGCTGCAGGCGCAACGCGACCTGGTGCAGGCGAACCAGGACTACTACCGCCTGGCCGAACGCCGCTATCGCATCGGTATCGACAGCAACCTGACCTTCCTCGACGCGCAGCGCAACCTGTTCAGCGCCCAGCAGGCACTGATCGGCGACCGCTTGTCGCAGCTGACCAGCGAGGTCAACCTGTACAAGGCGCTTGGCGGTGGTTGGTACGAGCAGACCGGGCAGGCCAACAACCAGCAGGCAGCGGTGGAAGCACCGAAGAGCTGATTGAAGCTGTCAAAGCATCAAGCCCACCCTCGCGGTGGGCTTTTTGTTTTGTGTTGCCTGGACCAGCCTCTTCGCGGGCTCGCCCGCGAAGAGGCCAGCACAGGAAAAACAATTAACCAACCAGAACATTCCGTTCGATTATCGCCCGTTTCCGTTTGTGGCGAATTGCCTCACCCCTGCCCTACCCCGCACCATCCTCCCCACGCAACGTTGCCCCGGTTCATCCCAAAAGACCCGCACCTGCAGGCCGCATCCTGCAGCGTACCGGCTCGCCCATAAAAACAAGAGATCCACGACAGATGAGCACTTTGCAACCCGCACGCCAGCTGCTGCCCGGCCTGTTGGCCATGTCCTGCGCACTCCCCGTGTTCGCCGCCGACGAAGGTGGTTTCCTGGAGGACGCCAAGGCCACCCTCAACCTGCGCAACTTCTACATCAACCGCAACTTCGTCGACCCGGCCCACCCGCAGGCCAAGGCCGAGGAGTGGACGCAGAGCTTCATCCTCGACGCCCGCTCCGGCTTCACCCAGGGCACCGTCGGTTTCGGCGTGGACGTACTGGGCCTGTACTCGGTCAAGCTCGACGGCGGCAAAGGCACCACCAACACCCACCTGCTGCCGGTGCACGATGATGGCCGCCCGGCCGATGACTTCGGCCGCCTGGGCGTGGCACTGAAAGCCAAGCTGTCCGAAACCGAGCTGAAAGTAGGTGAATGGATGCCGGTACTGCCGATCCTGCGCTCGGACGATGGCCGCTCGCTGCCGCAGACCTTCCGCGGCGGCCAGCTGACCTCGAAGGAAATCGCCGGACTGACCCTGTACGCCGGCCAGTTCCGCGGCAACAGCCCGCGCAACGACGCCAGCATGGAAGACATGTCGATGAACGGCAAGGCAGCGTTCACCTCCGACCGTTTCAACTTTGGCGGCGGCGAATACACCTTCAACGACAAGCGCACCATGATCGGCCTGTGGAATGCTCAGCTCAAGGACATCTACCGCCAGCAGTACCTCAACCTGGTGCACAGCCAACCCCTGGGCGACTGGACCCTGGGCGCCAACCTGGGCTACTTCATCGGCAAGGAAGACGGCGCCGAACGCGCTGGCGAACTGGACAACCGCACAGCCTCGGCCATGCTCTCGGCACGCTATCAGGGCCACACCATCTACGTCGGCCTGCAGAAAGTCAGCGGCGACGACGCCTGGATGCGGGTGAACGGCACCAGCGGCGGCACTCTGGCAAACGACAGCTACAACTCCAGCTTCGACAACGCCAAGGAACGCTCATGGCAGGTGCGCCATGACTTCAACTTCGCCACCGTCGGCGTGCCAGGCCTGACCCTGATGAACCGCTACATCAAGGGTGACAACGTGACCGCAGGCGGTGTGGACGATGGCAAGGAATGGGCGCGGGAAACCGAGTTGGCCTATGTGGTGCAGTCGGGCAGCTTCAAGGACCTGTCGGTGAAGTGGCGCAACTCCACCATGCGCCGGGACTTCAGCACCAACTCGTTCGATGAGAACCGGTTGATCCTGAGTTACCCGCTGAATCTCCTCTGAATTCTTCGCGGGACCGCACCAGCCTTGAAACCTGTGCGGTCCCTGTGGGAGCGGGCATGCCCGCGAAGAGGCCAGAAGCTACAACAAATAACCCTAAGCTATAAACAAAGCAATAAACCTTCTTTGACGACATATGCAGCAACCGCTTGAATAGGCCCCTGATCCCCGCCCCAGAGCCATGACATGGACCTCCGTCAGCTGCGCTACTTCATCGCCCTCACCGAATACCGCAGCTTCGTCCGTGCCGCCGAGGCCATGGGCATCACCCAACCCGCCTTCAGCCGTGCCATACAGAGTCTGGAACACAGCTTCGGCTGCCCACTGGTCGACCGCGCCAGCAAAGCCCTGCCGCCCACCCCCGAAGGCCTGGTGGTGCTGCAACATGCCCGGCGCCTGGTACAAGGTGCCGCGCAGCTGAGCAACGAAGTGCTGCAGATGACCAAGCTCGACGCCGGCGAGTTGCATTTCGGCAGCGGCCCGGCGCTGGCCGTGCGCCTGGTGCCCGATGCCCTGCGCCACTTTCTCGAACGCCACCCGGGCATCCGCACCTCACTGCTGGTAGACAACGCCGAACGCCTCGGCCAGGCCCTGCGCCGCGAGCAGATCGAATTTTTCGTCGACGATATCCGACCGTTCGAAGCCGATCCCAACTTTCACACCGAGCCCCTTTCAACGCGCCCCGGCCTGTTCTTCTGCCGCCCGGGGCACCCATTGCTGGCCAAGGACAGCCTGTCGACCAACGACCTGTTCAGCTACCCGCTGGCCAGCGCCCTGCTCGCCCCCGGTGTGCGCAAGCGCCTGGCCAACCTGAGCGGGCGCAGCGATTTCACCCCGCACCTGCAAACCGAGCACCTGGCCGTGCTGCGCAGTGTGGTGCAAGCCAGCGATGCCATCGGCACCGCCAGCGAGGAAGCAGTTGCCGAAGACCTGGCCAGCGGCCGGCTGGTGCGCCTGCACTGGCGCAACCTGCCACCGGCGCTGGAAGTGCTGAGTGTGCGCTGTGGCGTGGTCAGCCGCAGCGGTTACCGGCTGTCGCCGGCGGCGCGAGCGATGATCGAGACGCTGGTGGGGCTGGATATGCCAGTGCGGGCTGCTGCCATTCGCTGAGCTGATGATGGTGGCAGGAGCGGGCTATCCTGAGCTATATCGGTCGCCTGTACCGCCCCATTCGCGGGTGAACCCGCTCCCACAGGTACAGCGCAGCCCTCAGGAGTTGTAGTGACTCTGTGGGAGCGGATTTACCCGCGAAGAGGCCGGAACAGCAATACACCTCGATCAGGCAACCAGGGAGGCACAACAATGAAAACCCTCGTCGACCACCTGAGCCAGTACGCCAGCTACCACCGCGACCCACGCAACATCGCCACCCACTTCGTCGGCATCCCGATGATCGTGCTGGCGGTCACTATCCTGCTGTCGCGCCCAGGCTGGGAGGTAGCCGGCATGTGGCTGTCCCCTGCCCTGCCTGCGGCGGCGGCCTCGGTCTGGTTCTACCTGCGCCTGGACCTGCGCTTCGGCCTGGTGATGGGGTTGTTGCTTGGGCTATGCCTGTGGGTCGGCCAGGTGCTGGCGATGCAGACGACAGCGCTGTGGCTCGGCACCGGGCTGGGAGCGTTCGTGGTGGGCTGGATCATCCAGTTCGTCGGCCATTACTACGAAGGCCGCAAACCGGCGTTTGTCGACGATGTCAGCGGATTGATCATCGGGCCGTTGTTCGTGGTGGCAGAAGCGGCATTCATGCTCGGCCTGTGCCCGGCCCTGAAGCAAGCCGTGGAAAGCAACGCCGGCCCAGTGGCCATGCGGCAGAAGAATGCGGCCATGTAAACATTCCATGGCCCAATCGCCGGCAAGCCAGCTCCCACAGGAACTGCACTGCCCTCAAGCCTGATGCAATCCCTGTGGGAGCTGGCTTGCCGGCGATTGGGCCGGTACAGCCATTACTGCTGTCGCGACTCCACACCCAGCTCATCCCACACCGACTCAGCCATGTGGAAGGTGGCATTGGCCGCCGGAATGCCGCAATAGATCGCGCTCTGCATCAGCACTTCCTTGATCTCGTCGCGGGTCACGCCGTTGTTGGCCGCCGCGCGCAGGTGCAGCCTCAGCTCGTCGTTGCGGTTCATGCCAATCAGCATGGCGATGGTGATCAGGCTACGGGTATGGCGCGGCAGGCCCGGGCGGGTCCAGATGTCACCCCAGGCGTGGCGGGTGATCATCTCCTGGAACTCGCCGTTGAATTCGTTGAGCTTCTCCAGGCTGCGGTCCACGTGGGCATCGCCAAGCACTGCGCGGCGTACTTGCATGCCGGCGTCGTAACGTTGTTTCTCGTCCATGGCGGTATCCTCAGTGAGCCAGCAGGAAGTCGAGCACACGGCGGCTGAACGCCTCGCCGATCTCGACGTTGGACAGGTGCGCCGCCGGGAAGTCGACGTACTCGGCACCCGCGATACCGGCCTGCATGAAGCGGCCGTGCTCCGGAGTGGTCACCACGTCCTCGGTACCGGCAACGATCAGCGCCGGCACCTGGATACGGCCCAGTTGCTCGCGGTAATCGGCATCACGCACCGCCGCGCAGTTGCCGGCATAACCTTGCGGGCTGGTTTGCGCCAGCATCTGGCAGATGCGCTGGGCCTGCGCTGGCTGGGCCTGGGCGAAGCCTGGGGTGAACCAGCGGGCGATGGAGGCATCGCGCAGGTCGACCATGGCCTGCTGCCCGCCCTTGAGCACGGTGTCGATACGGGTGTTCCACACCTCGTCGTTGGCGATCTTGGCGGCGGTGTTGCACAGGGTCAGGCTGTGCAGGCGCTCGCCGGCGTTGATGCCCAGCCACTGGCCGATCAAGCCGCCCATCGACAGGCCGACGAAGTGCGCCTTGGCGATATCCAGGCCATCGAGCAGGGCCAGCACGTCACGGCCCAGCTGTTCGATGCTGTAGGGGCCTTCAGTGACCAGCGACCCACCGTGGCCACGGGTGTCGTAGCGCAGCACGCGCAAGTGCTGGCTCCACAGTGGAATCTGCGTGTCCCACATGCCCAGGTCGGTGCCCAGCGAGTTGGACAGGACCAGCACCGGGGCGTTTTCCGGGCCATCGATCTGGTAATTCAAAACGCCATCGGCCAGTTGCAAGTGCGCCACAGCGGTCTCCTTCAGGCAGTGAAACGTTGATGTTCGGACACGGCGCGCGCCACCCAGACGCGGGCCTGGCCCAGGTAATGGGCAGGGTCGAGCAAGCGATCGAGTTCTTCGGCAGACAGCTCGGCACTGACCTGCGGCTCTTCACCCAGCACGGTGCGCAGGTGGCGCTGTTCGGCCACAGCGCGCTGGCAGCACTGCTCCAGCAGGTGATGGGCGTGGTCGCGGCCCAGGCGCTGGGCGAGGACGATGCTCACCGCTTCGGCCAGCACCAGGCCCTGGGTCAGGTCGAGGTTACGGCGCATGCGCGCGGCATCCACTTCCATGCCCTCGGCAATCACCTGGGCCTGGCGCAGCGCACCAGATACCAGGCAGCAGATGTCCGGCAGGGTTTCCCATTCGGCATGCCACAGACCGAGGCTGCGCTCGTGCTCCTGGGGCATGGCGGCGAACAGCGTAGAGACCAGCCCCGGCACGCGGGTCGCGGCGCCGATCAGCACCGCGGCGCCGACAGGGTTGCGCTTGTGCGGCATGGTCGAAGACCCACCCTTGCCCGGCGCGGAAGGCTCGAACAGTTCCCCCGCCTCGGTCTGCATCAGCAAGCTGACATCGCGGCCGAACTTGCCCAGGCTACCAGCGATCAGGCCCAGCACCGAGGCAAACTCCACCAGGCGGTCGCGCTGGGTGTGCCAGGGCTGCTCGGGCAGGGTCAGCTTGAGCTGCTCGGCCAGGGCTTCGGCTACCGGCATCGCCTTGCTGCCCAACGCCGCCAGGCTGCCCGAGGCGCCGCCGAACTGCAGCACCAGCAAGCGTGGGCGCAGCTCCTGCAAGCGCTGGCGGTGACGGGTCAAGGCGCCCAGCACGCCGGCCAGTTTCATCCCCAAGGTCACGGGGGTGGCGTGCTGCAGCCAGGTGCGCCCCACCAGCGGCGTGTCGGCGTGCTGCAAAGCCTGGCGCGACAGGGTATCGGCGAGCTTGCCTAGATCGGCTTCGATCAGGTCGAGGGCAGCACGCAGTTGCAGGACCAGCCCGGTGTCCATCGCGTCCTGGCTGGTGGCGCCCAGGTGCACATAGCGCTCGGTTTCGGGCACGCCACTGGCAATCACCTTGCCCAACGCCTTCACCAGCGGGATCGCCGAGTTGCCAGCAGTGGCGATGGCATTGGCCAGCGCGCCAACGTCATAGCGCTCGGCGTGGCACGCCGCCTCGATGGCCGCTACAGCGCTATGCGGGACCAGCCCGGCAGCCGCCTCGGCACGCGCCAGCGCCGCCTCGAAATCGAGCATGCCCTGCAGGCGGCCACGGTCGGAGAAGATCTCGCGCATGGCCGGTGCGGTGAAGTAGGCGTCGAACAGTTGGTTGGTCATGCCACGTCCTTAATTATCGTGGTGCAGGTAGGCCGCCTGCTTCGGCAGGCGCAGGCTGAACAGGAAGGCAATCGCCATCATCGCCGTCACGTACCAGTAGAAAGTGTTTTCCATGCCCAGGGTCTTCAGGCCCAGGGCCACGTACTCGGCCGAACCGCCGAACGCCGCGTTCGCCACTGCATAGGCCAGGCCCACGCCCAGTGCGCGCACCTGCGGCGGGAACATCTCGGCCTTCACCAGGCCGCTGATCGAGGTATAGAAACTGACGATACACAACGCCAGGGTAATCAGCACGAAGGCCATGAACGGGCTGCTCACGGTTTTCAGCGCCATCAGCAACGGCACGGTAAACAGCGTCCCCAGGGCACCGAACAGCATCATCGAATTACGCCGACCGATGCGGTCGGAGAGCATGCCAAAGAACGGCTGTAGCACCATGAACAGGAACAGCGCACCGGTCATCACATAGCTGGCGTTCTTCGCGGTCATGCCAGCGGTGTTGACCAGGTACTTCTGCATGTAGGTGGTGAAGGTATAGAAGATCAGCGAACCGCCCGCGGTATAGCCGAGCACGGTGATGAAGGCCGCCGCATGGTCGCGGAACAGGCCCTTGATGGTGCCGGCATCCTTGTCCTGGCGGGTTTCGGCGCTGCTGGTCTCATGCAGCGAGCGGCGCAGCATCAGCGAGATCAGTGCGGCAATGGCACCGACCACGAACGGAATGCGCCAGCCCCAGGCGCGCAGCTCTTCTTCGGTGAGCAGTTGCTGCAGGATCACCACCACCAGCACCGCCAGCAACTGGCCGCCGATCAGGGTCACGTACTGGAACGAGGCAAAGAAACCGCGCTGGCCGCGCAGGGCTACTTCACTCATGTAAGTGGCAGTGGTGCCGTACTCGCCGCCTACCGACAGGCCCTGGATCAACCGGGCCAGCAAAAGCAGCGCCGGGGCCCAGGTGCCGATGCTGGCATAGGTAGGCAGGCAGGCGATCATCAGGGAGCCGAAGCACATCATCAGCACCGAGATCATCAGGGAATTCTTGCGACCATGGCGGTCAGCGAGGCGGCCGAAGATCCAGCCACCGATGGGGCGCATCAGAAAGCCCGCGGCGAACACGCCTGCCGTGTTCAACAACTGCACGGTGGGGTCGTCGGAGGGGAAGAAAGCCGGGGCAAAGTAGATCGCGCAGAAGGCATAGACGTAGAAGTCGAACCATTCCACCAGGTTGCCTGAAGAGGCACCAACGATAGCGAAGATGCGTTTGCTGCGTTCTTCGCCGGTGTAATAGGTTGAGGTCATGGTGAGTTTACTCCTGGAGGGTCGCAGGTAATTCTAGACACACCTGGTAACACACTCGTTCCGCTATCTGGCTGGCAACTGGCCTTGAGTCTGGCAGGACCGGCCTCTTCGCGGGCAAGCCCGCTCCCACAGCGGGAGGCGTGGTTCCCCCTGTGGGAGCGGATTTACCCGCGAAGAGGCCGGTACAAGTCAAACCCGCTCGATGGCCAGCGCCAAACCTTGGCCTACGCCCACACACATGGTCGCCAGGCCCTTACGCCCACCGCTCTTCTCCAGCTGGTGAAGCGCAGTCAACACCAGGCGCGCACCGCTCATGCCCAGCGGGTGGCCCAGGGCGATGGCACCGCCGTTGGGGTTCACCTGCGGTGCATCGTCGGCCACACCCAGCTCACGCAGCACCGCCAGACCTTGGCTGGCAAAGGCTTCGTTGAGCTCGATCACATCGAAATCATTCACCGCCACACCCAGGCGCTCGGTCAGCTTGCGCACTGCCGGCACCGGACCAATGCCCATCACTCGCGGTGCAACACCGGCGCTGGCCATGCCCAGTACGCGGGCACGTGGGGTCAGGCCGTGTTTCTTCACAGCCTCGGCCGAAGCCAGGATCAACGCCGCGGCACCGTCGTTCACGCCCGAGGCATTGCCAGCGGTGACGGTCTTGTCCGGGCCGTTGACCGGCTTGAGCTTGGTCAAGGCTTCCAGCGTGGTTTCCGGGCGCAGGTGTTCGTCACGCTCGACGATGGTCTCGCCCTTCTTGTGCGCGATACGCACCGGCACGATCTCTTCGGCGAAGAAGCCGGCGGCCTGGGCCGCAGCTGCCTTCTGCTGGCTGCGCAGGGCGAACGCGTCCTGGTCGGCACGCGAAACCTGGTAATCGTCGGCCACGTTGTCGGCGGTTTCCGGCATGGAGTCCACACCGTACTGGCTCTTCATCAGCGGGTTGATGAAACGCCAGCCGATGGTGGTGTCTTCGAGCTTCATGTTGCGCGAATAGCCGCTTTCGGCCTTGCCCATGACGAACGGGGCACGCGACATCGACTCGACGCCGCCGGCAATAGCCAGCTCCATTTCGCCGCTGGCAATGGCGCGGAAGGCAGTGCCGATGGCATCCATGCCCGACGCGCACAGGCGATTCAGGGTGACACCCGGAATGCTCTCCGGCAGGCCGGCCAGCAGCAGCGCCATGCGTGCCACGTTGCGGTTGTCTTCACCAGCCTGGTTGGCGCAGCCGAAGAACACTTCGTCAACCTGATCCCACTGCACGGTCGGGTTGCGCTCGATCAGCGCCTTCAGCGGTACGGCGGCCAGGTCGTCGGCCCGCACGCCGGCCAGGGCGCCACCGAAGCGGCCGATCGGGGTGCGAATGGCGTCACAGATGAATACGTCGCGCATCAAGCTTCTCCTGCGACCTGGCCATGGGCCGCGGCGGTACGGGCTTCGAGGTCACGCAGAGCGGACAGCTCGACTTCGGTCGGTTCGGCGGTGGTCTGCACATCGTCGGCAAAGCGGATCGCCCAGCCAGTGGCGGCGATGATCTGCTCGCGGGTCACACCCGGGTGGATCGCAGTGACGACGAATTCGTGGGTCCCGGCTTCCGGCTCCATGATGCACAGGTCGGTGATAATGCCGACCGGGCCGTCGCCTGGCAGGCCAAGGCGTTTGCGCGAGTCGCCGCCTTCACCGTGGCCAACCGAGGTGATGAAGTCCAGCTTGTCGACAAAGGCACGCGGCGACTGCTTGAGGATGATCAGTACCTGCTTGGCAGAACCAGCGATTTCCGGTGCACCACCAGCACCTGGCAGGCGGGTTTTCGGGGCGTGGTAATCACCGACGACGGTAGTGTTGATGTTGCCGAAGCGGTCGACCTGGGCAGCGCCGAGGAAGCCGACGTCGATGCGCCCACCTTGCAGCCAGTAGCGGAAGATCTCGCCGGTCGGCACCACGGTGTCAGCGGTTTCGGCCAGCTCGCCGTCGCCGATAGACAGCGGCAGCACACTTGGCTTGGCGCCGATCGGGCCGGATTCGTAGATCAGCACCACGTCTGGCGACGATGTCAGGCGCGCCAGGTTGGCAGCCTTGGACGGCAGGCCGATGCCGACGAAGCACACAGCACCGTTGCGCAGGCGACGTGCTGCAGCGACGGTCATCATTTCGGAAGTGGAGTAGCTCATTGTGCGGCCTCCGCAGTGCTGGCCAGCTTGGCCTTGAATTCGTTGAAATCGGCAGTGCCACGGATGTAGGTGTCGATCCAGGCGGTGAACGATTCGCGGCTACGCGCGATCGGGTCCCAGGCCTGGTAGAAGCGGTTGTCACGCTCGTAGTAGCCGTGGGCATAGGACGGGTGCGCACCGCCAGGTACCAGGCATACCGCGCTCAGGGCCCAGGTCGGCAGCACACAGGCGTTCATCGGGGCCTGCAAGTCGTCGACGATTTCCTCGACGGTGACGATGCAGCGCTTGGCGGCCAGGGCGGCTTCCTTCTGCACGCCGAGGATGCCCCACAGCAGCACATTGCCTTTGCGGTCGGCCTTTTGCGCGTGGATCACGGTCACATCCGGGCGCACCGACGGCACGGCTGCCAGCACTTCACCGGTGAACGGGCAGGTGACGCTCTTGATCAGCGGGTTGACCTTCGGCAGGTCGGAGCCGGCGTAGGCACGCAGCACGGCGAACGGCAGGCCAGAAGCACCGGCGACATAGGCGTTTGCCAGGTCGGCATGGCTGTGTTCTTCGATTTCGATGGCGTGTGGCCACTGCTTCTCGACGGCATCACGCAGGCGGTGCAGCGAGCCGACACCTGGGTTACCACCCCAGGAGAAGATCAGCTTGCTGGCGCAGCCGGCGCCGATCAGCTGGTCGTAGATAAGGTCCGGAGTCATGCGCACCAGGGTCAGGTCGCGCTTGCCCTGACGGATGATCTCGTGGCCGGCGGCAGTCGGGATCAGGTGGGTGAAACCTTCGAGGGCGACGGTATCGCCATCCTGGATGAACTGCTTCACGGCTTCGTGAAGCGGGAGAATTGCAGCCATTTGGAGACTCCTGGTCAGGGTGCTTCGGTGAGCTCAGATTAAGGAGACTGGTGGGTGGCTTACAATCCGATAATCGACTATTTGTGCGATTATCGAACCATTTGTTGTCCTGCTACTCATTCACTACCGTGTCGAATTCTTCGCAGCACAAGGCTGCTCCTACAGAGGGCGGCGTCGCCGTTATAGGAGCAGCCTTGTGCTGCGAAGGGCCGCACAGCGGCCCTCGGGCTTCAGGTCGCGTCAGCGTGGCTCACCAGCCCTTTCACGATCACACCCACGGTCGCCAGCCCCGCCGGCACCAGCAATGCCGTGAGCACCTGTTCGAAGTTCCAGCCCAGCCCCAGCAGCGTCGCACCACTCCAGGCCCCGAGAATCGCACCGAAGCGGCCTATACCCAGCATCCACGATACCCCTGTGGCGCGGCCCTGTGTCGGATAGAAGCGCGCCGCCAGCGAAGGCATCGCCGATTGGGCGCCGTTCACGCACATGCCGGCAACCAGCACCAGCGTGGCCAATACGGTGATGTTGCCCAGGCTCTGCCCCACGGCGTAGGCGAACACCCCGGCCAGCAGGTAGAAAATGCCGATCACCTTGTGCGGATTGAAGCGGTCCATGGCCCAACCCACACCGACGGCACTCAGCACGCCACCGAACTGGAACAGTGCGCCGATGAAGGCGGCCTGTTCCATGCTCGCGCCGCTGTCGCGCATCAAGGTTGGCAACCAGCTGGTCAGCAGATAGACGATCACCAGGCCCATGAAGTAGGTCAGCCACAACAGCATGGTGCCCATGCCGTAGGTACCGGAGAAGATCAGCGCGAACACGTTGCGCGCGGCCACCGCCTTCTGTTCCGGCACGCTGAAACTGCCCGCCTCGGCCACCACCTGCGGCGCGATGGGCGACAAGGTCTGGCGCACCTTGTCGGTGCCCCGATTGCGCACCACCAGGAACCGCGCCGACTCCGGCAGCCACACCATCAGCACCAGCGCCAGCAGCAACGGCAGCACGCCACCGATCACCAGCAGGCTGTGCCAGCCGTAGGCCGGGATCATCTTGGCGGAAATGAAACCACCACCGGCCATGCCCAGGTTGAAGCCGCAGAACATGCTGGTCACCAGCAGCGACTTGAGGCGCTCGGGGGTATATTCAGACAATAGCGTGGTGGCGTTGGGCATACCTGCACCAAGGCCCAGGCCAGTCAGGAAGCGCAACACCAGCAACTGATCGACGTTGGTGGCATAGGCCGAGGCCAGACTGAAGCCACCGAATACCAGCACTGCGCCCACCAGCACGCCCTTGCGGCCAAAACGGTCCGCCAGCGGGCCGGAGCCGAGGGCACCGAAAACCATACCGATCAATGCAGCACTCATGACCGGGCCGAGGCTGGCGCGGTCTATCCCCCACTCCTGCGAAAGGGCCGGGGCGATGAAGCCCATGGCGGCGGTGTCCAGGCCATCGAGGAAGACGATCAGGAAGCACAGCAACACCACCCGCCATTGGTAGCGGGACAGCGGCTGCTGATTGATGAACGACTGGACGTCGAGGCTATTGCCGACGTTGGTTTGCGCTTGATTCATTATTGTTTTCCAGAATGATGGGCACAGCCAGCCCACTGCACGCGATCAAACGGTACAGAGGACGATGATTTGGGGAATGCAGCCGGCGTCAGCCTGGATATAACGGTACTGCGCGCGGGTGCGGCCGCGGCAGCGAGGGGACAGTATTCATGTTAAGTGCCTCTTATGTTTTTCTTGTTCGGTCGGCACAGCCGACCGTTGCGAGAGACATTAATCAGCGAGCGGAGGCGGCGCAATTCACCGCGAACGACACTGTGCGTTTATCGCACAGGAAAGGGTTTTGCCTGTTCTAAATTTGAAAGTGGCGCGCTGTGCGCCCCTTCGGGGCTCAACCAAACAACTGATGACATAGGTCCCGGCTGGCCGCCAGCAGGATCGGCAAGAACCGCTGCTCCAGCTCACTGCGCGTCACCCGCCCGACATGGGTACTCACATTCAAAGCCGCCAGCACCTGCCCCGAGGCGTCATACACCGGCACCGCAATCGAGCGCAGCCCCTGCTCCAGCTCCTGGTCTACCACGCACCAGCCCTGGGCACGCACCTGCTGGATACAGGCGAACAGCGACTCGGGGTCGTGCAAGGTACGGCTGGTACGCGCCTTCAGGTCGGCACGCTCCAGGTATTCACGCAGGCTGGTGTCGTCCATGGCCGCCAACAGAATACGCCCCATCGATGTGCAATAGGCCGGCAGGCGCCCGCCCACCGACAGGTCGACCGAAATCAACCGCTCCACGGTCGCCGAACGGGCTATATAAAGGATGTCGTCACCTTCCAGCGTGGCCATGTTGGCCGCCTCGTGCAGCTGGTCGCTGATGCGGTCCAGGTAAGGCTGGGCGGAAATCGCCAGCGGCGTCGACGACAGGTACGCATGCCCCAGCGTCAGCACTTTGGGCAACAGCGAATAGGTGCGCCCGTCGGTGGTGGCGTAACCCAGCTTGATCAACGTGTGCAGACAACGGCGTACCGCAGCACGGGGGATTTCGGTGCGGTGGCTGATCTGGGCGATGGTCAGGTGGCGCTTGCGTTCCTGGAAGGCCTGGATGACTGCCAGGCCTCGCGCCAGGGAGGTCATGAAGTCCGGGTCGCCGGTAAAGGCCTGGATGCGCTTGGCCGGTGACGCCACGATCGGTGGTGCCAGGGCTGCCGAGGCAGGTCGCCCCTGCTCCAGGTTGACCGACTCTGGATTGACGGAATCGCTGGCCAAGGTTTCGTCACTCATCGCACACCTCAGAAAAAAACGCCCACTCGTGCGATTATCGAACAAACGGCCGATAATCGCAATTGACCGCTGACACTTTTACTTATACCTTTCTCATGCCACTTGTGGCTTCTTTGGAGAGACTGGTCAGGTACCCACCGTAGAAGTCCCCAGGCAACGGCCTCGCCTTTTGGCGAGGCCGTTTTTCATTACCCTCCCGGTCGACTGTCCCGCTGCTGCACTGCAACGAACTTTTGTCCGTATTGCCTTTCAAACTTGTACGAAAGGCCCAAACTGTCATCGAATGCATTCCATTACTTGCGTCTTGTGATGTCAGGGTTGGGTAAATTACGATGTTCGGCGAATATCGATTGCTATAATCGATTGCGCAGGCCTCGACGATGCCGTGGTAATGGAACCCTCCGCTGTATCAAGCCGTTGCGGCCAGCAAGGCATGTGCACGCTGCACAACGCTTAACAACTGTCATCAAACTTAATTCAGGTACTACTGTGACGAAAGATGAACTGCGCGCGGAACTCGAGCGCCAGGCTGAACGTTACAAGGATGTTTATGGTGGCGAAGTCACCACTTACGCCGCACAACCGGATCCGGAACGCAAACCTTGGCGCAAGCGCGCCAGCGTGCGCGACCAGGCCTTCAGCCAGGAACTGGAACGTATGGAAAAGGAACTGCGCAGCGACACTCCCTGACCCGGGACCACGCCAGCGCGTCGTCGCCCGGCCAGCCCGGGCGCGGTCGATCTTTACTGTCCGGCCGAAGGTGAAATGGAATTACACAAATTTCATACGCCCGTTTGAAAAGAAGCGAAGCGGCTTTTTTTCCAGCTTTTTGCCGGTTTTCGCCAGCTTTTACGCGCTTTAGCGGATATTTCCCTGCCGGCACGTCGCACCGTGCACATCACGCTCGCGTCAGGAAGATTGCCGTCGGTCTGTCGCAAATGCATCGATTGCCAACGTTTTCTGGCATAATCCCGCCCCCCTAAGACCGCCAGACAACCTTCATGATCGAATTATTCAGCGGACTGGATGCCTGGGTGTTGGTGAGCCTGCTGCTCGCCTTGACCTTCGTGCTCGCCTTCGAGTTCATCAATGGCTTTCATGACACCGCCAACGCGGTAGCTACCGTCATCTATACCAAAGCCATGCCGCCGCACCTCGCCGTGTTCTTCTCCGGCGTGTTCAACTTCCTTGGCGTTCTGCTCGGCGGTGTCGGGGTGGCCTATGCCATCGTGCACCTGCTGCCAGTAGAGCTGCTGATCAATGTGAACACCGGACACGGCCTGGCCATGGTCTTCTCGCTGCTGGCTGCGGCCATCACCTGGAACCTGGGCACCTGGTACTTCGGTATCCCCGCCTCCAGCTCGCACACGCTGATCGGCTCCATCCTCGGCGTCGGCCTGGCCAACGCCCTGATCAACGACATCCCGCTGGGCGACGGTGTCAACTGGCAGAAGGCTATCGACATCGCCATGTCGCTGGTGGTCTCGCCGATGGCCGGCTTCGCCGTTGCCGCTATGGTGCTGATCGGCCTCAAGTGGTGGCGCCCGCTGTCGAAGATGCACAAGACCCCCGAGCAGCGCCGCAAGCTCGACGACAAGAAGCACCCACCGTTCTGGAACCGCCTGGTACTGGTGGTTTCGGCCATGGGTGTGAGCTTCGTGCACGGCTCCAACGACGGCCAGAAAGGCATCGGCCTGATCATGCTGGTGCTGATCGGTATCGTCCCGGCCAAATTCGTCCTCGACCTGAACAGCACCACCTACCAGATCGAGCGTACCCGCGACGCCACCTTGCACATGAGCCAGTTCTACCAGCGCAACGCCGCCACCCTGGGCGAGTTCCTGGCACTGGGCAAGGCCAAGTCCAGCGACCTGCCGGAGCAGTTCAGCTGCAACCCGCAGCAGACCGAGCCGACCATTGCCGCGCTGCAGTCCTCGCTGCAGGGCGTGACCGACTACCACAGCCTGAGTGCCGACAAGCGTGTCGAAGTGCGCCGCTACCTGCTGTGCCTGGACGACACGGCGAAGAAGGTCGGCAAGCTGCCAGGTCTGGAAGCCCGTGAAAAGGCCGATCTGGAAAAACTGCGCAAAGACCTGACCGCCACTACCGAGTACGCCCCGTTCTGGGTGATCGTGGCCGTCGCCCTGGCCCTGGGCCTGGGTACCATGGTCGGCTGGAAGCGCGTGGTACTGACCGTTGGCGAGAAGATCGGCAAGCAGGGCATGACCTATGCCCAGGGCATGTCGGCACAGATCACCGCGGCCTGTGCCATCGGCATGGCCAACATCTTCGCCCTGCCGGTATCGACCACCCACGTGCTGTCGTCCGGTGTGGCCGGCACCATGGTCGCCAACAAGAGCGGCCTGCAAGGCGGCACCGTGAAGACCATCCTGCTGGCCTGGGTACTGACCCTGCCTGCGTCGATGGGCCTGGCGGCCGGCCTGTTCTGGCTGGCGTCCAAAGCCATTGGCTGAGTGATACCGCAATAAGAAGAAGGCGCCCTCGGGCGCCTTTTTCGTATCCGCAAACACACACGCCTCTTGTAGGAGCGGCCTTGTGTCGCGAAAGGGCTGCAGAGCAGCCCCGGCAATTTGCGCATCTGCGCTGAAATCCCGGGGCTGCTTCGCAGCCCTTTCGCGACACAAGGCCGCTCCTACAGGTACAGCGCAGGCCTGTGGATGGGGCCGGTACAGGCAACCTACCTTTTCTTGCCCCCCAGCAACGACCCCATCAACCCTCGCACCAACTGCCGCCCCAACTGGTTGGCCGCCTGGCGCACCGCCGACTTGATTGCCTGCCCTGCCGCACTCTGCAAGAACTCACCAGCCTTGTCGGCAAAGCTCTCTTCATCCGCCTTGGGTTGCGGCACGGGCTCCACCGGCTCGCCCTTGCGCTGGGTCAGCATCTCATAGGCCGATTCACGGTCCACCGGCTTGTCGTAACGCCCCGCCAGCGGCGAATTGGCAATCAGCGCACTGCGCTCAGCCGCGCTCAACGGCCCGATACGCGACTGCGGCGGTGCAATCAGCACACGTTGCACCATCGCTGGCGTGCCCTTCTCTTCCAGTGTCCCCACCAGCGCCTCGCCAATACCCAGATCGGTCAGCACCGCCAGGGTGTCGAACACCGGGTTGGGGCGGAAGCCATCAGCCACCGCCCGCAGCGACTTCTGCTCCTTGGCGGTAAACGCCCGCAAGCCATGCTGAATGCGCAAGCCCAACTGGGCCAGCACCGCATCTGGCAAGTCCCCCGGCGACTGGGTGACGAAGTACACACCCACGCCCTTGGAACGAATCAGCCGCACCACCTGCTCCAGGCGATCCTGCAATGCCTTGGGTGTATCGTTGAACAACAAGTGCGCTTCATCGAAGAACAACGCCAGCACCGGCTTATCGGCATCACCGCGCTCGGGCAGTTGCTCGAACAACTCGGCCAGCAGCCACAACAGGAAGGTCGCGTACACCTTCGGTGCATCGTGAACCAACCGGCTGGCGTCCAGCAGGTGGATACGCCCACGGCCATCCGGGTCTGGCCGCAGGAGGTCCTCGAGCTGCAACCCCGGTTCACCGAACAACGCCTCGGCGCCCTGCTGCTCCAGGGTCGCCAACCGGCGCAAAAGCGCCTGAGTGGAGGCCGTTGTCATCAGCGCGCTGTCTTCGCCCAGCAGTTGCGGGTTGTCCTTCAGGTGCGCGAGCAGCGCCTTGAGGTCCTTGAGGTCCAGCAGCAGCAGGCCTTCACGGTCGGCTACCTTGAACGCCGCATACAGCGCCGCCTGTTGGCTGTCGGTCAGTTCCAACAGGTTGCCCAGCAGCAGCGGCCCCATTTCACTGAGGGTGGTACGCAGCGGGTGGCCGGACTGCCCGGCAATGTCCCACAGGCTCACCGGGTAAGCCTGGGGCCTGTGCCCCAGCCAGGGCATGCCGGCGATGCGCTCGGCCACCTTGCCTTGCGGCGCACCAGCAGCGCCCAGGCCGCACAGGTCGCCTTTGACATCGGCGGCGAACACCGCAACCCCCGCGTCACTGAACGCTTCCGCCAGATGCTGCAAGGTGACGGTCTTGCCAGTACCCGTAGCGCCCGCTACCAGGCCATGGCGGTTGGCCAACCTCATAGCTTGCCCAACCGGCTGGCCATCCGGGCCAGCACCTACAACGATGGTCGAAATTTCCGACATCTCTTAAATCCTCTGCTCAAGCTTTACCGTAATTCGGCCGATACCTGTGGGTGATATTCGCCTTAATAGAGAGGAACAACCGAAAAGGGACTTTTCGGGATATTGCACTGCTTTGCGACTCCACGCGTGCAAACGCCTGATATGAAACCTTAGCGGAACCGATTACGCCATGAACAAAAGCCTTCGTTTCAGCCACAAGATTCTTTTGGCAGCATCACTGATCGTGATACTCGCCTTCAGCCTTTTCACGCTCTACAACGATTACCTCCAGCGTAATGCGATCCGCGAGGACCTCGAGAACTATCTGGCTGAAATGGGCGCTTCCACTTCGACCAATATCCGCAACCTGTTCGAAGGCCGTATCAAGCTGGTGGAAAACCTGGCACAGAACATAGCCCAGGACCCGACCAACGCCGAAACCCTGATGGGCCAGAATGCGCTGATCTCGAGCTTTCTCACGGTTTACGTGGGCAAGGTCGACGGTGGCTTCAGCGTGCGTCCTGACACGAAGATGCCTGACGGCTACGACCCACGTATCCGTCCCTGGTACAAGGACGGCATGAACGCCGCAGGCCCGATCCTGACCGAGCCATACATCGACATGGCCACCAACAGGATGGTCATCGGCATCATCAACAAAGTGTCCGGCAGTGTCGGTGTCGTCGGTGGCGACCTGGCCCTGGACGGCCTGGCGCAGATCATCAACTCGCTGAACTTCGGCGGCATGGGCTATGCCTTCCTGGTCAACGATCAAGGCAAGATCTTGGTGCACCCGGACAAAGACCTGGTGATGAAGTCGCTGTCGGACCTGTTCCCGCAGCACACGCCGAAACTGAGCGGTGAGCTGACCGAAGTGCAGAGCGACGGCCAGGCCCGCCTGCTGACCTTCACCCCGATCACCGGCCTGCCGTCGGCCAACTGGTACATCGGCCTGTCGGTGGACAAGGACAAGGCCTTCTCGATGCTGAGCACCTTCCGCACGTCAGCGGTGATCGCCACGCTGGTGGCGGTGGTGATCATCATCGGCCTGCTCGGGCTGCTGATCCGCGTGCTGATGCAGCCGCTGCACACCATGACCCGTGCCATGGAAGATATTGCCGAGGGTGAAGGCGACCTGACCAAGCGCCTGCGCATCCACAACCATGACGAGTTCGGCGTCCTGGGCAGCGCCTTCAACCGTTTTGTCGAACGTATACACAGTTCGATCCGCGAAGTGTCCTCGGCCACCGAGCAGGTCAACGAAGTTGCCCTGCGGGTCATCAGTGCCTCGAACTCGTCGATGACCAACTCCGACGAACAGTCCAACCGTACCAACAGCGTGGCCGCCGCCATCAACGAACTGGGCGCCGCCGCCCAGGAAATTGCCGGCAACGCCGCCCAGGCCTCGCAGCACGCCAGTTCGGCGCGGTTGCTGGCCGAAGAAGGGCAGCAGGTGGTGGAACGCAACATTGCGGCAATGAACCGCCTGTCCGACCTGATCGTCACTTCCAGCGCGCACATCGAGACGCTGAACAGCAAGACCGTCAACATCGGTCAGATCCTTGAGGTGATCACCAGCATTTCCCAGCAGACCAACCTGCTGGCGCTGAACGCGGCCATCGAAGCGGCCCGTGCCGGTGAAGCCGGGCGTGGTTTTGCCGTAGTCGCCGATGAAGTACGCAACCTGGCGCACCGCACCCAGGAGTCGGCGCAACAGGTGCAGACCATGATCGAAGAACTGCAGGTCGGCGCGCGCGAATCGGTCGAGACCATGGACCAGAGCCAGCGCCACAGCCAGGACAGCATGCAGATCGCCAACCAGGCCGGTGAACGGCTGGACAGCGTTACCGTGCGCATCGGCGAGATCGACGGCATGAACCAGTCGGTAGCCACCGCCACCGAAGAGCAGACCGCCGTGGTCGAAGCGATCAACATGGACATCAACGAAATCAACATGCTCAACCAGGAGGGCGTGGAAAACCTGCAGGCCACCCTGCGCGCCTGCTCCGACCTGGAGCAGCAGGCCGGCCGCCTGAAGCACCTGGTGGGCAGCTTCCGCATCTGACAAGTGCTACTCCTCTCTTTGTAGGAGCAGCCTTGTGCTGCGAAGAGGCCAGTACAGGCAATACAACTGTGTTGCCTTCTCTGGCCCCTTCGCAGCACAAGGCTGCTCCTACAACGCTTGTGCAGCCTACCCTCTTCCCAACCCCACCCAACCCCGATCGAACAAACTATCCTTCTGATAGGTCAACCTTTAGGCGCGTCATCGCCGGCCCGTTAACGCCGGATGACAGACCCGAAGACGATCCCGGAGGGATGCTGATCGTGCACATCGCCGACATCACCATGTTCTACGCCCCCGCCAGTGGTGGCGTACGTACCTATCTTGATGCCAAACACCACCGCCTCGACGCCATCCAGGGCGTCCGCCACAGCTTGCTGATACCCGGTGCCAGCGCCCAGCACGCCGATGGCATATACCAGGTGCCCGCACCGCCACTGCCGTTCGGCAATGGCTACCGCTTCCCGGTACGCCTGGCCCCTTGGTGCAATGTGCTGCGCAGGCTCAAGCCCGACCTGATCGAAGTCGGCGACCCCTACCTGACCGCCTGGGCTGCGCTGGAAGCGCGGCGCAAGCTCGATGTGCCGGTAATCGGCTTCTACCATTCCGACCTGCCGCTGCTGGTCAGCAACCGCATGGGCAACTGGTTCACCCCCAATGTCGAGGCCTATGTCAGCAAGCTGTACGGCAATTTCGACCGGGTCCTGGCCCCCAGCCAGGTCATGGCAGACAAGTTGCGCCGCCTGGGCGTGCGCGATGTGCACGTGCAGCGCCTGGGCGTCGACCTGGCCACCTTCCACCCCAACCAGCGCGACCCGCAGCTGCGTGCCGAACTGGGTATTGCCGAAACCAGTCGCCTGCTGATCTACGCCGGCCGTGGCTCGCGAGAAAAGAACCTGCCGGTGCTGCTCGACTGCATGCAGCACCTGGGCCACCCCTACCACTTGCTGTTGGTGGGTTCGAACATGCCGGCCAACGTACCGCGGAACGTCAGTGTGATCGATCACTTCTGCCCGGCACCGGAAGTCGCCCGGCTGATGGCCAGCGCCGACCTGCTGGTGCATGCCGGTGACCAGGAAACCTTCGGCCTGGTCATTCTCGAAGCGATGGCCAGCGCCACGCCGGTAGTGGCCGTGCGCGCAGGTGCTTTCGGCGAAATCGTCAACGAACAATGCGGGCGCTTGTGCCGCCCCAACGATAGCCAGGCCATGGCGACGGCCGTGCAAGAGGCGTTCGAAGCCGGTGTGCGCACGCTTGGGGTACAGGCCCGTCGCCATGCCGAGCAGCACTATTCGTGGGACAACGTCGTCGCCGGCCTGCTGCAACACTACCAGGCTGTGCTCGGCCACCAGCCACAGGTACGTGCCCATGGCTGAGCCGCTACCGGCATCGCGCAGCCTGATGCTGGTGCTGCACGATGTCGCGCCCGAAACCTGGCCCGACTACCAGCCCTTCGTCCAGGCCGTCGACGCCATCGGCGGCATCCCCATGACCTGGCTGGTGGTGCCGGACTTTCACCACCGCAACCCGCTGCAACGCTCGCCTACCTTCTGCCGCTTGCTCGAACGGCGCCTGGCCCAGGGCGACGAGCTTGCCCTGCACGGTTTCTACCATGCCGACAGCGGGCCACCACCGCGCACACCCGGCGAATACTTCATGCGCCGCATCTATACCCACGAAGGGGAATTCTACGCCCTTGACCAGCAGCAGGCCCTGCAACGACTGGAGCACGGCCTGGCACTGTTCGCCCAGCAGGGCTGGCCAGTGGCAGGCTTCGTCGCGCCTGCCTGGCTGATGAGCGAAGGCACCCGCCAGGCACTGCGCCGTCTGCCGCTGCGCTACACCAGCACGCCACAGCACCTGTATCGTTTACCGGACTTCACCGCGATCAAGGCCCCAGGGCTTGTCTGGAGTGCACGCAGCGCCTGGCGCCGTGGCCTGTCACGGGTGCTGTGCGACTGGCAATGCCGGCGCTGGCGCGACGCCCAGACCCTGCGCCTGGGCCTGCACCCGGTGGACATGCGCCATCGCGCGTCCCGCGACTATTGGCTGAACACCTTGCACACGCTACTGGCACAGGGCCGAGAGCCGCTGACCAAATCCACCTGGCTCGACCGCCAGGCCAGCGTATGAACCGCCTGGCCTGGCTGGCCCTGGCACTGCTGGGTGCCATGCTGGTACCGGCACTGCTCGGTGGCAGCGAGCTGCTACCGAGGCTGCAGCGCTTCGCCCCCAGCCTCATGCTGACCCTGCTGGGCATGATCCTGCTTTGCTGGGTCATCAACGCCATCCGCTTGCGCCTGTTGCTCGGCCAGCAAGGAGCAAGGCTTGGGCGCCTGCGCAGCCTGGGTGTGGTGATGGCTACCGAGTTCGCCATCTGTACCACCCCCGGCGGCAGCGGCGGCCCCTTGACCCTGATGGCCCTGCTGGCACGTGACCGGATAGGCCCGGCGCGCAGCGGCGCGGTGTTTGCCATGGATCAGCTGAACGACCTGGTGTTCTTTTTCTGCGCGATGCTGGCTATTGCCGGTTATGCACTGTTCCACAGCCTGGGCCGCAGCCAGGAGAGCATGTTGCTGGGCAGCGCGTTGCTGCTGTGCACGGCACTGGCCGGAGTGATCGGCCTGCTGCGCTACCGGCGCACGGTGATGCGCGTGAACGGCAGGTTGCTGCGCCGCCTGGGCATGAGCCGCCAGCGCAAGCGGCGCTGGGCACGCAAACTGCTACGCTTCATCGATGCACTGGCGCAGACTTGGCGCCTGCCCAAGCGTACGCTGACCTTGGTGTTCACCCTGACCTGCGCCCACTGGGGCCTGCGCTACAGCGTGTTGTACCTGGTATTGAGGGGGTTGGGGGTAGACCTGGCGTGGATCCCCAGCTTTTTGGTGCAGATGCTCTCGCTCAGTGCCGGCCAGTTCAGCCTGCTGCCTGGCGGTGCCGGTGCCGCCGAGCTGACTTCGGCCAGCTTGCTGACGCCACTGGTGGGCAGTTCGACCGCGGCTGCGGCGATCCTGATATGGCGGGCGGTCACTTACTACTTTTATCTGCTGGCGGGTGGGCCGGTGTTTGTGTGCCTGCTGGCGCGCCCGCTGCTGGCGCGTTGGCGGCGTCAGGCGGGTTGAGCTGCTGCCAAAGTTCCGCAGCGCCGGGGAAATCGGTGCCATCGGTGTCGGCCAGGGCTTCGGGGTCGTAGCGGGCCAGGCAGCCTTCACCGAGGGTGGGTGGGGGTGAGGCGGTGGGGTTGTTGCGAGTCTTCGCCATTACGTATCCCTCAAGATTGCCGGGGGGCGCTTTGCGCCCCTTTCGCCGGCAAGCCAGCTCCCACACCGACCGCATCGACCTCAAGCCATGTGCAAACCTGTGGGAGCTGGCCTGCCGGCGATGGGCTGCAAAGCAGCCCCAAGGCCGTCAATCAAAAACTACAGTCTTGTTGCCATGCACCAGCACCCGGTCTTCCAGGTGATAACGCAGGCCACGGGCCAACACCATCTTCTCCACATCACGGCCAAAGCGGACCATGTCATCGATGCTGTCGGCATGGCTGACACGCACCACGTCCTGCTCGATGATCGGGCCGGCGTCCAGCTCTTCGGTAACGTAGTGGCAGGTCGCGCCGATCAGTTTCACACCACGCAGGGCCGCCTGGTGATACGGCTTGGCGCCGACGAACGACGGCAGGAAGCTGTGGTGGATATTGATCACCTTTTCAGCATAGTCCTGGCACAGTTGCGGCGGCAGGATCTGCATGTAGCGGGCCAGCACCACCACGTCGGCGGCGTGCTCCTGCACCAGGCGCGAAACTTCGGCAAAGGCCGATGCCTTGTCCTTGGGGTCGACCGGTACATGGAAGAACGGAATACCGTGCCACTCGACCATGCTGCGCAGGTCGTTGTGGTTGGAGATCACGCAAGGGATCTCGCAGTCCAGTTCATCGGTGTGCCAGCGGTGCAGCAGGTCCGCCAGGCAGTGCGACTCGCGGCTGGCCATCAGTACCACGCGCTTTTTCTGCGCCGAGTCGGTAATGCGCCAGGTCATGGAGAACTCTTCGGCGATCGGCGCAAACGCCTCGCGGAAGGCTTCGATACCGAACGGCAGCGATTCGGCGCGGATTTCATGGCGCATGAAGAACCAACCGCTCTGCTCATCGGAGTGGTGGCTGGCTTCGTTGATCCAGCCATTGTACAAGGCCAGGAAATTACTGACTTTCGCCACGATGCCAACACGGTCGGGGCAGGCGATCACCAGACGATAGGTGCGCATGAATGAGACTCCAGAACTTCGCAAAGGCGCTCATTCTAGCGGCCCGCCAGGAAAAACGCAGTATTGATCGCAGCGGCCGTGGCCTGTGTTCCTGACGAGATGCACTACCGGCATTCTCTGACAGACATGACGAAATGCAGGGTTAATTGTAAATTTTTGTTCACGTAGAGAAATGGTTGTCACAGCTTAGTTAACAGTTAATTGCCCAACAATATGTTTACTTGCGAGTATTGCCTGTCTATTATTGCCCCACACATTTCTGAACACGCATTAAGGAACACTCCATGTCCCTGATCAACGAGTACCGCGCTACCGAAGAAGCCATCAAGGAACTTCAGGCCCGCCTGGCCAACCTGTCGCAGGATGACAAGCTGAAGAAAGAACTGGAGTTCGAAGGCAAATTGCGCGCACTGATGGGCGAGTACTCCAAGTCGCTGCGCGACGTGATTGCCCTGCTCGACCCAGAGTCGAAACTGAGCAAGGCCCCTCGTGGTGCAGTCAAGACTACCGCCACCAAGCGTGCGCGCAAGGTCAAGCAATACAAGAACCCGCACAACAATGAAGTGATCGAAACCAAAGGCGGCAACCACAAGACCCTGAAAGAATGGAAAGCCAAGTGGGGTGGCGATGTGGTTGAAAGCTGGGCGACCCTGCTGGACTGATTGTCCGCACACGCCTGCTGCTTATCGCAACAAGAACGCCGGCATATTGCCGGCGTTTTTGTTTGTCCGCGTTTTGTGTCAGCGCTCAGCCAACTGCATACTGTGCCTGCAATTGCCGGGCATGTACCTGCCAGGCATCCAGCACCCGCCGCCCCGCATCGTCAGCGCCCTCCCAGGCCTGCTGCCGCGCCTGTTCGAAGTCGCCCAGCGTATTCGGCGCGCCCCACTGCGGGTCGCTCAGGCGCTGCTGGCAGAAGCTGAACCAGCGTTGCCGCTCTTCGCCGGTCAGGGTCTCGGGGAAGTTGCGTGCCCTATAGCGGAACAACAATTCAGGCAAGCGCAGGTCATCGAACATCCACTGCCCATGGCTCAACTGCGCCGGTTCCAGTGCACGAACTTGCTCGCATAAGCGGCGGTCACGGTCCCCCAGAAAACCGTCATACAACTGTTGTTCCGGGTCTTCACTCGGGGCGAAGTCTTCCTTGCCGTAGATGTGTTCCAGCTTGTCTTGCCATTGCGCCTGTTGCTCGGCCAATTCTTCGCCGCGCAATTGTAACAACGTCAAGTCCAGACCCAACCGCTGTTGATCGGCCGGGCGTAATACCGAAAGTGGCGCCACTACCGGGCAGCGATTGACCTGCACCAATTTGAGCGGCACGGGTAATTCGCCTTCGGCCAGTTCTTCATGGCGGGTATACAAACGCCGGCGTAGAACTTCAGCACTTTCCCGTAGTAACGGTAGGGTTTCCTGATGCAGGTCGCACACAATCAGTGCATTGCGATTACGCGGGTGCCAGGCCAGCGGCAATACGACACCAAGGTAATTGCGTGCCGCCGAGAAGCGCCCGGATATATGCACCAGTGGCTGCAACAAACGGATCTGCTCCATCACTTTATGCTTGCTGCGCAACTGAAACAGCCAGTCATACAACTTGGGCTGTTTTTGCCGGATCAGGCGGGCCAGGGCGATGGTTGCCCGCACGTCGGAAAGCGCTTCGTGGGCATGCCCATGGTCGATGCCATTGGCCTTGCTCAGCAGCTCCAGGCGCAGGCTGGTGCGCCCGTCCTGCTGCGGCCACTCGATGCCGTCCGGGCGCAGTGCATAGGCCGTGCGCACGATGTCGATCAGGTCCCAGCGGCTGTTGCCGCCCTGCCACTCTCGGGCATAAGGGTCGAAAAAGTTGCGGTACAGGCTGTAGCGGGTCACTTCGTCGTCGAAGCGCAGGGTGTTGTAGCCGGCGCCACAGGTACCAGGGTGCGCCAGTTGTGCGTGCACCCGGGTCATGAACTCCGCTTCGCACAAACCCTGCTCGGCCAGCAGTTGTGGGGTGATGCCAGTCACCAGGCAGGCGGCCGGGTGCGGCAGGATATCGTCGGAGGGCCGGCAATAAAGGCTGATCGGCTCGTCGATTTCGTTGAGGTCGAAGTCGGTGCGCACACCGGCAACCTGCAACGGCCGGTCACAGCGCGGGTTGATGCCGGTGGTTTCGTAGTCGTGCCAGAAAATGCTGGAGGTCACGGGGTCGTCCTGTATCGAGGTCGACCCGATTCTAGCGCGATTCCAGAAGCTGGGCCCGGGGCTCAGCAGGCTCAGGCAGATGCGTTGGCGGGGCGGAAACTGAAATAGTCGCGCAACGAACGGACGAATTCATCGTACTCGCGGGGGGCCTGCAGCAGCATGAAACCGGAATCGTAGTGCCCGGGCGTCTGGTCTTCACGGCACCACAGGCAGCTGGCGGTAAGGTTGACGAATTGATGCCCGCCACCAAGCAGCGGCAGGCGTAATTGCAGATCATAGTCGGGCCCGACCAGCACAGGTAGCTGGCTTATCAGCATCAGCCCGTCTTCAGAGGCGTTACCCAGCTGGCCGATGGCCTGGCCGGTAATGCGGTTGAACACCTTGAGAACACAAGGTAGCTGATGGCGTTCGATGTGGCGCTTGTTGAACATGATCGCAAGTGCAGTCCGTATCCGATGCCAGGAATACGTGGAACTGGCGGTTGTTGTAACAACTGAGTTACAGATTAGCGCAGCGCGCGCGGCAAATCCCGTGAAATAAATCACACCTTGGTGTTAACGCCAAGGTGCGGCGGTCACCGGGTTCGCCACGGCGGCTTCGGTGCCGCGCAAATGGCCGAGTTTCTCCAGGGTCTGCAGGCGTGCCTGGGCACGATACGCGTATTCATTGCCCGGGTACTGCTGGATCAGGTACTGGTAGGTCTGCGCCGCATCCACGTACAAGGCCTGGCGCTCCAGGCACTGGCCGCGCAGCAGCGACACCTCGGGGTGGATGAACGGTCGTGCACGGCTGGTGCGGTCGACCTGCGACAGCTCGAGCATGACCCGCGCGCAATCGCCACGGTCGTAGGCACGGTAGGCATTGTTCAGGTGGTGGTCCATGGACCAGCGGGTGCAACCGACGGCGCTGGCCGCCAGGGCTAAAACGATCAGGGCTCGCATGGGGGTCTCCTTTGATGCCAGTGTATCGGCCTTTGCCGGCAAATCTTCACACCCTTTTGCAATGATGCCCTGCCCGTTCAAATGCCACCCTGCCTCGGTCGCAGGTAGTGCAACGGAACAATGACTACAGCGAGATTCAGGAGTAGCCTTTCGCTGCGCTTCACTATAGGAGTCTGTGCATGAGCATCCGCCGTACCAAAATCGTCGCCACCCTTGGCCCCGCCAGCAACTCGCCGGAAGTGATCGAACAGCTGATCCTCGCCGGCCTGGACGTGGCACGCCTGAACTTCTCCCACGGCACTCCGGACGAGCACAAGGCCCGCGCGCGCCTGATCCGTGACATCGCCGCCAAGAACGGCCGCCATGTTGCACTGCTGGGCGACCTGCAGGGTCCGAAGATCCGCATCGCCAAGTTCGCCAACAAGCGTATCGAATTGAAGATCGGTGACAAGTTCACCTTCTCCACCGCCCACCCGCTGACCGAAGGCAACCAGGACATCGTCGGTATCGACTACCCCGACCTGGTCAAGGACTGCGGCGTTGGTGACGAGTTGCTGCTCGACGATGGCCGCGTGGTGATGCGCGTCGAGACCGCCACCGCAGATGCCCTGCACTGCGTGGTGATCATCGGTGGCCCGCTGTCGGACCACAAAGGCATCAACCGTAAAGGTGGCGGCCTTACCGCACCGGCCCTGACCGAGAAAGACAAGGCCGACATCAAGCTGGCCGCGGAAATGGACCTGGACTACCTGGCCGTGTCCTTCCCGCGTGACGCCAGCGACATGGAATACGCCCGCAAGCTGCGTGACGAAGCTGGCGGCAGCGCCTGGCTGGTGGCCAAGATCGAACGCGCCGAAGCGGTGGCCGACGACGAGACCCTCGACAAGCTGATCCTCGCATCCGACGCCGTCATGGTCGCCCGTGGCGACCTGGGCGTGGAAATCGGCGACGCCGAGCTGATCGCCATCCAGAAGAAGATCATCCAGCACGCCCGCCGCAACAACAAGGCAGTGATCGTGGCGACCCAGATGATGGAGTCGATGATCCAGAACCCGATGCCGACCCGTGCCGAAGTGTCCGACGTGGCCAACGCCGTGCTGGACAACACCGACGCGGTGATGCTGTCGGCCGAGAGTGCCGCCGGTGCCTACCCGATCGAAGCTGTCCAGGCCATGGCCCGTATCTGCCTGGGTGCCGAAAAGCACCCGACCAGCCAGAAGTCCAGCCACCGCCTGCACACTACCTTCGAGCGCTGCGACGAGAGCATCGCGCTGGCGGCCATGTACACCGCCAACCACTTCCCGGGCGTGAAGGCGATCATTGCGCTGACCGAGAGTGGCTACACCCCGCTGATCATGTCGCGCCTGCGTTCGCACGTGCCGATCTTCGCCCTGTCGCCGCACCGCGCTACCCAGGCACGTGCCAACATGTTCCGCGGCGTGTACCCGATTGCCTTCGATCCGGCCTCGCTGCCGGCCGACAAGGTGAGTCAGGCAGCGGTCGACGAACTGCTCAAGCGTGGCCTGGTGGAGCAAGGTGACTGGGTAATCCTGACCAAGGGTGACAGCTACCACACCATCGGTGGCACCAATGGCATGAAGATCCTGCATGTCGGTGATCCGCTGGTCGGTTGATCTGCTCCAAACGGGGCCGCACTGCGGCCCCATCGCCGACAAGCCAGCTCCCACAGGTTACTGCGCAGGCCCAGGTCTGTTGCAATCCTGTGGGAGCTGGCTTGCCGGCGATGGGGCCAGCCCAGATTACACAAATGCCTCAGGCATGCTCGACAAACACATCGGCAAACACCTGCCCCCGTGGCACCCCGGCAATGAACAGCCGCCGGGCAAACCGCTCGACACTCCCCGGCGCTCCGCACACCAGCGCCACCGTCTGCCGCGATGACGGCCGCAACCCGGCCAACGCTTCATCCAGCCGCTCTGCCAGTACCAACTCGACACTCACATCCGCCATCTTGCGCAACGGCTCGGCCAGATAATGCCCAGCGTCCTCGTGCGCCACATGCATGACCCTGATTTCCCCTTGGTGCCCCTGCCGCAGAGCCTCGCGCAAGATGCCCCACAACGGCGCCAGCCCGGTCCCCGCCGCCAGCAACCACAGCGGCCGCTGTTGCCAGTCCGGGTCGTAGTGCAAGGCCCCTCCCCTGAGCTCGCCCAGGCGCAGCACATCACCCAGCTGCAAGCCACGGGCCTTGTCACAAAAGGCGCCGGGGTGCTGGCAGTCGATATGAAACTCGAGGAAATCATCTTCGCCCGGCAAGCTGGCCAAGGAGTAAGGCCGCGCCACCGCGCCATTCCACAGCACCACATGCTGCCCCGCCTGGTAACGCATTGCCCGTTCGGGCCGCAGCCGCACGCGCAGCACATCGCCGAACCAGTCCAGGGCACAGACCTGCGCCGGCAGGCCATCCTGCTGCGGGTCGAACAGCGCCACGCGCAGATCTTCGACTACCCGACACTGACAGGCCAGCCGCCAGCCCTGGGCATGCTTGTCCGGCGCCAGGGCCTCGGGCATGGCATCCAGCGGTTGCCCGCCCAGGCAGTGCACCAGGCAGGCATGGCAACTGCCGGCGCGGCAACTGTAGGGTACGTTCAGCCCGGCCTCGTTCAAGGCATCGAGCAGGTTGCTGCCGGTCGGCACCGCCCAGCGGCGCTCGCCCACGCAAAGTACGGGCATGGTCGGTCTTTCTCCACATATCACAGTGCACTTTAAGCCAAGCACGCAACGGCAGCAAAAAGGATGCCCAACCACTGCCGACCATGGTCCAGACCGACCGCAGGTGTGCCCGGCACGGATGCGCGCTATACTGCCGCGCCTTTTTCCGTCGGCCTGACCTGCCGGCGCCTTGCAAGGCGCTTCGACACGCTGGTCGGCACCGTCGAGCGCCGTAATGAATGTTCCCGTCTTTAAGAGGAGCGCGCTGCATGACCGTGATCAAGCAAGACGACCTGATTCAGAGCGTCGCCGACGCCCTGCAATTCATCTCGTACTACCACCCCGTCGATTTCATCCAGGCCATGCACGAGGCCTATCTGCGTGAAGAATCGCCTGCTGCGCGCGATTCCATCGCCCAGATCCTGATCAACTCGCGCATGTGCGCCACTGGCCATCGCCCGATCTGCCAGGACACCGGTATCGTCACCGTGTTCATCCGCGTGGGCATGGACGTGCGCTGGGACGGCGCCACCATGAGCGTCGACGACATGATCAACGAAGGTGTGCGTCGCGCCTACAATCTGCCTGAAAACGTCCTGCGCGCTTCGATCCTGGCCGACCCGGCCGGTGCCCGCAAGAACACCAAGGACAACACCCCGGCAGTGATCCACTACTCCATCGTCCCCGGCGACAAGGTCGAGGTCGATGTCGCAGCCAAGGGCGGCGGCTCGGAGAACAAGTCGAAGATGGCCATGCTCAACCCGTCCGACTCGATCGTCGACTGGGTACTGAAGACCGTCCCGACCATGGGCGCTGGCTGGTGCCCGCCTGGCATGCTCGGCATCGGCATCGGCGGTACCGCCGAGAAGGCCGCCGTCATGGCCAAGGAAGTGTTGATGGAGTCCATCGACATCCACGAACTGAAAGCCCGTGGCCCGCAGAACCGCCTGGAAGAAATCCGTCTGGAGCTGTTCGAGAAGGTCAACCAGCTGGGCATCGGCGCCCAGGGCCTGGGTGGCCTGACCACCGTGCTCGACGTCAAGATCATGGACTACCCGACCCACGCCGCTTCGCTGCCGGTGTGCATGATCCCCAACTGCGCCGCCACCCGCCACGCCCACTTCGTGCTCGATGGCTCCGGCCCGGCCGAGCTGGAAGCGCCGTCGTTGGACGCCTACCCGGAAATCGTCTGGGAAGCCGGCCCGAGCGCCCGTCGCGTCAACCTCGACGCCATCACCCCGGAAGAAGTCGCCAGCTGGAAGCCGGGCGAAACCATCCTGCTCAACGGCAAGATGCTGACCGGCCGCGATGCCGCGCACAAGCGCATGGTCGAAATGCTCAACCGTGGCGAAGAGCTGCCGGTGGACCTGAAAGGCCGCTTCATCTACTACGTTGGCCCGGTCGACCCGGTCGGTGACGAAGTGGTAGGCCCAGCCGGCCCGACCACCGCCACCCGCATGGACAAGTTCACCCGCCAGATCCTCGAGCAGACCGGCCTGCTCGGCATGATCGGCAAGTCCGAGCGCGGCCCTGCCGCCATCGAAGCGATCAAGGACAACAAGGCCGTGTACCTGATGGCCGTCGGCGGTGCTGCCTACCTGGTGGCCCAGGCCATCCGCAAGTCGAAGGTCCTGGCCTTCGCCGAGCTGGGCATGGAAGCGATCTACGAGTTCGAGGTCAAGGACATGCCGGTGACCGTCGCCGTGGACAGCAACGGTGAGTCGGTACACATCACTGGCCCTGCCCTGTGGCAGAGCAAGATTGCCCAGAGCCTGGCAGTCGAAGTGAAGTAAATCTGCTGCAAAAGCGTCACGGCCCTGCTCTTTGTAGGAGCAGCCTTGTGCTGCGAAGAGGCCTTGTGTCACCCACAGATATTTGGGTGAGCACAGGCCCATTAGCAGCACAAGGCTGCTCCTACAGGGGGCAGATCCGGTCAAACTGCTCCGGCCAGTCCCTGCGGGTAAACACCTGCCCTTCCCGCCTCACCCTCCGTACTTCCTCAAGGTCCACCTCACAGACCAGCCACTGACTAGTGGCAGGGCTCGATTCTTCACTCAAGGCCACCACCCCATCCCCCGGCATCCCATGATCCGGCGGCACGAACAGCCCTGCCCGGCCGATATTCTCGTCCAGCGCCGGCGACCAGGGCGCCAGCCCGACCGTGGGGCTCTGCAACACCGCAATCTGGTTCTCCAGCGCCCGCGCCTGGGCACCGATGCGCACCCGGTGGTAACCCGCCTCGGTGTCGGTACAGCTCGGCGCCAGGATCAGGTCGGCACCACCCTCCGCCAGGCGCCGCGCCAGCATCGGGAATTCGTTGTCGTAGCAGATCAGGATGCCCAGGCGCCCCAGTTCAGTGTCGAACACCTGCAGCCCCTGGCCCGCGGCTATGTCCCACTGCTCCCGTTCGAAACGGGTCATCATCAGTTTGTCCTGGTAGCCCAGCACACCTTGGGGGCCGAACAGCCAGGCACGGTTGCGGTAGCGCCCATCGCTGTCCAGCACCGGTACGCTACCCGGTTGCAGGTAGATACCCCAGCGCCGGGCAAGGCTCTCGCACAAGGCCCTCCAGGGTTCGATCAGCGGCTGGATACCGGCGATGGAAGCCTTCAGGTCACCCCGCTGCTCGGCACTCAGCTGCCCGCTGAGCACCAGGCCGGCGTACTCCGGCAACAGCAGCAAGCGGGCCCCCGCGTCCACCGCCTTGGCGCACAGGGCTTGCAGATGATCGGCGTAGGCCTCCCAGGTTTCATGCAGCTCGATGGCGTACTGGCAGGCCGCCAGGCGGATCATATCGGCAGTTCCTTGAGCCAGAACGACATCAGCTTGTCGGAGCTTTCCTGCTCGTCCAGGTCGCGCCAGGCGTAGCTGGTGCGCAGCGACGGGTCGTGCAGGAAGCCGCGGTTACGCCAGAAGCCATGCAACGGCTTGTAGTCCGCAGGCCGCCGCGGATGCACACCTGGCCGCTCGACCGCACAGAACGCGCAATAGTCGAACTCGGCCAGCTTGTGTGCGTAGGACTCGCGCTCGATGAAAAAGCGCACCCCCAGGCCCTGGCCACGGTACTCGGGCAGTACCACCGATTCACCAAAGTAGTACACGCTGGCCGGGTCGCGCCCCTGGGCCAGGAACGGCTGCTGGAACTCGGGGGCGACATCCACCAGCGGCAGGCCGGTGGAGGCACCGACCACCTTGCCGTCGTCCAGCGCCAGCACCACCAGGCTGCGCCCGGAGCGGGCATAAGTGGCCAGGTAGTCGGCCTCGTACTCCGGGGTGCCGTCATAAAGGTAGGGAAACTCGCGAAACACGGTAAGGCGCAGGCGAGCGAGGTCATCGATGTAAGGCGCGATAGCGGCGCCGTGCAACAGGCGTATTTCCATGCTTGGCGGTCGTTTTGTCGATGTGGATGACGCGCTCGGCTAAGCCGGGCTTGAGGGGAAACCCTATCATCCGGAGCGACGACCCGCCTTTTCCCTCCACGACAGGTATTGTTCCATGACCGCTACCGAACTGGTAAATGCTTACTACGCCGCCTTCAATGCGGGCGACATGCCGGCCTTTCTCGCCCTGCTCAGCGAGGATGTGATCCACGACATCAACCAGGGCGAGCGGCAGATGGGCAAGGCCCGGTTTGCAGCGTTCATGGACAAGATGAACCGCTGCTACCGCGAGCGCCTGGCCGATATCGTGGTGATGCAGAACGCCGACGGCAGCCGCGCGGCGGCGGAGTTCACCGTGCATGGGGAATATCTGGCCGATGACGAAGGGTTGCCGGCGGCCAACGGGCAGACCTATGTGCTGCCGGCAGGGGCGTTCTTCTATATCCATTGCGGGAAGATTGCCCGGGTGACCAACTACTACAACCTCAATGACTGGGTCGAGCAGGTGGGTTAAGCCTGGTTGAGCTGTGTTGCCTGCACTGGCCTCATCGCCGGCAAGCCAGCTCCCACAGGTACTCCACAGGTCTTGAAACCTTCGCTAAACCTGTGGGAGCTGGCTTGCCGGCGATAAGGCCGTATCAGGCAATACGGGTACCAAGCACCTTGAGGAATGCCGCCAACCACGCCGGATGCGCCGGCCATGCCGGTGCCGTCACCAGGTTGCCGTCCACATGCGCCTGGTCCACCGCGATATCGATGAATGTCCCGCCCGCCAAGCGCACTTCCGGGGCGCACGCCGGGTACGCACTGCATTCGCGCCCTTCCAGCACGCCGGCCGCCGCCAGCAACTGGGCACCATGGCAAACCGCCGCGATCGGCTTGCCGGCCTGGTCGAACGCCCGCACCAGCTCCAGCACCCGCTCATCCAGGCGCAGGTACTCCGGTGCACGACCACCCGGGATCAGCAGCGCGTCGTAACTCTCGGGCCGTACACGCACGAAGTCATAATTCAAGGCAAAGTTGTGCCCCGGCTTTTCGCTGTAGGTCTGTTCGCCCTCGAAATCATGAATCGCGGTACGCACGGTCTGCCCCGCGACCTTTTCCGGGCATACCGCATGCACCGTGTGCCCGACCATGCTCAGCGCCTGGAACGGCACCATGACTTCGTAATCTTCGACGTAGTCGCCGACCAACATGAGAATTTTCTTTGCCGTCATCGCACCCACTCCTTCGATTGCCTTGAGCCAATCACTGCACGATAGCTGGTCTCAGTCGCGACGGTCGAGCAAGTTGACCACCAACCGGTCCAGCCACCCCCACAACCGCTGCTTCACCCGGCGCCACAGCGGCCGGGCATTCCAGTGGCCCAGGTCGACCACCTCGCTCAAGGCGAAATCACGCTCGAAACTGGCCTGCACGGCAGCCGTCAGCGGCGGGTCGAGTGCCTCGATATTGGCCTCGAGGTTGAAGCGCAGGTTCCAGTGATCGAAGTTGCATGAGCCGATACTGACCCAATCGTCGATCAACACCATCTTCAGGTGCAGGAAACACGGCTGGTACTCGTAGATACGCACCCCGGCGCGCAGCAGACGCGGGTAATAGCGATGCCCGGCGTAACGTACCGATGGATGATCGGTGCGCGGCCCGGTCAGCAGCAGCCGCACATCAACCCCCTTGCCGGCAGCCCGGCGCAGCGACCGGCGCACGCTCCAGGTCGGCAGGAAGTAAGGCGTGGCCAGCCACACTCGCTGCTTGCCGCTGTTGATCGCGCGCACCAGCGAATGCAGGATGTCCTGGTGCTGGCGGGCGTCGGCATAGGCTACCCGGCCCATGCCCTGCCCCTGTGCAGGCACCTTGGGCAGGCGCGGCAGGCCAAAGCCCTCGGCGGGGCGCCAGGCTGTGCGACGGTTGTTGGCGTGCCACTGGCGGTCGAACAGTAACTGCCAGTCGCTTACCACCGGCCCCTGCATCTGCACCATCACCTCGTGCCATTCACTGGTCGCCTCGCCCGGCGTCCAGAACTCGTCGGTGACGCCCGTGCCGCCCACCACTGCCCAGCGTTCGTCCACCAGCAGCAACTTGCGGTGATCGCGGTACAGGTTGCGCAAGCCACGCTTCCAGCGCAGGCGGTTGTACCAGCGCAGGTACACACCTGCGTCCAGCAGGCGCTGACGCAACTTGCTGTTGAAGGCCAGCGAGCCATAGTCGTCGAACAGGCAGCGCACCCGCACGCCACGTCGGGCAGCCTGCTCCAGCGCTTCGACCACCGCATCCGCGCAGTCACCGGCCTCGACCAGGTACAGTTCCAGGTCGACCTGGAATTCGGCGCGCATGATCGCCAGGAGCATGCGCGGAAAAAACTCGGGGCCGTCGATCAGCAGTTCGAACTGGTTGCCATCCCGCCAGGGAAAGACCGGCCCCGGCATGTCAGCGGGCGGTGAAGATCAGCACCGCGCTAACCGGCACCGACGGGTTGATGGACTTGAGTCCGGCGAACTTGCGCAGGCGTTGCAGCCCCGGCAGCAGGCCGAAATCCTCGGCGCGCAGCACCAAGGGCTCCAGGGTCACCACCTGGAAGCGTCGCTCGTCCAGGCGGGTGGCCAGCAGCAGGGCGTTGTAGCTGTGGGACTGGCCATGCAGCGTCACGGTCAATGGCAGGCGTAGTTCGATCTGGGCACCGTTGGCCAGGTCGTTGATCGGCCGTAGGTCCAGTTGCGCCTGCACCTTGGCTTCGGCAAAGCGCTCGACCTCGAACAGGTCCTCGCGCATGCGTTCATCACGCAGCGGAATACCGCTGCTCACCGAGTCCATCTCGATGCTCAACGCGGCCACTCCCTTGCGGTCGACCGTTCCATGCAGCACCAGGAAGCGGTGCACTTCGGCGGTGTTACCGTTCTTGCCGGTAATGAACGAAAGGCGCGAAGACTCGCCATCGAGGTGCCAGTTGGCGTGGGCGGGCAGGCAAAAAGCCAGCAACAAAGCGGGCAGCAGGCGGGGCAGCTTGAACATGACAGATCTCGTGAAACCAGGCCGCCAACCTTACCCGCCCGCCTTCACGGCAGCAAGCGGCAGCCCTCGCGCGGGCCTTGCCAGGCAGCCTGATTGCGACGGCCCAGGCCTTCGGCGGTGACCTGCCGCTGTTGGCTGTCTTCCTCCAGCAGGCTCAGCGGCAGCCATTGCTTCACGTAGCCTTGGCAATACGCCGGCTCGAACCCCATGACGAAGCGGCACGAGCAATATTCCTTGGCCGAGTAGGCCGAAAGGATACCGGGGAAGTCCGCCAGGGCCTGGCGCTCATGCCAGGCCCAGTAGACCACCCCCAGCAGCACCACCAGCAGCACCCGCTTCATGCCCCCTCCCCAGCCAGCGCCGCGAGTATCCGCTTGAGCAGTTCATCGTGCTGGTAGCTGCCGTCGCGGTCATCGGCGTAACGCACGATCACCAGCTTTTGCGCGGGCAGCACGTACAGCGCCTGGCCCCAGTGGCCAAGGGCTGCGTAGGTGTCCGCGGGAGCACTCGGCCAAGGCCGGGCAGCGCCGACCAGCGGCTGATTGAGCCACCAGTGGCCACCGGGGTTGGCCTCGCCGGGCAGTGCTTCGGCTTTGGCAAACGGCGTGCGGTTGAAAGCCACCCAGGGCTTGGGCAGCAATTGCCGATCCTGCCAACGCCCGTCGCGCTGCATCAGCAGGCCGATGCGCGCCAGGTCGCGAGCGCTGAGGTACAGGTAGGACGAACCCACATAGGTACCCGCGCGGTCCCGCTCCCATACCGCGCTGTCGATCCCCAACGGAATGAACAGCGCATGCCAGGGGTAGTCGGGGTACTGACCGGCATCGAGCATGCCGCGCAACGCCGCGGCCAGCAGGTTGCTGTCGCCACTGGAATAGAGAAACCGCTGGCCCGGGCTGGCCACCGCTTCCCGCGCCGCGGCGTAGGCCGCCATGTCCTCGCGGCCACGGGTATACAGCATGGCCACCACCGAGGACTTGAGCGGGGCGTACTCGTAGTCTTCCTGCCAGTCCAGGCCGCTGGCCCAATGCAGCAGATCGGCCATGCGCACGCCGGGATGGGCGTGCATGGCCGGGTAGAAACGGGTCACCGGGTCCTGCAGCTGGAAGCGGCCTTCGCCCTGGGCTATGCCCAATAGCGTGGCGAGTACGCTCTTGCTGATCGACCAGGTCAGGTGGGCGGTGGCGGCAGTGCTGGGGGCGGCGTAGCGTTCGTGGAGGATGCGGCCGTCGCGGATGATCAGCAGGGCGTCGGTGCGGATGCCGCTGCGTTCGGGGGTGGTGCGTGCGGGGAAGGCGTAGGCGTCGACGGCTTGCCAGTCGAGGGGGGTGTTGTCGATTGGCCAGTCGGGTTCAGGCCAGTCTTCGGCCCGGGCACAACCCGCAGCCATTATCAGGATGATCAACAGTACCTTCATCGTGATCGCCGTTATTGGGGCCGCTGCGCAGCCCTATCGCGACACAAGGCCGCTCCTACAGGTACAGCGTCAGCCTGAACTTGACGCGTTCCCCTGTAGGAGCGGCCTTGTGTCGCGAAAGGGCCGCAAAGCGGCCCCAGGATTCATCGGATCACACAAACCTATCAGGCATTCATGACAATCCCGCAGCAGCCCAAGCCTTGTTCAGCCGCTTCTCCCGCGCCGCCGCCGCCAGCGCCATCACCCCCTGGTCACGCTGCCAGATCTGCGCCCACTGCGCCGGCCCCGCCGCCAACGCGGCATCGATCTCCCCTCGCAGCGCCTGGAACTGTGCAAACAATCCTCCCAGCAACAAATGGCAACCAACGCTATCGGCGCACTGCCGGCTACCTTCGGCACACCCGGCCAGCAGCCCAAGCAGCTGCAGGCGCAGGGCCTGCGGCCAGGCGCACTCCTGCCCCACGCCATAGAGCCAGGCCGTCAACGCCGTAAGCACATACAAGTCCTCAAGCGAACGGAACGGCTTCACATAGGCATCCCAACCATCACCGGCCAATAACTCGCACGCCGCGTGCTCCAGCACCAGTCGCCCATGGCCTACCTCCGGCATCAGCGGCAGGGTCGGCAGCGCTTCCAGCGTCACACCTGGCTCCCCGGGGTAGACCACCGCCAGGTTCAACTGCGGCGCCGCGCCCGTCGCCTCGCAGCGCGCCGCCACCAGCAGCCATTCCGCCTCCAGGCCTGCAGTGACGAAGTCCTTGCTGCCGGTCAGCCGCAAGCCGTCCAGGCGCGTGCGCATGTCCGCCGGCCGCACGCTGCGCCGTTCGGTGGCGCACAGGGCGCCGAGGCTGGGTGGAGCACTGGGCCACAGCACGCGCAAGGCGGCCTGGTAGCCGACCAGGAAGGCCAGGCCGGGGGTGGCCATCGCGCGCCCGCCGAGCACCGCCAGTTCGAACGGGGCAACCGGGCCAAGGCGCTCGAGCAGCGCGGCATAGGTTTCGCCCAGGGTGCCCGCCAGCGCTTGGCGAAGCGGGTCGTTGAGTCGTTGCAACCAGGCCATCGGTCGGCTCCTTGCTGAAGGGCTTTCAGTTGTGGCTCAGGGGGTGTCACGCAAGCATCACCAAAGATTCACAGGGGTGACACCCCATCTACCTAGGCTGACTTTGCACAACAAAGCCGACCGGCCGCAACCCTTCATGGCTGGCTTATGGAGACTCGTAATGACTCGGATCGCTCACGCTGGCGACAACAGCACCGAACGCCGTCTGCAAGCCGAACGCCTGGTTGGCGCCGCGGCCCTGCAGGAAGCCCAGGCCCTGCGCTACAAAGTGTTCAGCGCCGAATTCAAGGCCAAGCTCAAAGGAGCCGAGCAAGGCCTGGACATGGACGACTACGACGTGCACTGCCGCCACATTGGCGTACGCGACCTGAGCACCGGCGAGCTGGTTGCCACCACCCGCCTGCTCGACCATCAGGCCGCCAGCAGCCTGGGCCGCTTCTATAGCGAAGAAGAATTCAGCCTGCACGGCCTGTTGCAGCTGCAGGGCCCGATCCTGGAGCTGGGCCGAACCTGCGTAGCTCCCGACTACCGCAACGGCGGCACCATCGCCGTGCTCTGGGGCGAACTGGCCGAAGTGCTCAACGAAGGCCGCTACAGCTACCTGATGGGCTGCGCCAGCATCCCCATGCAAGATGGCGGGGTGCAGGCCCACGCGGTGATGCAGCGCCTGCGTGACCGCTACCTGTGCACCGAGCACCTGCGCGCCGAGCCGAAGAACCCGTTGCCCAACCTGGCCCTGCCGAACAACGTCATCGCCGAGATGCCACCGCTGCTCAAGGCGTACATGCGCCTGGGCGCGAAGATCTGCGGCGAGCCGTGCTGGGACGAAGACTTCCAGGTGGCCGATGTGTTCATCCTGCTCAAGCGCGACGAACTGTGCCCACGCTACGCCCGCCACTTCAAGGCAGCGGTCTGATGCCGAAGCTGCGGGTAATGGCCCGCCTGACTCGACTGCTGCTGGTACTGCTGCTGGGCATGCTGATGGCCAGCGTGATCGCCCTGGGCGAACGCCTGGGGTTCAAGGCGCCCATCGAGCGCCGCCAGCGCTGGACCTGCCTGTTCATGAAGCGCCTGGTCGCGGCCCTTCCCTTCGATGTGCGGGTGATCGGAGAGCTGCCCCAACGGCCAATGCTGTGGGTCAGCAACCACGTGTCCTGGACCGATATCCCGTTGCTTGGCATGCTGCTGCCGCTGTCGTTCCTGTCAAAGGCCGAAGTGCGGCACTGGCCGGTGGCCGGCTGGCTGGCGGAAAAGGCCGGCACTTTGTTCATCCGCCGTGGCGGGGGCGACAGCCAGCGCCTGCGTGAGCAGATCGCCGGGCAACTGGGTCTTTCCCGGCCGCTACTGATCTTCCCGGAGGGCACCACCACAAGTGGCCGTACCCTGCGCACCTTCCATGGTCGCCTGCTGGCAGGTGCCATCGACCGTGGCGTGGCGGTGCAGCCGGTCGCTATCCAGTACCTGCGCGATGGCCAGATCGACCCGATTGCACCGTTCATTGGTGACGATGACCTGGTGTCGCACCTGATGCGCCTGTTTGCCCTGCCGCGGGGCGAGGTATGCATTCACCTGCTGCAGCCGATCGGCAGCGTGGGCAAGGAGCGAGCGGTGCTGGCGTTGCAGGCGCAGCAGGCGATTCACCTGGCGTTGTTCGGGGTTGAAGAAGTCGAGCTGGCGCCACGGCGGCAGGCGCGGGCTGCCTGAACTCTTGCACTGCCAGTACCGGCCTCTTCGCGGGCTTGCCCGCGAAGAGGCCAGCGCAGGACTAACTGCCAGACAACCGGCCAGCCGCTGCAAACGCCTGCAACTGTGGATAAAACTCCCTGAAGTCCGCCAGCAATGGCTCATACAGCCGCTCCAGCTCCCCCATCACCCCAACCATCCCCTCCGGCCGCGACAAGCGCCGGGCAATACCGTTGAACACCTGCTCCAGCGTGGCAAAATCGCCATACGCCCCCAGCCAGTCATCCGCCGCCATGAACGGCGCAATCCGCGCCAGCCGCCCCGGCAACTCGGGCTCCGCCAGCAATACCCGATAAAAGTCCCCGGTGAACTGCTCCAGCGGCTGCTCGGCATAATCCTGCCAATGCCGGGCCAGGCAATGGTCGAAAAACACATCCAGAACGATACCGGCAAAGCGCCGCCGCTCACGCGGAAAACGCGCAAGAGCCGCCAACACCAACGGGTGCTGGTCGGTATAGCTGTCGATATGCCGGTGCAGCCGGATGGCCGCCTCCAGCGCTGGCGGGAAGCGCCCTTCCAGCGAGCCTTTGACGAAGTCGCCATACAGGCTGCCAAGCAGTTGGTGCGGCGCCGGGCCGCCAAGGTGCAGGTGTGCGAGGTAGTTCATGAGCGCAGTCTAGCACCGCCGGCCCATATATCGTTATAACGCGATATAGCGATTCGTGCTCAGCTCAGAACCTCTTCATATTTGTATATCGGGAAACCACGATTTACATTTCGTTCTATCGCGATATACCGCTACAACGAGCCTCAACCCATGCCTATCGATCTCGACGAAATCATAAAAGCGCTGGCCCACCCGGTCAGGCGAGAAATCCTCAGCTGGCTGAAGGACCCGGCGACACAATTCCCCGACCAGTACCACAGCACCGAGAACGGTGTATGTGCCGGGCAGATAGACCAACGCTGCGGTCTGTCGCAGTCGACCGTCTCCGCCCACCTGGCCACCTTGCAGCGCGCCGGGCTGATCAGCAGCCAGAAGATCGGCCAATGGCATTTCTTCAAACGCAACGAAGCCACCATCCAGGCGTTTCTCGAACAACTGCGCCAAGCACTCTGAACAGGCAGGTAACCGTAATGACCACGCTTTTCGATCCGATCACCCTGGGCGACCTGCAACTGCCCAACCGCATCATCATGGCCCCGCTCACCCGCTGCCGGGCCGACGAAGGCCGCGTGCCCAACGCGCTGATGGCCGAGTATTACGTACAGCGCGCCAGCGCCGGGCTGATCCTCAGCGAGGCGACCTCGGTCAGCGCCATGGGCGTCGGCTACCCGGATACCCCTGGTATCTGGAACGACGAACAGGTGCGTGGCTGGAACAACGTGACCAAGGCCGTGCATGCCGCCGGCGGGCGCATCTTCCTGCAGCTGTGGCATGTTGGCCGCATCTCCCACCCCAGCTACCTGAACGGCGAGCTGCCGGTGGCCCCCAGCGCGATCCAGCCCAAAGGCCATGTAAGCCTGGTGCGCCCGCTCAGTGACTACCCCACCCCACGCGCGCTGGAAACCGAAGAAATCATCGACATCGTCGAGGCCTACCGCAGCGGTGCCGAGAATGCCAAGGCTGCCGGTTTCGATGGCGTGGAAATCCACGGCGCCAACGGCTACCTGCTCGACCAGTTCCTGCAGAGCAGCACCAACCAGCGCACCGACCGCTACGGCGGTTCGCTGGAAAACCGTGCGCGGCTGCTGCTGGAAGTGACCGATGCGGCCATTGAGGTGTGGGGCGCAAACCGCGTGGGCGTGCACCTGGCGCCGCGGGCCGATGCCCATGACATGGGCGATGCCGACCGTGCCGAAACCTTTACCTACGTGGCCCGTGAGCTGGGCAAGCGTGGTATTGCCTTCATCTGCTCGCGGGAAAAGGAAGCCGATGACAGTATCGGCCCGCTGATCAAGGAAGCGTTCGGCGGCCCGTACATCGTCAACGAGCGGTTTGACAAGGCCAGTGCCAATGCCGCCCTGGCCAGCGGCAAGGCCGACGCCGTGGCGTTTGGCGTGCCGTTCATCGCCAACCCTGACCTGCCGGCGCGGCTGGCGGCGGATGCGCCGTTGAACGAGGCGCGGCCGGAGACTTTCTATGGCAAGGGGCCGGTGGGGTACATCGACTATCCGCGGTTGTAACTGAAATCGCCGGGGCCGCTTTACGGCCCTATCGCGACACAAGGCCGCTCCTACAGGGGAACGCGATTTCCTGTAGGAGCGGCCTTGTGTCGCGATAGGAGGGCAAAGCCCTCCCCTGCAATGTCACGGCCGGGCATTGATCTGCTGCTGCAGGTTCTGGATCTGGCTCTGCAAGGTATTAAGGTTGCGTGTCGTCTGCGCCCGGAAGGCGTCGAATTCCTGCACCGAAGCACCACTGGACGCCGCCGCGGCCGGGCGGTTATCGATCTGGCTCTTGAGCACCAGGATGTCCTGCTCCAGGTCCTGGATGGCCGCGCTCGGGTTACCCTGCTTCTTCAGCGCAGCAACCTCGCTGCCCAGGCTCTTGAGCTGCGCATCCAGCTTGGCGCCATCCACCTGCGCGGCCTTCAGCGCAGCAACCTGTTCGTTCAGGCCCTTGAACTGGGTATCCAGCTTGCCACCATCGACCTGGCCCGAGCGCAATGCGGCCAGCTCACCATTCACCGCCTTCAGTTGCGCCTGCAACTGGGTTTGCAGCTGGGTCACGGCCTTCTGCTGTTCGCGGGTATCAGCCAGTACCTGCTCCAGGCGCTTGCCCAGATCGCCGGTCTGCCCGGCCACCCCCTGCTGCAACTGACGCAGTTGCAGCTTCAACGCCTCGCTGTTGGTAGTGGCGCCGGATTCGCTGGCCGCCACCTTGCCGCTGATCGCCTGCAGGCGCCCGGCAGCCTCTTCGCTGATGCGAGCGAAGCTTTCCTGGGTCGCCACCAGTTGCTGCTCCATCAGCGAGATCTGCTGGAAGCTCCACCAGCCAAGGCCCGCCAAGGCGATGAACGAGGCCCCGAGCAATGCCCACAGCGGCGCCGTGCTGGCACCGCGAGCGGCCTTCTGGCGGCTGCGCACCACGTGCGCCGGCATCAGTTCGTCATCGTCATGGGTGCCCGCCCGCAGGCTAGGCACGTCATCGTAGTCATCGTGAGCATGGTTACGCATGGATACATTCAACCGCGGTAGTCGCAAAGAGGCACGAGTATAAACCGCCAGCGCGGCGCGTTGATGACCATTGTCGGCCGGCCGGCTTTACTGCCCCGGCGGCTGGTGCTTCCACCAGGCACAGAATTCATCCAATGCCGTCCACAGGCTGACCTTGGGCTGGTAGTCCAGGTACTGTCGGGCGCGGCTGATATCCAGGGTGAAATCGCGGCTCATCACCTGCATCCCCAGGCGCGACAGGGTCGGTTGCGGGCGTCCCGGCCACAACATGCAGGCCGCCTCGTTCAGCGCGGCCAGGCTGTAGGCCAGGCCGTAGGAACGGTAACGGGTAACCTGCGGCAGCTGCATCTGGCGCATCACGTAGTTGACCACATCCCACAGCGGCAGCGGCTGGCCGTTACTGATGTTGTAAGCCTGGCCCAGCGCCCGGTCGTCAGCGAACAGGGCACTGAGCAGTGCTTCGTTAAGGTTGTGCACGCTGGTGAAATCGACTTTGTTCAGGCCGTTGCCGATGATCGCCACGCGCCCCTTGCGCTGCATCTGCATCAGCCGCGGGAAGATACTGGCATCGCCAGCGCCGGTGACGAAGCGTGGGCGCAGCGCCAGCACCTCGAGGCCGAACTCCTGGGCACCGAACACTTTCTGCTCGGCCATGTACTTGGTCTGCCCGTAGTGGTCGTGGAAGCGGCGAGGCACCTGGTCTTCACGGATGTCCAGGCGCGAGCGGCCATTGAAGTAGATCGACGGCGACGACAGGTGTACCAGCCGCCGTACGTGCTCCTTCAAGCAGCCCTCGACCACGTTTTCGGTGACCACCACATTGCCTTGATAGAAGTCCTGGTAGCGCCCCCAGTTGCCCACTGCGCCAGCGCAGTGCACTACCGCCTCGACGCCCTGGCACAGGCGGCGGGCCAGCTCGGCATCCCCCAGGTCGCCGGGGATGAACTGGGCGCCGCGCTTGACCAGGTGCTCGACCCCTTCGGCTCGACGGCCGCTGACCCGCACGTCCAGGCCCTGCTCCAGGGCAAAGCGCGCAAAGCGCCCGCCAATGAAGCCACTCGCGCCGGTGACCAGAATTCGCATGTAAGACTCCGTCTTGCCAGATTTCAGATGCAACTGACGCCAGCCGTGGCTACAAGGGCACCAGCCATTGCCGTGCGGAGTGCCGCAGGTGGTCGGTCAGTTGCGCGAGCAGTTGCCCGCCATTGCGCCAATGATGCCAGTACAGCGGCACATCGATGGGGGTATCGCTGCAGATTTCCACCAGCCGGCCGCTGGCCAGTTGCTCGCGGGCCTGCAGTTCAGGCACCAGGCCCCAGCCCAGGCCAGCTTCGGTCATGCGCAGGAAGCCTTCGGACGACGGGCACAGGTGGTGCAGGAAGCCATCCTCGATGCCCAGCGATGCCAGGTAGCGGTGTTGCAGGAAGTCGTCCGGGCCGTACACGATCGCCGGGGTACGGGCCAGGCGGCTGGCGGCGAAGCCCTGCGGAAAATGCCGCGCCATGAACCCGGGGCTGGCCAGCGCCCGGTAGCGCATGGCACCCAGTGGCAGGCTGCGCGCCCCGGCCACTGGCCGCTCGCTGCCACACAGGCAGGCCGCCACCTCGCCCGCACGCATGCGTTTCAGGCCCACTTCCTGGTCTTCCACCACGAGGTCGGTCAGCACATTCTGCTGTGCGCAGAAGTTACCCACCGCACCGGCCCACCAAGTGGCCAGGCTGTCGGCATTGAGGGCGATGCGCAAGCGCTCCGGCATGCCCTCCTCGTCCAGCGCCGGCACCTGGCGCTGCAGGTCGCGCTCAAGCAGGCGCACCTGCTGCACATGGTTGAGCAACTGGCGGCCGACTTCGGTCGGGCTTGGCGGCGTGGCACGCACCAGCACCGGCTGGCCGACCCGCGCCTCAAGCAGCTTGATGCGCTGGGAAATGGCCGACTGCGACAAGCCCAGCACCTGCGCCGCGCGTTCGAAACCACCCTGCTCGATCACGGCGGCGAGGGCGGCCAGCAGCTTGTAGTCGAACATCGATTTTCCTAATGACGGATCAGCTCTATTTGTTTTTCTTATACAGCGTGGTTCATCACAATGGCCAGCATCTTTTAGACGCTTTGGAGAGCGCGCCATGTGGCAAAGCTATCTCAACGGCATGCTCGTGGCCTTCGGCCTGATCATGGCCATCGGTGCACAGAACGCTTTCGTCCTCGCCCAGAGCTTGCGCCGCGAGCATCATTTGCCGGTGGCGGCACTGTGCATCGTCTGTGACGCCATCCTGGTGGCTGCCGGAGTGTTCGGCCTGGCCACCGTGCTGGCGCACAACCCGACCTTGCTGGCGATCGCCCGCTGGGGCGGCGCGGTGTTCCTGATCTGGTACGGCGCCAAGGCTTTGCGCAGCGCCTGCTCCAGGCAGAGCCTGCAGCACCAGCAAGGCCAGGGTGCGCGCTCACGCCGCGCGGTGTTGCTCAGTGCCCTGGCGGTGACCCTGTTGAACCCGCACGTGTACCTCGACACGGTGCTGCTGATCGGCTCGCTGGGCGCCCAGCAGGCTGCGCCTGGCGCCTACGTGGCCGGCGCTGCCAGCGCCTCGCTGCTGTGGTTCTCGACCCTGGCGATCGGTGCGGCCTGGCTGGCGCCGTGGCTGGCCAGGCCGGCGACCTGGCGCATGCTCGACCTGATGGTGGCGGTGATGATGTTCGCGGTGGCGGCGCAGTTGATCTTCAACTGACCCTGGGCTTGTCACAACATTTCTAGCGCCTGGCAGATCGAGCGCCGCGCGGGCGGCGCTCGATCTGCCAGGCGCCACAAGGGGTAAGCCGAACACCACCGGTCGGCACACCCCAACCGCTCTGGAACCTCTATTCCCTATCTTTGTTGCGTGGTTATGCGCCGGGCCCGGTGCTATGATCCAGCCCTTGCGTCGCAAAGAGTACAAACTCGCCGACGCTCATCGGGCCGCCCGTGATCGGCCTTGCGCAAACCGCAAACAGACCTGAATCAGGAGATCCACCATGGCTTTTGAATTGCCGCCGCTGCCGTACGCCCACGATGCCCTGCAGCCGCACATCTCCAAGGAAACCCTGGAGTATCACCACGACAAACACCACAACACCTATGTCGTGAACCTGAACAACCTGGTCCCAGGCACCGAATTCGAAGGCAAGACCCTGGAAGAGATCGTCAAGAGCTCTTCGGGCGGCATCTTCAACAACGCCGCTCAAGTCTGGAACCACACCTTCTACTGGAACTGCCTGGCACCAAACGCCGGTGGCCAGCCGACCGGTGCCCTGGCTGACGCCATCAACGCCGCTTTCGGTTCCTTCGACAAGTTCAAGGAAGAGTTCACCAAGACTTCGGTTGGCACCTTCGGTTCCGGCTGGGGCTGGCTGGTGAAGAAGGCTGACGGTTCCCTGGCCCTGGCCAGCACCATCGGCGCCGGCTGCCCGCTGACCAGCGGCGACACCCCGCTGCTGACCTGCGACGTCTGGGAACACGCCTACTACATCGACTACCGCAACCTGCGTCCGAAGTACGTCGAGGCGTTCTGGAACCTGGTCAACTGGGCCTTCGTTGCCGAACAGTTCGAAGGCAAGACCTTCAAGGCCTGAGTCATCCAGCCTTGAGACAGAACCCCGGCGCCACGCCGGGGCTCTTCGAAAATCCGATGCCAGTCCTCTGGTATCGGATTTTTTTCGGGGCATGCGAGGGGCCAGAACGCCGTATTTTCAGGAAACGTACCGATCAAGCCAGCCAAGGCTATCTACAGTGGCACCCGTAGGCCGATACTCACATCCAACCCACCCTGCATACCCGCGCTGCTCCAGCGCCGCCAGCAACCCTGCAACATCCATCTGCCCCGTCCCCGGCTGATGCCGCCCCGGGCAGTCGGCCACCTGCACATGCACCGTCCGTTCAAAGAACTGCGCCAGCACATCGGCAGCATTTCCGGTCAGCAACTGTGCATGATAAAGATCAAGGATCAGCCCCATACCGGGATGCGCCTCCAGCACCCGCTGCGCCTTGCCGAAGTCGGACATGTAATACCCCGGCATTGCCTGCGTGCAGATCACCTCGATCAATGGCCGCAGCCCCTGGTCTTCAAAATACTTCACGGCATAGTCCAGGTTGCTCGCGTACACCTTGTCGGCGCCATCCTCGTGGGTTACCCCGGACATCAGGTGCACATCCGCACACGCCAGTGCGCGGGCATAGCTGACGGCCTGGCGTAACCCGTCACGGAACTCGGGCTCCTTGCCCGCCACCGCGGCAATACCCTTGGAAACGCCAGCCGGCGCAGCGAACTGGACCAATGGCAACCCATATTGCGCCAGTTGATCAGCCAACAAACTCGCGTCGAATTCATAGGGTGACGGGAATTCCACCGCGCGAAATCCGGCGGCGGCAGCGGCTTCGATACGCTGCAGAAAAGGCAGTTCATTGAACTGGAAGCCGAGATGAGCATTGAATTTGAGCATGCGTATAGATCCATCCGTGTGTGGTATTTTCCTGCCCCAGTCCGACCCGAATCTGCTGGATCGACTGAAGATAACCATTCGGAATACAGCCTGTGATAAAGAAAGATCTCGCCCTGCAGTTGGCCCCTCGCGTCATCGAGATGATCCGCGCCCGGTCGATGAAGGCCGGCGAGCCATTGCGCGAGCAGACCTTCGCCCAAGCCTTCGATGTCTCCCGCTCCCCCATTCGCAGGGTATTTGCCCTGCTCGCCGAGTGGAACATCGCGGTGCAGGAGCCCAATCGCGGCTACTTTCTGAAACAGGACGCCGGGCAGATCCAGGAAACCACTGTACCGCCCACCTGCGACCCATTCGAAGACTTCTACCTGCGCGTGGTGGACGACATCCTCAGCGGGGAAGTCCCTGCCGAATTCTTTGAGGCCCAATTACTGCGACGCTACTCCGTGCCCCGCGGGCAACTGCTCAAGGTCCTCAACCGGCTGGCCAGCGAAGCCATGGTCGAGCGCAAGCCCGGGCAAGGCTGGAGCCTTAACGAATTCGTACACAACGCCCAGACCCACATCCAGAGCTACCGCTTCCGCATGGCCATCGAGCCGGCCGCACTGCGCGAACCAGGCTACAAGGTCAACCAGGCCGCATTTGCCAAAGCCCGGGAGCAACAGCAGGCCATGCTCGACGGCGAAATTCACCAGCTGTCACGTGCCCAACTGTTCGAAATTGGCGCCCAGTTTCACGAAATGATCGTGCAGTGCTCGGGCAATCTCTTCTTCATAGATGCCATACGTCGGCAAAACCAGTTCAGACGCTTCATGAGCTACAAAGCCAACGTCGACCGCAGTCGCCTGATGACGCAATGCCTGGAGCACCTGCACCTGCTCGACTTGATCGAGTCCGGTCGGCGTGAAGAAGCCGCTCAGTTTCTCTGGAAACATCTGGACGAAGTCGGCCGGCTCAAGACCCGTCAGGATGCCTTGCTGGAAAGCCAGCAGGCGTAACCCCTTCCCCCGCCTTCCTTTCATTACCCGCGCGTTCAGATCAGGGAAGGCAGCTTAGACATTGCCTTCTTTTTACGCAAGATACAAAACCGCCCTGAGATTCAGCGCCAGGAGTAAATTTCGCGCCACTTATTGTATTTCATTGTAAGAATAAGCAATTATGCGCGCCGCTCGGACGCACTGTGGCACCGAATCACACAGGGATGATTGCAATGAAACAAGGAACGTTGGCTAACGGGACGGGGGTCTCCAGCCTGCTGTTCGGGGTGTACACGATTCTGCTGGCCCTGCTTGGCCTGACGCTGGCCTGTCAGGGAAGCACGCTGGTCAGTGCCGGCGGCTCGCCTTACTACGCAATGATGGGTACCGCATTGCTGCTGTCAGCCGCACTCATGGGCCTGAAGAAGTCGCTCGGCATCTATCTCTACGGTGCAGCATCCCTGGCCACCTACGGCTGGGCAATCTGGGAATCCGGCTACAACGGCTGGGCCTATATCCCACGTCTGGCATGGCTGGTACTTCTCAGTGTGATCTTTCTGGCCTTCTGGCCTCTTGTCCGGCGCGACTTTGCCAAAGTCAACAAGGCACTGTATTTCAGCATCATGGGGGGGCTGCCGCTGCTGATGGCGGCCACCATCCTGACACCGCTGTTCTTCCCCAACACCGTTCACCTGGCCGACTCGCCCGCTATCACCGCGCATACACAGCAACCCTTCAGCCGCAGTACCGTGACCTCACCGGACGCCAATGTCGCCGCGTCCCACGACAAGACCAACTGGACCGCCTATGCCGGCTCCAACCTCGGCAACCACTATTCCGCTGCGGCGCAGATTACCCCAAGCAACGTTTCCGGCCTGGTCAAGGCCTGGGAGTATCATCATGGCGATGTGAAACAGCCTGGCGAAAAAACCAAGTATCTGAACGAGGCCACGCCAATCAAGGTTGGCGACTCGCTGTATACCTGCACGCCCAAGCAAATCATCATTTCGTTGAGCGCCACTACCGGCAAAGAGAACTGGCGCTACGACTCGAAAGTCGACCCGGACTATTTCGCCAACGGTGGTGCCTATTGCCGTGGTGTCTCGTACTACGAAGTACCCAATGCCAGTGGCCTATGCGCCAAACGCATCATCTGGGGCACCAACGACATCCGCCTGGGTGCAGTTGATGCGCTCACCGGGCAGGCCTGCCCAGATTTCGGCACGGCAGGCTTTGCCGACCTCAAGGACGGCCTGGGCACGTTCCGCAAAGGCTCCACCGGCATCACTTCTGCACCACTGGTAATCCGTGGTGTGGTCATTACCGGTGGCCGCGTGCTTGACTCGGATGTGCGCCCGGCGCCATCAGGTGTGGTTCGCGCCTACGACGCAGTCAGCGGCAAACAGAAGTGGGCCTGGGACCTCGGTCGCCCCGACAGCACTGCGCCTGCCGACGCCGATGAAACCTATACGCTCAGCACGCCCAACTCATGGGCGCCGATTTCCGCCGACGACGAACTGGGGCTGGTCTACATCACCACCGGCAATGCTGCAGGCGACTTCTATGGCGGTACCCGTACCGAACAGGAAGACAAGTTCAGCTCTTCACTGGTGGCCCTGGATGCGCTCACCGGCAAGGTCAAATGGCATTTCCAGACCGTCCATCACGACCTCTGGGACTACGACCTGAGCCCACAACCGGCGCTGATCGATTTCCCCACGAGCAGCGGCCCACGCCCGGCCGTCATTCAAGCGACCAAATCGGGCCAGTTGTTCGTCCTCGACCGCGCCACCGGCGAACCGCTGGTCGACGTGGTGCAGGCTGCCGTCCCGCAGGGCACTGCCCCTGGAGACTACACCGCGGCGACGCAGCCGCTGTCACCAAGCATGCCGAGCACCATGGGCCGCCCATCGAAAAGACCGGAAGTGCTGACCGAAGCCGACGCCTGGGGCCTGACGCCGTTCGATCAGTTGCAATGCCGCATCGAGTTTCGCCAGGCGCGTTACGAAGGGATCTTTACACCGCCGGTAGTCGGCCAGCAAAGCCTGATCTTTCCCGGCCATCACGGCGGCCTGAACTGGGGCGGAGTGATGGTGGACCTGCAGCGAGGCCTGCTGATCATCAACAACCAGCGGTTGCCGTACATGCAGGGGCTGGTTCCACGCGAACAGCTCGATGCGATCAATGCCAAGTCGTTTCAGGAGTCGCCGGGCAATAACCAGGGGTTCCGCGTCCAGGCCGGTCTGCCGTTCGGGGCAATCAAGGACCCATGGATGTCAGCGCTGGAACAGCCGTGCATCGCACCACCCTGGGGGTTCATCTCCGCTATCGACCTGCGCACACGTGAAGTGCGCTGGAGCCGCCCGTTCGGCACCGGCTATGACAGTGGGCCCTTGGGCATCGCCTCGAAACTGCGCTTCGAAATCGGCACTCCGAGCGACGCTACTGGCGTGGCTACAGCAGGAGGCGTGACCTTCATTGGCGCTGCCATCGACCGTTTCATGCGCGCCTACAACAGCGAAAGTGGTGAATTGCTGTGGGAAGAGCGCCTACCGGCCGGCAACCAGGCTTCGCCCCTGACCTACATGAGCGAAGGGCGGCAGTACGTTGTTGCCGTGGTCGGCGGGCATGACCGGATTCCGACCAAGCTGGGTGACAGCATCATTGCCTGGGCGCTGCCGGAAAAATAGCGCGCCCGCTGCGTAAAGGCGCTGCTCGGCACTGAAAGCCAGGCGCTGACATACCCGCTATCAACCAATCATCGACAGCCGATGGCGCGCCGTGCGCCGTCGGGTGGCTGCGTGCGCGCCACAAACAGCAACGAGCAACTGCGGTACAGAAGTGCCCGCTTGAATTCATGTCAATCAGACAGGAGTGACAATGTTTGAACTATCCGCTGGCCTATATGTTTTGGTGGGCGTCAGTTTTCTAACTTCTTTGATGACTGCCGCTATCGGCGTAGGCGGCGGGATTGGCCTATTGGCAGTCATGCCGCAGTTCCTGCCCATTTCTGCCGTTGTGCCAGTGCATGGCCTGATTCAGATGGTCAGCAACGGCAGCCGCTTCGCCTTCGATTACAAGCACGCAAAAATCGAGATTCTCCCGCGTTATGTCATCGGCTGCCTTTCAGGGGCAGCCATCGGTTACTTCTTCATTGGGCATTTCCCGGAAAAGTACCTGTCGTTGATTCTCGGCATCTTCATCCTGGCGATTACCTGGACCAAGCTGGTCGCCTCGCTCGGCTTTGTCCTGAAAAACTTTGCCATCGTTGGTTTCCTGCAAACGTTTCTATCACTGTTCGTTGCCGTCACCGGGCTTATTTCCCAGCCGATCCTGATGAGGATGAACATCAACAAGGATCAGGTCATCGTCACCCACGCCATGCAGATGAGTGTATTGCACGGCCTGAAAGTAGCTGCCTTTGTCTTTGCCGGCTTTGCCTTCATGGACTATGCCCAGTTGATCATCATCATGATCACCGCCTCCACCGCCGGTTCCTACCTGGGCGGCTTTCTTCGAAACCGAATATCGCAACGTGTTGGCGCCATCCTGCTTAAAGCCGGGGTGACGTTCTTCGGTTTGAAAATGATTGTGGACCACTTTATTCAAAACGTCTGAGCTTCATCCATTCAAACAAGGAGTTTGAAATGATCGCGCGTAAAAAGTTTGATTCCAAGGACAGCCAGGGGATCTCGACTTTTCTTCATGAACATGGATATTGCGTAATCAACCCCGAGGACGATTCGCTCGAGGCCTTTCGCGCGGTTGCAGGCCGGTTCGGCCTGATCCAGTTCCATACCAAATCCGACAAGACTGGCGTGGTCGGCGGCGGCGATCCGATCAACAAGGACTGGCAAGCGTTCAGGGACGACTACCACGGCGAACTGTCGAGCGACTTCTATCCCCATACGGATGGCTCGTTCCTCAATGGCATGGCGTATATCGATGGGGTTGCCAGAAAGATTACCCCGCCCAAATACGTCATTCTGCAGTGCGTTTCCAAACCGCAGTTTGGCGGTGACAACTTCCTGGTGGATGGGCAACGCATTTATAATGACCTGCTGGTGAATCATCCCGACATCCTGAGGATCCTGATGACCAGTGGCAGTGTCACGTACTGCCGTGATGACCTGCTGTCGATCGATTGTTCTGTCTTCGAAAAGATCAATGAGAACAAACTGCGTATTCGCTACCGGTATGACAGCACTGCGTTCAGTCCGGAATGGGCCAGTTCCGCCTTCCAGTATATCCAGGATGAATATTCAACCAACCCGGACTACATCACCAACATTAGCCTGGAACCCGGCGAAATCCTGGTCATGGACAACTTGCGAGTATTGCATGCACGCCACCAGTTCACTGACGGCAACATGAAAAGAAAAGTCCGTCGGCTGTGGATTGCCGATGACACCAGCATGGTATTCAAGAATATTCTCAACCAGTCGCCGGTGCGCAGGGCCATGTTGCCGTTCCAGAAATACAATATTGCCGCCGCCGAGAACGCGCCTGCCTTCATCGATTACAGTTGCGGGATTCGGTTTCAGTCGGACATGTTCCTGACCCCGCCCTGTGCCGAACTTGAACAATGGCCGGCCAGCAGTGCCAATCGCCAATAACCCTTTCCCCGCACTACTGTAACTGCCCGATAACGCGTGCCTTCACAGTGCCTGCCTGATGGCGGATGCTGTGCTCGTCTGCATGCGTACACAGGTGGTTGCCTTTCATCGCAGGGATCCGTCCGCTTCTCCAGCGGCGTGCAAATCAGACCCGCCCCACAGGCGCTACTCCATTTGGAGGAATGTGCCATGCCTGAGGGGGCGGGCTTGCCCGCGAAGCGGTCGACACGGTTTTCATCCACGCCCCACCCGCAAAACGCTTGCTCAGCCCGCATACCACGCTAACATCAAACCTCTGGAAGATTGTCACGGCGCATTCAAGTTGCGGGGTCAGGCAACCGATACACTTCTGATGGTCGGCCGATAGTGTATCGTCATCGCTGATGGCAAAATGATGCCATGCGCATGGATTAAGGAAACCCCCATTGAAGCTGGAATTGCGGAACAGCTTGTCGGTCAAGTTGCTCAGGGTCGTGCTGCTGTCGGCGCTAGCGGTCGGTGTCGTGCTCAGCTGTGCGCAAATCGTCTACGACACCTACAAGACCCGCCAAGCCGTGAACAGCGATGCCCAACGCATCCTCGACATGTTCCGCGACCCCTCGACCCAGGCGGTATATAGCCTCGACCGCGAAATGGGCATGCAGGTGATTGAAGGCCTGTTCCAGGATGAATCGGTACGCATGGCCTCCATTGGCCACCCCAACGAAACCATGCTCGCAGAAAAGTCCCGCCCGCTGCAGGACATGTCCATGCGCTGGCTGACCGACCTGATCCTCGGCCAGGAACGTACCTACAGCACGCAACTGGTCGGCCGCGGCCCCTACAGCGAATACTACGGCGACCTGAGCATCACCCTCGACACCTCGTCCTACGGCGAAGATTTCCTGATCAACGCCGTGATCATCTTCATTTCCGGCGTGCTGCGGGCCCTGGCCATGGGCCTGGTGCTGTACCTGGTCTACCACTGGCTGCTGACCAAACCGCTGTCGAAGATCATCGAGCACCTCACCCAGATCAACCCCGACCGCCCCAGCCAGCATCAGCTACCGCTGCTCAAGGGCCACGAGAAAAACGAGCTGGGCCTGTGGGTAAATACCGCCAACCAGCTGCTGGCCTCGATCGAGCGCAACACCCATCTGCGTCACGAGGCGGAAAACAGCCTGCAACGCATGGCCCAGTACGACTTCCTCACCGGCCTGCCCAACCGCCAGCAACTGCAGCAGCAACTGGACAAGATCCTCGTCGACGGTGGCCGCCTGCAACACCGCGTGGCGGTACTGTGCGTAGGCCTGGACGACTTCAAGGGCATCAACGAGCAGTTCAGCTACCAGGTCGGCGACCAGTTGCTGCTGGCCCTGGCCGACCGCCTGCGCGCCCACAGCGGCCGACTGGGCGCCCTGGCACGCCTGGGCGGTGACCAGTTCGCCCTGGTGCAGGCCAATATCGAGCAGCCCTACGAGGCCGCCGAACTGGCGCAGAGTATCCTCGACGACCTGGAAGTGCCGTTCGACCTCGACCACCACCAGCAGATCCGCCTGCGCGCCACCATCGGCATCACCCTGTTCCCGGAAGACGGCGACAGCACCGAGAAGCTGCTGCAGAAAGCCGAACAGACCATGACCTTGGCCAAGGCCCGTTCACGCAACCGCTACCAGTTCTACATCGCCAGCGTCGACAGCGAGATGCGCCGCCGTCGCGAACTGGAAAAGGACCTGCGCGAAGCCCTGCCACGCAACCAGCTGTACCTGGTGTATCAGCCACAGATCAGCTACCGCGACCACCGCGTGGTCGGTGTCGAAGCACTGCTGCGCTGGCAACATCCGGAGCTGGGCATGGTGCCCCCGGACCAGTTCATCCCCCTGGCCGAACAGAACGGCAGCATCATCGGCATCGGCGAATGGGTGCTCGACCAGGCGTGCCGGCAATTGCGCGAATGGCACGACATGGGCTTCAGCGACCTGCGCATGGCGGTCAACCTGTCCACCGTACAGCTGCACCACAACGAGCTGCCGCGGGTGGTCAACAACCTGCTGCAGGCTTACCGCCTGCCACCACGCAGCCTGGAACTGGAAGTCACCGAAACCGGCCTGATGGAAGACATCAGCACCGCCGCCCAGCACCTGCTGAGCCTGCGCCGCTCCGGAGCACTGATTGCCATCGACGACTTCGGCACCGGCTACTCGTCGCTCAGCTACTTGAAATCGCTGCCGCTGGACAAGATCAAGATCGACAAGAGCTTCGTCCAGGACCTGCTGGACGACGATGACGACGCCACCATCGTCCGCGCCATCATCCAGCTGGGCAAGAGCCTGGGAATGCAGGTAATCGCCGAAGGCGTGGAAACCGCCGAACAAGAAACCTACATCGTCGCCCAGGGCTGCCACGAGGGCCAGGGCTACCACTACAGCAAGCCGCTGTCGGCCCGTGAGCTGACCAACTTCCTCAAGCAGGCACAGCGAAACCAGGTTTCGATGTTCTGAGCCGCCTGCCCGATTACAGCCCGTGACCGGCATTTACACGAATTGCATGCCCGCCCCTTTACAGCAAATGCAAATCTTTCGCATGATGTTGTCGTTTCGCGTGCCTCGGCGCACCGTCCACCCCTTGGTTTAACCACACGACGCAGGAAACCAATAATGATTCGAATGCCTCTGGCCTCCGCCAGTCTGCTGGCCATTGCCATCGCTCTCGCCGGTTGCGGCGAAGGCAAGGACGACAAGGCCGCCGCGCCGCAAGCCCAGGCACCTGCTGCCGCCAGCACCACCGCTGCAGCGCCCGGGGCTGTCGACGAAGCCGCCGGCAAAGCCGTGGTCAAGCATTACGCCGAGCTGGTCTACGCCGTGTACAGCGACTCGCTGAGCACCGCCAAGACCCTGCAGACCGCAGTCGACGCGTTCCTGGCCAAGCCGAACGACGAAACTCTGAAAGCAGCCAGGGAAGCCTGGGTCGCCTCGCGCGTACCGTACCTGCAGAGCGAAGTATTCCGCTTCGGCAACACCATCATCGACGACTGGGAAGGCCAGGTGAACGCCTGGCCGCTGGACGAAGGCCTGATCGACTACGTCGACAAGAGCTATGAGCACGCCCTGGGCAACCCGGCGGCCAACGCCAACATCATCGCCAACACCGAGATCCAGGTGGGCGAAGAGAAGATCGACGTCAAGGACATCACCCCCGAGAAGCTGGCCAGCCTAAACGAACTGGGCGGCTCTGAAGCCAACGTCGCCACCGGCTACCACGCCATCGAGTTCCTGCTCTGGGGCCAGGACCTGAACGGCACCGGCCCGGGCGCTGGCAACCGTCCGGCGTCGGACTACCTGGAAGGCAAGGGCGCCACCGGTGGCCACAACGACCGCCGCCGTGCCTACCTGAAAGCGGTCACCGACCTGCTGGTCAAGGACCTCGAAGAGATGGTCGGCAACTGGGCACCGAACGTTGCCGACAACTACCGCGCCAAGCTGGAAGCCGAGTCGGTCAACGACGGCCTGCGCAAGATGCTGTTCGGCATGGGCAGCCTGTCGCTGGGCGAACTGGCTGGCGAGCGCATGAAGGTTTCGCTGGAGGCCAACTCGCCGGAAGACGAGCACGACTGCTTCAGCGACAACACCCACTACTCGCACTTCTACGATGCCAAGGGCATCCGCAACGTCTACCTGGGCGAGTACACCCGCCCGGACGGCAGCAAGGTGACCGGCCCGAGCCTGTCGTCGCTGGTGGCCAAAGTAGACCCGGCTGCCGACGCCACCCTCAAGGCCGACCTGGAAGCCACCGAAGCCAAGATCCAGGTGATCGTCGACCACGCGCTCAAGGGCGAGCACTACGACCAGCTGATCGCTGCCGACAACGCAGCCGGCAACCAGATCGTGCGTGACGCCATCGCCTCCCTGGTCAAGCAGACCGGTGCGATCGAGCAGGCCGCGGGCAAGCTGGGCATTGCCAACCTGAACCCGGATACCGCGGATCACGAGTTCTGATCCTGCTGTAGCGGTTCTGAAAGAGGCGGCCTTCGGGTCGCCTTTTTTGCTTCCGGCCCTATCGCCGGCAAGCCAGCTCCCACAGGTTCCCCACTGGGCTCAGAGGCTGTGGGGTACCTGTGGGAGCTGGCTTGCCGGCGATAGGGCCCGACCAGGCAACCACAAACCATGGCCAACTGACACCGATTTCATCCAGCAATTGCAAATTGCTCTTATTCAAACTCCCTCACCCTGCTAAGCTTGCACGCCGGTTTTTCGCTCACGCCCAGGATTTTCGATGTCCTTGTCGCTGTCCCGACTCTCCCCCCTGCTGCTGGCCTTTGCCCTTGCCGCCTGCGATGACGCCCCGCGTTTCACCCAGGCCGAGCCCGGCGAAGCGTTGTCGGGCGGCAAAGCCACCGTGCAGCGCACTGACCGCAATGCCTATTCCCTGCCCTCGGCCAACCTCTCGCCCGAGCGGCGCCTGGATTTCGCCGTAGGCAACAGTTTCTTCCGCAACCCCTGGGTGATCGCCCCGTCCACTACCACCGCCCGTGACGGCCTGGGGCCGCTGTTCAATACCAATGCCTGCCAGAACTGCCACGTGCGCGACGGCCGCGGCCACCCGCCAGAGCCGGGCGACAGCAACGCCGTATCGATGCTGGTACGCCTGTCGATCCCCGACCAGCCCTACCTGGCCAAGGTGGTCGAACGCCTCGGCGTGGTGCCGGAGCCGGTCTATGGCACCCAGCTGCAGGACATGGCCATCCCCGGCGTGACGCCGGAAGGCAAGGTGCGGGTCAGCTACACCAGCGAAACGGTGTCGTTCGAGGATGGCCACCAGGTCGAGCTGCGCAAGCCGGCCCTGCAGATCACCCAGCTCGGCTATGGCGTGATGCACCCCGACACGCGCTTTTCGGCGCGGGTGGCGCCGCCGATGATCGGCTTGGGCCTGCTCGAAGCCATCCCCGAGGCCGACCTGCTGGCCAACGAGGATCCCGACGACCGCAACCGCGACGGCATCCGCGGCCGGGCCAACCGGGTGTGGGATGACGCCCAGGGCAAAACCGTGGTCGGCCGCTTCGGCTGGAAGGCCGGGCAGCCCAACGTCAACCAGCAGAACGTGCATGCCTTTGCCGGCGACATGGGCCTGACCACCACCCTGCAGCCCAACGATGACTGCACCCAGGCGCAGTCCGACTGCCTGGCCGCGCCCAACGGCGACGGTGCCGATGGCGAAAAGGAGGTCAGCGACAACATCCTGCGCCTGGTTACCTTCTACACGCGCAACCTGGCCGTACCGGCCCGACGCGACGTGGGCTCGCCGCAGGTGCTGGCGGGCAAGAACCTGTTCTACCAGGCCGGCTGCCAGGGCTGCCATACACCGCAGTTCACCACAGCCGCCAATGCCGCCGAGCCGGAGCTGGCCAACCAGTTGATCCGTCCTTACAGCGACCTGCTGTTGCATGACATGGGCCCGGGCCTGGCCGACGAGCGCACCGAATTCGCCGCCAACGGCCAGGACTGGCGCACCCCGCCACTGTGGGGCATCGGCCTGAGCGAAACGGTCAGTGGCCACAGCCAGTTCCTGCACGACGGCCGCGCCCGCAACCTGCTCGAGGCCGTGCTCTGGCACGGTGGCGAGGCCGAGTCGGCACGCAATTTCGTACTCACTTTCAATGCCGAGCAGCGTGCCGCGTTGCTGGCTTTCCTGAACTCACTTTAAAAAGCGCAAAGGAGCCGGGCATGTTCCGACCCAAACTGTTGTTCACCAGCCTCGCCGCACTCGCCCTCGGCGCCTGCTCGCCGCAGGACCCGCAAGCCGTGACCTCCGCTGCCATCGCCAAGCAGGTGATCCTGCCCACCTACAGCCGCTGGGTCGAAGCCGACCGCACGCTGGCCGCCAGCGCCCTGGCCTACTGCGAAGGCAAGGAAACCCTGGACAAGGCCCGTGCCGACTTCCTCAATGCGCAAAAAGCCTGGGCCGAGCTGCAACCGCTGCTGGTCGGCCCGCTGGCCGAAGGCAACCGCGCCTGGCAAGTACAGTTCTGGCCCGACAAGAAGAACCTGGTCGGCCGCCAGGTCGAGCAGCTGGTCAACGCAGACCAGCCGGTCGATGCCGCGGCCTTGGGCAAGGCCAGCGTGGTGGTGCGTGGCCTGTCGGCCTACGAGTACATCCTGTTCGACAGCAAGCCGGACATCGCCACTGCCGAGCAGAAAGCCCGCTACTGCCCGTTGCTGGTGGCCATCGGTGAACACCAGAAAACCCTGGCCGAAGAGATCCTCAAGGGCTGGAACAGCACCGACGGCATGCTCTCGCAGATGACCAAGTTCCCCAACCAGCGCTACGCCGACTCCCACGAGGCCATCGCCGACCTGCTGCGCGCCCAGGTCACCGCCCTGGACAGCCTGAAGAAAAAGCTCGGTGCGCCGATGGGCCGCCAGAGCAAGGGCATTCCGCAGCCACTGCAGGCCGAAGCCTGGCGCAGCCACAGCTCGCTCAAGAGCCTGGAGGCCAGCCTCAAGGCCGCCGAAGCGGTCTGGGTCGGGGTCGACAACCAAGGCCTGCGCGGCTTGCTGTCCAGCGATCAGAAAGCCCTGGCAGACAAGATCGACGTCGCCTACGCTGCCTCGCTCAAACTGCTGGCCGACAACCAGAAAACCTTGGGCGAGCTGCTGGCCGACGACGCTGGCCAGCAAACCCTGAACCAGATCTACGACAGCCTCAACGTCGTCCACCGCCTGCACGAAGGCGAGCTGGCCAAGGCGTTGAACATCCAGCTGGGCTTCAATGCCAACGACGGTGACTGATCATGCTGCGACGCCAGGCCCTCAAACTCGGTAGCGTATTGCTCAGCGCCCTCACCCTGGGCGGCTGGAGCCTGTTCCGCAACAAAGGCAGCGAGCCCCTGCTGCTGTCGGCGCGTGACGACGGCGACGGCAAGCACTATGCGGTCGCGTTCCGCCTGGACGGCACCCAGGTGTTCAGCACCCAGGTCGCCCAACGTTGCCATGCCATCATCCATCACCCGGACCTGCCGATCGCCCTGTTCGTCGCCCGCCGTCCCGGCACCGAAAGCTACCTGGTCGACCTGCGCGACGGGCGCCTGCTGCAAACCGTCACCTCGCAGCCGAACCGGCACTTCTACGGCCACGCGGTCATCCACAAAGGTGGCGAATGGCTGTATGCCACCGAGAACGACACCACCGACCCGGGGCGTGGCGTACTCGGCGTGTACCGCTTCGAAGGCGAGCGCCTGGTGCACAGCGGGGAGATTCCGACCCACGGCATCGGCCCGCACGAAGTGGCCTGGCTGCCGGACGGCGAAACGCTGATCGTGGCCAACGGCGGTATCCGCACCGAAGCCGAAAGCCGGGTGGAGATGAACCTCGACGCCATGGAACCGAGCCTGGTGCTGATGCAGCGCGACGGCACCCTGCTGAGCAAGGAAACCCTGGCCCAGCAGATGAACAGCGTGCGCCACCTGGCGGTGGGCAGCGATGGCACCATCGCCGCCTGCCAGCAGTTCATGGGCGATGCCGATGAAACCGCCGAATTGCTGGCGATCAAGCGCCCTGGCGAGCCGTTCAAGGCCTTCCCGGTACCGGAGCGGCAGTTGCAGGCCATGGCCCAGTACACCGCCAGCGTGGCTATCCACAGCGAGCTGCGGCTGGTCGCGCTGACCGCGCCACGGGCCAACCGCCTGTTTGTCTGGGACCTGGACAGCGGCGCGGTGCGGCTGGATGCGCCAATGCCCGATTGCGCGGGGGTGGGCGCGGTACAGGACGGCTTTGTCGTCACCTCCGGGCAGGGCCGTTGCCGGTTCTATGATTGCCGCAAGGCCGAACTGGTCGGGCAACCGATGAACCTGCCGTCCGGTTTCTGGGACAACCACCTGCATCTCGTCTGATTTTCGGGTTGGCTGTACTGGCCCCTTCGCGGCTAAAGCCGCTCCCACAGGAATAGCGCAACCCGCTGACTGCGCGGCCCCTGCGGGAGCGGCTTTAGCCGCGAAGGGGCCGGCCCAGGCATTCCACTCCCCTTCCCCCAAAAAACAGTCAATACTTCCCCCATCCACACGTGGGCAGGATCGCCCGTTGTCGTGTCTAAGCGAATAACAACCGCATCCAAGGAACCGGACCTATGCTGCGCCGCCGCATGCTCATCATGTTGGCCGTGGTTCTGCTGATCGTGCTGGCCCTGGGGGGCTACAAAGCCTTTTCGATCTACCAGCAGATCCAGATGTTCACTGCCCCCAAGCCGCCCATCACCGTGGCGGCCGCCTTGGCCGAACAGCGCCCGTGGCAAGAGCGCCTGCCCGCCGTCGGCAGCCTCAAGGCGCTACAGGGCGTTGAACTGAGCCTGGAAGTGGAAGGCATCGTCAAGGCCCTGCATTTCGACTCAGGCCAGCAGGTCAAGGCCGGGCAACTGTTGCTGCAACTCAACGACGACCAGGAAACCGCCCTGCTCGGCACCGCCCAGGCCGACCTGGGCCTGGCCAAGGTAGATTTCGGCCGTGGCAGCCAGCTGGTCGGCGACTCGGCCATCTCCCGCGGCGAATTCGACCGCCTCACCGCCCAGTACCGGCGCAATCAGGCGGTGGTCGACCAGCTCAAGGCATCGAAGACCAAGAAGAGCATCAGCGCTCCGTTCAGCGGCACCATCGGCATTCGCCAAGTGGACGTCGGCGACTATCTGGCCGCCGGCACGGTGATCGCCACCCTGCAGGACACATCCAGCCTCTACGTCGACTTCAACGTACCGGAACAGGCCCTGCCACACCTCAGCCTGGGCCAGCAGGTGCTGGTGCAGGTGGCCGCCTACCCGGGCCAGACCTTCCCCGCCAGCCTCAGCGCCATCAACCCCAAGGTCGAGGAAACCACGCGCAACCTGCTGGTGCGCGCAACCATGGCCAACCCGGACAGCAAGCTGCTGCCGGGCATGTTCGCCAGCCTGCTGATCCTGTTACCCAACCCGCAGCCACAAGTGGTGGTGCCTGAAAGCGCCATCACCTACACCCTGTATGGCAACTCGGTGTATGTCGCAACGCCGAAAAAGGACAAGGACGGCAAGCCACTAAACGACGACAAGGGCCAGCCGCAGCTCACCGCCGAGCAGCGCGCGGTGCAGACCGGCGAGCGCCGTGACGGCGTGGTGGTGGTCAGCAAGGGCCTGCAGGCCGGGGAACAGGTGGTCACCGCCGGCCAACTGAAGCTCACCCCCGGCGCCGCGATCCGCATCGGCCAGGACAAAGCCCTCAAGCCCGCACAGGGCACGCCGGGCAAGGACTGACAGGAGGCTGGCATGGCGTTCACCGACCCGTTCATCCGCCGCCCGGTGCTGGCCAGCGTGGTGAGCCTGCTGATCCTGCTGCTGGGCTTCCAGGCCTGGAACAAGCTGCAGATCCGCCAGTATCCGCAAATGGAAAATGCCCTGATCACGGTAACCACCGCCTACCCCGGCGCCAACGCCGAGACCATCCAGGGCTATATCACCCAGCCGCTGCAGCAAAGCCTGGCCAGCGCCGAAGGCATCGACTACATGACCTCGGTGAGCAGACAGAACTTCTCGATCATTTCCATCTACGCCCGCATCGGCGCCGACAGCGACCGGTTGTTCACCGAACTGCTGGCCAAGGCCAACGAAGTGCGCAACAAGCTGCCCCAGGACTCGGAAGACCCGGTACTGAGCAAGGAAGCCGCCGATGCTTCGGCGCTTATGTACATCAGTTTCTACAGCAAAGAGATGAGCAACCCGCAAATCACCGACTACCTGTCGCGGGTGATCCAGCCCAAGCTGGCGACCCTGCCGGGCATGGCCGAAGCGGAAATCCTCGGCAACCAGGTATTCGCCATGCGCATCTGGATCGACCCGGTGAAACTGGCGGGCTATGGCCTGTCTGCCATCGACGTGACCAATGCCGTGCGCCGCTACAACTTCCTTTCCGCGGCCGGCGAGGTGAAGGGTGAATACGTGGTCACCAGCATCAACGCCAGCACCGAGCTGAAGTCGGCCGAGGCGTTCGCCGCCCTGCCGGTCAAGACCAGTGGCGACAGCCGCGTGCTGCTTGGCGATGTGGCGCGGGTCGAGATGGGGGCGGAAAACTACGATACGGTCAGCTCGTTCGACGGCACCCCATCGGTGTACATCGGCATCAAGGCCACACCAGCCGCCAACCCGCTGGACGTCATCAAGGAAGTGCGGCGCATCATGCCCGAGCTGGAAAGCCAGCTGCCCTCGGCGCTGAAGGTATCGATCGCCTATGACGCCACGCTTTTCATCCAGGCCTCCATCGACGAAGTGATCAAGACCCTCGGCGAAGCTGTACTGATCGTCATCGTGGTGGTGTTCCTGTTCCTCGGTGCCCTGCGTTCGGTGCTGATTCCGGTGGTGACCATTCCGCTGTCGATGATCGGCGTGCTGTTCTTCATGCAGATGATGGGCTATTCGCTCAATCTGCTGACCCTGCTGGCCATGGTGCTGGCCATCGGGCTGGTGGTGGACGACGCGATTGTCGTGGTGGAGAACATCCACCGGCACATGGAAGAAGGCAAGTCGCCGTTCGACGCCGCCCTCGAGGGCGCCCGCGAAATCGCCATGCCGGTGGTGTCGATGACCATCACCCTGGCGGCGGTGTATGCACCGATCGGCTTCCTCACCGGGCTGACCGGCGCATTGTTCAAGGAATTTGCCCTGACCCTGGCCGGTGCGGTGATCATATCCGGCATCGTTGCCCTCACCCTGTCACCAATGATGTGCGCGCTGCTGCTGCGTCAGGAACAGAACCCCAGCGGCCTGGCCCACCGCCTGGACGTGCTGTTCGAACGCCTGAAGGTGCGCTACCAGCGCCTGCTGCACACCACCCTCGACAGCCGGCCCGTCGTGCTGGTGTTTGCCGTGATCATTCTGTGCCTGATTCCGGTACTGCTGAAGTTCACCCAGAACGAACTGGCGCCCAACGAAGACCAGGGGGTGATCTTCATGATGAGCAGTTCACCCCAGCCGGCCAACCTTGATTACCTCAACGCCTATACCGACGAATTCACCCCGCTGTTCAAGGCTTTCCCCGAGTATTACTCGTCGTTCCAGATCAACGGTTTCAATGGCGTGCAGACCGGCATCGGCGGCTTCCTGCTCAAACCCTGGAACGAGCGCGAGCGCACGCAGATGGAGCTGCTGCCGCTGGTGCAGAGCAAGCTCGAAGAAATCAGTGGCCTGCAGATCTTCGGCTTCAACCTGCCGTCGCTGCCCGGCACCGGCGAGGGCCTGCCATTCCAGTTCGTGATCAACAGCGCTGGCGACTACCCGGCACTGCTGGATGTGGCCCAGCGCATCAAGGCCCGCGCCCAGGAATCCGGCAAGTTCGCCTTCCTCGACATCGACCTGGCCTTCGACAAGCCCGAGGTGGTGGTGGATATCGACCGGGCCAAGGCGGCGCAGATGGGGGTGTCGATGGACACCTTGGGCAGCACCCTGGCGACCTTGCTGGGCGAGGCGGAAATCAACCGCTTCACCCTCGAAGGCCGCAGCTACAAGGTGATTGCCCAGGTCGAGCGGCCTTACCGCGACAACCCCGGCTGGCTGAACAACTACTACGTGAAGAACGACCAGGGCCAGCTGCTGCCACTATCCACCCTGATCACCCTCACCGACCGCGCCCGCCCGCGCCAGCTCAACCAGTTCCAGCAGCTGAACTCGGCGATCATCCAGGGCGTGCCCATGGTCAGCCTGGGCGAGGCGCTGCAGACCGTACAGGGCCTCGCCCGCGAGGAGGCTCCGGAAGGTTTCGCCTTCGACTATGCCGGCGTGGCGCGCCAGTACGTGCAGGAAGGCAGCGCGCTGTGGGTGACCTTCGGCCTGGCATTGGCGATCATCTTCCTGGTGCTGGCGGCGCAGTTCGAAAGCTTCCGCGACCCACTGGTAATACTGGTGACGGTGCCGTTGTCGATCTGTGGCGCGCTGCTGCCACTGTTCCTTGGCGTATCGAGCATGAATATCTACACCCAGGTCGGGCTGGTGACACTGATTGGGCTGATCAGCAAGCACGGCATCCTGATTGTCGAGTTCGCCAACCAGTTACGTGAGGAGCGCGGCATGAGTGTGCGCGAGGCGATCGAGGAAGCCGCGGCGATTCGGCTGCGGCCGGTGCTGATGACTACGGCAGCGATGGTATTTGGCATGGTACCGCTGATCCTGGCGACTGGTGCGGGGGCGGTCAGCCGCTTTGACATCGGTACGGTGATTGCCACCGGGATGTCGATTGGTACGCTATTTACCCTGTTCGTGTTGCCTTGTATCTACACCCTGCTGGCGCACAAGGCGGTTGCCAGGGAAACATCGGTTGCCTGAAACGGCCTCTTCGCGGGTAAACCCGCGAAGAGGCCGGCAAGGCAGAGGCAAAAATGCCATAGGCCCCGCGATCGCGAGGCCTCTGGCATTCCCACCTACCACCGGGTTCAACCGAACGGCCGCAACCCCTGGCGCATGCCGAACAGGAACAGCAACAGGTCCTGATCCGGCGCGGCCTCGGCCTGTTGCTGCGGTTTCACATCCCGCGGCAACGCGCACTGGTCGGCCAGTTCGGCCTTGCTGAACACCGTCGGCCTCGGCTCCTCCCAGGCAGCCACCGCCACGGTGGTCACCGCCAGGCCAGCTACCAGGAACAAAGCTCGAGCTATTTCTAGTTTCATTGCCCTAACCCTTTGACAGCGCTGCCAAACGCCATCTGGTAAAAATAGAGCAGTGTTTGCCATTCCGCGTCATTCATCGACGAATGGCGGCGCAGCTGGCGCAGGTCATTGCCCGCCGCACGCTGGCAGCTGATGCGCCGACGGCATTTTTCCAGGTCCAGCAGCGCGACTTCGACCCGGGCCTGCTCGCCCTCGCCAATCACCTTGACGAACACATGCTTGCCATACAGGCAACCGTGCTGCCAGTGCCCCAGGTGCATGCGCGCCAGGTTGTCCGCCAGGTCCTTGAGCATGCGCTCATGCACCACCTGCGGGTAACGCTCGCGGGCACCTTCGGCATGCCAGGTATCGAGTTCGACGAAACCGTCGAGTGCTTCGCTCACCAATAGCGCACGCCACTGCTTGTCGGCACCACGTTCGGCGCCACAGAAGACGATGCGCGGTACACGCACCCCCAGTTGCTCGAAGCTGTTCAACGCATCGAGCTCACGCAATACGGTCGGCCGGCCGAAAGGGTGCAGCAGGCTACGGTAGATATGCCCGACCTGGCGCTTGGCATACAGCAGCTTGCCATTGCCATCGTCGAGGCGTTGCACACCGCTCTCGCCACCACGGCGCTGGTTAGGCTCCTCGACCCACTCGCCCTGCTGGCGCCAGTAAAAATCGAACCGCGACTCCCCGCTCTGGGCTACAGCCATCAAACACTACCCCTTACGCAATACATATACCCTCCACATGGCATAGAACGGCAGGAAATCGAGGCGTTCCTGGATTCTGAAGCCGGCGGCTCGGAATTCTTCTTCGACCGTATCGGCCGGTAACACAAAACGGTTCTGGTAGTTGTCCTGGTCGCCCTTCCTGGACCTGCGGCGCTGTTCCAGTTTTTTCCGGCGCCAGGCCTTGAAATTACCATCCACCCACAATGACAGGATCACACTATCACGGCTAACCCGTTGAAACTCCGAAAGAATGGTCTTTCTGTGCGCCGCTTCGCCGATGTGGTGGAACAAGCGCATGCAGAAGATGCTGTCCACCGAATTGTCCGGCAAGTCGATGGCAAATGCCGAAGTCTGCAAAGGGCGTACCCGTGCCACCACCTCTGGCGCTTGCGCGGTACAGGCTGTCTCGATCATCGCTTCTGAGTTGTCGGCGCCGATGATCACCCGGTTGGGCTTTTCTGCCAGCAACGGCCAGAAGCGGCCAGCACCGCATGGCAGGTCGAGGACCAGCCCAGGCTCACCAGCCAATGCCAAGGCACGACGCGCCAGTTGCTCATCACGCTTGTGGGAAAGGCGTCGCGCCAGGCCATCCTGGTGCTTGAGAAAGTACTCGCGGGCATGTTCTTTGTCGTACTTCTCGGAAAATTCAAGCTTGATGGGGCTACGCATTGGGCATCTCCTGACTCCATTCCGCCCACATTAGGTAAGCAAGCGTATGAATCAGGTCATGCTGGTGTGAAAAATATGTTGAGCGCCGAATGACCTGTTACCACAGATTACTCGACCAAAGCCTCCGGATCGCCCTTGGCCGCGGTATTGCTCAGGTCGACCACGAAACGGCAGCCGTGGGGCAAGGTTGATGTGAGGGTGACATGCCAACCTTGGTCATCGCAGATGCGCTGTACCAACGACAGGCCCAGGCCCAGGCCCTCACCGCGCCGCTCATCGCCGCGCACGAACGGCCGGAACATCGCCTCGCGCTGTTCCTCCGGGATACCCACGCCACTGTCCTCCACGCTGAAGCCGTTGGCTTCCAGGCTCAGGCGGATGTAGCCGCTGTCGGTGTAGTGCGCGGCATTACGCAGCAGGTTGCCCATTACCGACTGCAGGAAGGTGGCGTTGTACAGTACCGGGCTGGCACTGACGCGGCCATCGTAATACAAGGCCAGGCCCTTCTGCTCGATGGTGTCGCGCCAAACCCCGACCAGTTCGTCAGCCACCTCCCGCAGGGTGGCCCGCGATGCCACCGCACCCTCGTCGCGCTGTGCCCGGGCCAGCATCAGGAAGGTCTTGACCAGCTCGCGCATTTCTTCCGTGGCCCGCGCCACACGCTCCACCTGGCTGCGCGAGCGGGCGTCCAGCGTCGGGTTTTCCATCAGCAGCTCACACGAGGTGGCCAGCACCATCAAGGGTGTGCGCAATTCATGGCTGACGTCGCTGGTGAACAACCGTTCGCGGGTCAGGGCATCGCGCAGGCGGCCCAGGGTATCGTCGAAGGCTACCGCCAGCTGGCCGACTTCGTCCGCGGCATAGTCCGGTGCCAGCGGCGGGGCCAGCCCCAGCAACTGGTCACGGTGGCGTACCTGGCGCGCCAGGCGGATCACCGGCGCCATCACCCGGCGCGCCACCAGCCAGCCGAGGATCACCGCCAGTACCAGGCTGAGCACGAAGCCCACCACCACCACAGCGAACAGCAAGCGCTCGCGCTCTTCGAAGTCGCTCTGGTCCTGCAACAGCACATAGCGACGGCCATCAACGATCTCGACCATGGCGTGGTACGACAGTTGATCGCGGAATACCTCGTGGAAGCCGCGGTCAAGGTGGCGCAGGTCCTTGGGAAGTTCGAAGTCGTCGCGCCCGCCGCTGAAATAGAACAGTTGGTCGGGGCGGGGGCGGTGGCTCCAGTCGCTGACGCTGTCCATGCGCAGCAAGCGCTGCAAGTCACCGCCCAGCACCGAGGAAATCAGCCGCTCTTCGACCAGGTGCACGGTGCCGACGATGCCAAAGGCGAAGGCCCCGGCCACCAGCGCGCTCATCAGGGCAAAGGCGATGATGATGCGCTGGGCAAGGCTTTGCTTAAACTCCATCACGGCCCTCGGCGAGGCGATAGCCGACGCCATGGACGGTATGCAGCAGCGGTTTTTCAAACGGCTTGTCGATCACCTGGCGCAGCTGGTGCACGTGGCTGCGCAGGCTGTCGCTGTCAGGGCAATCATCTCCCCACAGGGCTTCTTCCAGCACTTCGCGACGCAATACGTGCGGGCTTTTCTGCATCAGCACCGCCAACAGCTTGAGGCCGACCGGGTTGAGCTTGAGCAAGCGGCCCTGGCGGGTGACCTCGAGGGTGTCCAGGTCATAACTGAGGTCGGCCACCTGCAAGGTGCGGCGCCCACCGCCCTGGGCCCGGCGCAGCACCGCTTCGATGCGGGCGGCCAGCTCCGACAGGGCGAAGGGCTTGAGCAGGTAGTCGTCGGCACCGGAGCGGAAGCCTTGCAGGCGGTCGTCCAATTGGTCGCGGGCGGTGAGCATGATCACCGGCGTGTCGCGGCGGGCGTCTTCGCGCAGGCGCTTGCACAGGGTGTAGCCGTCGATGCCCGGCAACATGATGTCGAGCACGATCAGGTCGTAGTGCTCGGTGGCAGCCAGGTGCAGGCCGGACAGGCCATCCTGGGCACAGTCGACGGTATAGCCTTTCATGCCCAGGTAATCGGCCAGGTTGGCCAGGATATCGCGGTTGTCTTCAACCAAAAGAATGCGCATCGGTTTCTCCTGTGCGGCGCTTCTCGCTGTGGTGCGCGGCAGGCGCAGCTTAAGGCCTATGCCTGCAGGGTGCCAGCCCCAGGGAAAATTCAGCGCACTTGACGGTTTTTTCACTGATCCTTCACGGACACAGGATAGCGGGCGGCCGACAATGCCCGATCTTTTTCGCGCCCTGGAGCCGCCATGCAGCAACCAAATCGCCCCCGCCCGATCAATTTCTGGCTTTATCTGGGGCTACCCCTGGCGACCGCAATCGGCCTGATTCTGCTGGAACTGACCTCGGTCGACATGGACATTGCCAACCTGTTCTTCGACCCTGCTGCCGGGCAGTTCATCGGCCGCCACAGCTATTTGCTGGAGAACATCCTGCATGACAGGGTCAAGCAGGGGGTGATCCTGCTGGGAGTGATGTCGCTGGTGACCTTTGCTGCCAGCTTCTTCTGGAAGCGCCTGTTCGGCTGGCGCCGTGAGCTGGGCTGCCTGGTGCTGGCACTGGGCCTTTCCACGGCGTTTGTCACACCGCTGAAGAAAGTGACCCAGGTGCAATGCCCGTGGAGCCTGACCCAGTTTGGCGGGAAGGAAACCTACAGCAAGCTGCTGGAGCCGCGGCCGGCAACCGACAAGCCCGGGCTGTGCTGGCCGGGCGGGCATGCCGCCACCGGGTTCTGCCTGTTCGGGCTGTTCTTCATGTTGCGTGATCGCAAGCCAAGGCTGGCGCGAGTGGCGTTGACGGTGGCCTTCGTCGCCGGGTCGGTGCTGTCGCTGGGGCGGATGATGCAGGGAGCGCACTTCCTGTCGCACAACGTGTGGACGGCGGTGTTCTGCTGGTTGATCGGCTTGGGGTCGTATTACCTGGTTCTGTATCGGCGGGGAATGGCTGAGGTGCCTGCTGCCGAGCGTAGCGTTGCCTGACCCAGGGGCCGCTTTGCGGCCCTTTCGCCGGCAAGCCAGCTCCCACAGGTACAGCGCAAGTCCCAGTGTTGGCGCAATCCTGTAGGAGCGGCCTTGTGTCGCGATGGGCTGCAAAGCAGCCCCAATGGCCCTCACAGGAAAACAAAAAAGCCCCGGTTCTCGCGAACCGGGGCTTTTCATGGTGCAGGGGGTAAGGCTGGCTTACATCATGCCGCCCATGCCACCCATGCCGCCCATGTCAGGCATGCCAGCAGCTGGCTTGTCTTCTGGCAGGTCAGCGACCATGGCTTCGGTGGTGATCATCAGACCGCCGATCGAAGCAGCAGCTTGCAGCGCCGAGCGGGTGACTTTGGCTGGGTCCAGGATACCCATCTCGATCATGTCGCCGTATTCGCCGGTAGCAGCGTTGTAACCGAAGTTACCCGAACCTTGCTTGACCTTGTCAGCGACAACGCTTGGCTCGTCGCCGGCGTTGGCAGTGATCTGGCGCAGCGGCGCTTCAACAGCGCGACGCAGCAGGGCGATACCGACGTTCTGGTCTTCGTTGTCGCCTTTGAGGTTGGCAATGGCAGCCAGGGAGCGAACCAGGGCTACACCACCGCCAGGTACCACGCCTTCTTCAACGGCTGCACGGGTTGCGTGCAGGGCGTCTTCAACGCGGGCTTTCTTCTCTTTCATTTCAACTTCGGTGCCGGCACCGACCTTGATCACGGCAACACCGCCAGCCAGTTTGGCCAGACGCTCTTGCAGCTTCTCACGGTCGTAGTCCGAGGAAGTCTCTTCGATCTGGGCACGGATCTGCTTGACGCGTGCTTCGATCTCGGTGTCGGCGCCAGCGCCGTCGATGATGGTGGTGTTTTCCTTGGACAGGATGACGCGCTTGGCGTTACCCAGGTGCTCCAGGGTAGCAGTTTCCAGCGACAGGCCGATTTCTTCGGAGATGACCTGGCCGCCAGTCAGGACGGCGATGTCCTGCAGCATGGCCTTGCGGCGGTCGCCGAAGCCCGGAGCCTTGACCGCAGCAACCTTGACGATGCCGCGCATGTTGTTGACTACCAGGGTAGCCAGGGCTTCACCTTCAACGTCTTCGGCAACGATCAGCAGTGGGCGGCCGGCCTTGGCAACGGCTTCCAGAACTGGCAGCAGCTCACGGATGTTGGAGATCTTCTTGTCGACCAGCAGCAGCAGCGGGCCTTCCAGCTCGGCAACCATGGTGTCCGGCTTGTTGACGAAGTACGGGGACAGGTAGCCGCGGTCGAACTGCATGCCTTCAACGACCGACAGTTCGTTTTCCAGGCCCGAGCCTTCTTCAACGGTGATCACGCCTTCTTTACCGACTTTTTCCATGGCTTCGGCGATGATTTCACCGATGGAGTTGTCGGAGTTGGCGGAGATGGTACCTACCTGGGCGATGGCCTTGGAGTCGGCGCATGGCTTGGACAGGTTCTTCAGCTCGGCGACGACGGCAGCGGTGGCCTTGTCGATGCCGCGCTTCAGGTCCATCGGGTTCATGCCGGCAGCGACGGCTTTCAGGCCTTCGTTGACGATGGCCTGAGCCAGGACGGTAGCGGTGGTGGTGCCGTCACCGGCAGCGTCGTTGGCCTTGGAAGCAACTTCCTTGACCAGTTGGGCGCCCATGTTCTCGAAGGCGTCTTTCAGCTCGATTTCCTTGGCGACGGAAACGCCGTCCTTGGTGATGGTCGGAGCGCCGAAGCTCTTGGCCAGCACCACGTTACGGCCTTTCGGGCCCAGGGTCGCTTTTACCGCGTCAGCCAGAACGTTGACACCAACCAGCATTTTCTTACGAGCGGAATCGCCGAATTTTACGTCTTTAGCAGCCATGATCGTTTAATCCTTGGAATTCTTTGGAGTAACGGGAAGTCGGGGAAATCAGCCTTCGATAACGGCGAGGATTTCGTTCTCGGCCATTACCAGCAGGTCTTCGCCATCGACTTTCACGGTGTTGCTGCCCGAGTAAGGGCCGAAAACCACTTTGTCACCCACTTTCACGGCCAGTGCGCGAACTTCGCCGTTGTCCAGGATGCGACCGGTGCCGACGGCGACGACTTCGCCGCGGTTTGGTTTTTCAGCGGCCGAACCCGGCAGGACGATACCGCCAGCGGTTTTCGATTCTTCTTCGCTGCGACGGATAACGACGCGGTCATGCAGAGGACGAAGCTTCATTGTCGATCTCTCCCAAATTGTGGTTTTCATCGGCCGGTGTCGACACCGGCGGGTTGTTGCTGTCCGGCGTTGCCGGGGTGGCCCGCAATGGGCGAACCACCTGAGTTATGCCTGGTGTTGCCACCAGAAACCTTGCGGTGACCACTACATGAGGCCGCCATATTCAATTACAAGGCTTGCTTCAGAAAATTTTTCATTAGCGCCTTGGCCCCGCAAAAAGCTGGGGCCGCAAAGCGGCCCCCGGTTATTACTTGTCGCGGCGCTCGTACTCGCCTTCGATCACATTCGGCCTATGCCCGCCATCACTCGGCCGGGCCTGGAACGGGTCGTCCTGGAAGGCGCGCTGTCGCATGGCCTGGGCCTCGGCACGCTCGCGCATCTTGCGCGCGGCCAGGTGACGGGTGAATGGCAGCAGGCAGAGCAAGCCCAGCACGTCGCTGATGAAACCTGGCAGCAACAGCAGGCCACCACCAACGGCCAGCATCATGCCCTGAAACATGTCCTCGGCGGGCAGTTCGCCACGCTGCAGGCTTTCACGGGCGCGCAGTGCGGTTGCCAGCCCGGCCACGCGCATCACCAGCACACCCAGGGCGGAGCCGGCGATGATCAGCAGCAGTGCTGGGAAGAAACCGATGGCGGCACTGACCTTCACGAAGACGAACAGCTCCAGCACGGGAAACAGGAGAAACAGCAGTAGAAAAGCACGCATCAAAGCATTCCTCGTCGGAAGAGAACCTTCCTGTAAGACCAACAGATGGATGCGTGCGCTCGGGTTTTCAACCCTCGACTTCCGTCGCAACCGGCCACTGGTCGGCGCGAGCCAGCAAAACCAGGGCTTCGCGGACTTGTGTCGGCGTGTTGCAAGTACTTGGGAAGGGCAACCAGTGCACCGCCTGGCCGATACGCAGGTGCATGCCTTCGCTGTCTACCCCGACCATCTGCGCTGGCGCATGGCTTGGCAGCTCGGTCAGTTGCACATAGTGGGCGATGGCGTTGGCGTGGTCGCTGTTCATATGCTCGACCATGCTTGCCTCGGCTTTACCGGCGAACGGGTTGGCCAGAGTTACCTGGTCAAGCCAGTGGATCGCGCCGAAGCCGCCGATGTAGCGGTGGCGCACCGGCTGCAGCACCCAGAAGTCGAAGTCGTGGGCCTTGTGGTAGTTGGCCGCGTCCGGGAAATAGCGGTAGTAACGCTCTGCGGCAGCCTCGATGGCGGCCTCCTCCACCAGCTTGTGCGCCTCGGCCATCACCGTCAGGCGCCCCACGGCCTGCACGTCCTCGGCTTCGCGCTCACCTACCAGCAGCGAGCACTTGGGATCCTTCTGCAGGTTGTGCGTGTGCTGGGCGATGCGGCTGATGAGGATCAACGGGTTGCCCTGGGCGTCCAGGCAGTACGGCACGACCGAGCCGAAGGGGTAGCCGGGCATCGACTTGGAATGGGTCGAGAGCACGCCGCGGTATTCCTTGAGCAGCAGCTCCCGGGCGGGACGGATGGCATTGGTACTCACTTGGGGGCGGCTCCTGATATCGGGCTGGATGGGACAAGATAAGCATTATCAGATCCAGTGCCAATGGGGCTGCTTTGCAGCCCATCGCGACACAAGGCCGCTCCTACAAGGGATCGCGTACATCCTGTGTCGCGATGGGCCGCAAAGATTTACCAGGTAACGCCGAAGCCTGCGGTATAGCGGGTCTTGTCCAGGTCACTCTCACGGGTACCGGTGATGATGTCCTTCTCCGCCTTGAGGTTGAGCGAGGCCCATTCAGTGACCTTGTAGCGCAGGCCAACCTCGGCATCCAGCGCATAGTCGGCCACGCCACCCAGCGGCTTGGCGAACTCGCCGTTGGTGAACAGCTGCACGTTCTTGCCAATCAGGTAGCGGGTGTAGTCCCACTTCACCGCCGCAGAATAGAAGTTGTCCTTGGCGCCATCCTGGTATTCAAAGTCGGTGCGGTTGATCAGCGACCCCAGCGAAAACGCGCCCAGTTCGTTGTCCCAGAACTGGTAACCCGGGCCGGTACCCACGGTGCGCTGGCGAGCAAGGTCTTCGATGCGGTCGCGCTTGTACTCCATGCGCCCTTGCCAGAACCACTTCTCGGTGAGGAAGCGGTCCAGGGCATACTCGGCACTCCAGTTGTCTGTGGTGGTGACGTCGTCCTTGGTCTCGCGGTTGTATTCGCCTTCGGCATTGTGCCGCCAGCGGCCATGGCGGGCGCTGGTCTTGAAGCCGACGTCGTAGTCGTCGGTGTCGTTCTCGGCGCGCTTGTAGTCCAGCGCCACGTCGACGTTGCCCTTCCACACGAAATCCTCGACCAGGGGCTTGGGCTTCATGATCTGCTCAATGCTGGCCAGCTCCACGGTCTTTGGCGCCTCGCCATTGGCCAAGGTCACCTTGCCGGGCTCGGCGGCCTTCAGCGCCTTGGCGCGCTCACCGCTGTAGGCGTCCTGCTTGACCAGCATCTCCTGGTCGCTCTCCAGGGTCTGGACCTCTTTCCAGTCCAGGGCGATGGAACCGCCATAGGGGGTTTCCAGCAGCAGCTTGCCGCCGTCGAAGACTTTGATCTTGCCGCTGAGCCGGTCACCGTTCTTCATCCATACGGTGTCGGCGAACACCGGGGAGGCGCATAGGGAAGCAGCAAGCAGGCACAACAAGGATCTAGAATACATAAGCGGGCTATGATTTTCGGACTACAGGTTCGATTTGGCGAAAAAAGCCGGGCATTATCCGGATAACGACGACCAGAGCAAGAAAAGACCGGGAGCATGCCGTTGAGTTCAACTCTCATTTGCCAGACCGCCGGTCCGGTTTCATCTGCAGCCCAGAGGGGGCCTGATGTCTGACGGATATGAGCACGCCCTCGACTCCGCCGAGGGCCGACGGACGGTGCTGTATTCGGTACTTGGCCAAGTTCCGGCCGGCAAGGTGGTCAGCTATGGCCAACTGGCCGAACTGGCAGGGCTTGGGCGGGCGGCACGCTGGGTCGGACGTACCCTCGGGCAACTGCCCGCGGACACTCGCCTGCCCTGGCACCGGGTGCTCGGCGCAGGCGGCCGCCTGAGCCTGGCACTGGGTACCCCGTCTGGGGATGAACAACGGGCGCGCCTGCGTGCGGAGGGTGTAAATGTAACCAACAATCGTGTGGATATGACGCGCCATGGCTGGCGCCCGATGGAGCACAGCGGTTAGAGTGCGCGCTTTGTTTTCGCAAACTTGAGGCAGATGTTGGCCCATGCCCCGTAAAACCTGGCGCGCTGCGCTTGCTGCCTATGCCAGCCCGTCAACCTTGGTACTTTTGCTGCTCGGCTTCGCCGCCGGTCTGCCCTATATGCTGGTGTTCTCCACCCTTTCGGTGTGGTTGCGCGAAGCTGGCGTGGCCCGCGAGACCATTGGTTACGCCAGCCTGATCGGCCTGGCGTACGCCTTCAAGTGGGTGTGGTCGCCACTGCTCGACCAATGGCGCCTGCCGCTGCTCGGCAGCCTGGGGCGCCGGCGTTCGTGGTTGCTGCTGTCGCAAGCGCTGGTGGTGATCGGGCTGGTCGGCATGAGCCTGTGCGACCCGCAGCAGCATCTGTCTTGGCTGATCGCCCTGGCGGTGTTGGTGGCCTTCGCTTCGGCCACCCAGGACATCGCGGTCGATGCCTACCGCCTGGAAATCGCCGACGACCAGCGCCAGGCTGCACTCGCCGCCAGCTATATGGCCGGCTACCGCGTGGCGGCCCTGCTGGCCACGGCTGGTGCCCTGTTCTTCGCCGAGTGGTTCGGCTCCACTGGCTTCAGCTACCTGCACAAGGCCTGGGCCGGCACCTACGTCATGTTCGCGGTGATGATGCTGCCCGCCGTGTTCACCACCCTGATCATGCGCGAACCGCCCGTACCCATGCGTACCCAGCTGTCGGCAGCGCGCTATGGGCTGGTGCACCAGCTGGCCTCGGTGTTCGTGCTGATAATCTTGCTGGTATCGGTACCGGCCAGCTTCACCCAGATGTTCAATACCGGCTGGTCCAGCGTCATCTCCGGTGATGCAACGCCACTGGACCTGCTGCTGGAAGACCGCGCCTTCCTGCGCCTGATCCTCTATGTGCTGCTGACATGGGCGTGCCTGTCGAGCCTGGGCCGTCGCGGCCTCGCGCCGGTGCTGACCCCGGTCAACGACTTCATCGCCCGCTACCGCTGGCAGGCCCTGCTGTTGCTCGGCCTGATCGCCACCTATCGCATGTCGGACACGGTAATGGGCGTGATGGCCAACGTGTTCTACATCGACATGGGCTTCACCAAGGACCAGATCGCCAGCGTCAGCAAGATCTTCGGCCTGATCATGACCCTGGTCGGCGCCGGTGTTGGCGGCCTGCTGATCGTGCGCTTCGGCATCATGCCGATCCTGTTCATCGGCGGTGCGGCCTCCGCGGGCACCAACATTCTGTTCCTGATGCTGGCCGACATGGGCCCGAACTTGCAAATGCTGGTGGTGACCATCTCGCTGGACAACTTCAGCTCCGGCCTGGCCACCTCGGCCTTCGTTGCCTACCTGTCGAGCCTGACCAACCTGAAGTTCTCGGCTACCCAGTACGCGTTGCTCAGCTCGATCATGCTGCTGTTGCCAAGGCTGATCGGGGGTTATTCGGGGGTCATGGTGGAGAAATTCGGTTACCACGACTTCTTCCTGATCACTGCCCTCCTTGGCGTGCCGACCCTGATCCTGATTGCCCTGCAGTGGCGCCAGGAGGCCGGGCCGGGCAAACCGGTTGCAGAGGAAGGTTCGGCGGCCGAGCGGCCCTGACAGTTTTGTATTGCCTGTACCGGCCTCTTCGCAGCACAAGGCTGCTCCTACAGATACACCACAGCTCTGTAGGAGCAGCCTTGTGCTGCGAAGAGGCCGGTACAGGCAATAAAGTTTACTGAGCAACAGCCCCCTCACCAGGCCTTCCACCCACCACAAACCACAGCGGCCACAGCGCCAAGGCCCCCGCCACACCCGCCGCCAGGGCAAAGTGCAGCAAGCTGGTCCCGGCCCCAATCATCGCCAGCAGCGCCCCACCCAACCCCAGCAAGGCAATGGTGATCATCCCCAGCATGGCCGAGACCAGGCCCTTGCTCTGCTCGCTGGCGAACAGCGTCATGCGATACAGCACCGCGTTGGCCACGCCCAACCCCAGCGCGTACAGCGACATGCCCGCCACCACGCTGGTCACACTCGGCCAGTACCATGTCGCCAGTCCCATCAGGCACAGGCCGGCCAGGTATGGCCACAATGCACCACGCACCAGCGCCGCCAACGGATAGCGATCGGCAATGCGGTTGATGATCAGGTTGCCCAGGATCAGCCCGCCAAACACCGGCAACTGCCACAAGGCGTACTCCATGGTGCTCAGCCCCTCGTCGTGGATCAGCAGCACCGGCGACAGGCCGATCCAGCCAATCAGCGGCAGACCGACCAGGCCCAGGGCCGCGCTGCCAGCGACAAAGCGGCGGTTGCCCAGCAACTGGCCGTAGCCGGCCAGCAGTGGCAGCAGGTGGATCGGCGTGAATGCCAGGCGCGAGCCGTCACGGCGCTCCACGCCCAAGGTCTCCGGCATCAGCCGGTACAGCAGCAGCCAGGCCACAACCGCGCCAATGGCGAAGGCCACGAACAGCCAACGCCAGTCCAGCCACTGCAACAGCAAGGTGCCCACCAACGGCCCGAGCAAAGGCGAGAGCAAGGCGATATTGGCCAGCAGGGCCATCATGCGCACGGCGTCGGCTTCGCTGAAGGCTTCGTTCAGGGCCGGGTAGCTGACCGTGACCACAAACCCCAGGCCGATGCCTTGCAGCAGGCGCAGCAAGTTGAACAGGCCGATGTCGTGGACCCAGAAGGTGGCCAGGCAGGCCAGGCCGAAGAACGCGCAGCCGATCAGCAGCAACGGGCGCCGGCCATAGCGGTCGGCCAACGGGCCGATCAGCCATTGCAGCACCACGCCCCCCAGCAGGTACAGGTTGAGGGCGTGGGGAATGTATTCGGGGCTGGCATCCAGGTCGCCGACCACCACCGGCATGGCCGGCATGACGGCATCGCTGGCCAGGTAGGTGAGCAGCTCGAACAGGGCCAGGGTCAGGCCGAACAGCAAGGCACGCAGGGGGGTGATGTACAGCAGTGGTTTCATGATGGCGTATCGGGTGTGGCAGGTGGGGTCAGGCTATATGCCAGAAATGGCGGGGTATTGCTGTGAACAAGTGTAAAAAGTCGGGGCCGCTTCGCGCCCCATCGCCGGCAAGCCAGCTCCCACAGGGACACAGGCCTGAAGACTGTGATAACCCTGTGGGAGCTGGCTTGCCGGCGATGGGGCGCGAAGCGGCCCCGGCTTCAACGCGGTATTACTGCGCTGCAGTCTCCTGCACCACGCGAATCACCCGCTGCGGGAACGGAATGTCGATCCCTTCGGCCTTCAACCGGTCACGCGCATGCTCGTTGAGCATGAACATCACATCCCAGTAATCGGCGGTCTTGGTCCACAAGCGCAAGGACACTGTGATCGAGCTGTCGCCCAGGGTCGCGACCACCGCCTGCGGCGCCGGGTCGGGCAGCACGCGCGGGTCCTGCGCCAGCTCCAGCAGCACGTTGCGGGCCTTCTGCAGGTCGGCCTCGTAGTCCACGCCCACATCGAACACCACCTTGCGCGTCGGCTGGCGGTTGGTGTTGGTGATGATGCCGTTGGACAGGCTGCCGTTGGGCATGATCACCGTCTTGTTGTCACCAGTGCGCAGCACGGTGTGGAAGATCTGGATGCTGTCGACGGTGCCGGCCACGCCTTGCGCCTCGATCCAGTCACCGATGCGGAACGGGCGAAACATCAGGATCAGCACACCGCCGGCGAAGTTCGCCAGGCTGCCCTGCAAGGCCAGGCCGATGGCCAGGCCCGCGGCACCGATGGCGGCAACGAACGAGGTGGTCTCGATACCGATCATCGACGCCACGCTGACGAACAGCAGCACCTTCAGCACGATATTCGACAAGGTGCTGATGAAGCCCTGCAGCGCCAGGTCGGCGTTGCGCAGGCCAACCAGCTTGCCCAGGCGGGCGCTGACCTTGTTGATGATCCACCAGCCGACCGCCAAGGTCAGCAGCGCCAGCAGCACACGGCTGCCATATTCCATGATCAAGGGGATCCAGGTCTGGGATTGGCGGACCAGCTGATCGACTTCAGCGTTCAAATCCATATTCATCTCCTGATGCCGAGCGGCAAGTACACGGTAGAACTGGCCACGCGCGATGGCGCAGCCCCGGTCCCCATGGACATCATTTGGCCATCGGGGTTCCGGGCGATGCCCACATCAGTCGCGGAAGTTGTTGAACTGCAATGGCATGTCGAATTCCTTGGTACGCAGCAGCGCAATGGCTTCCTGCAGGTCGTCGCGCTTTTTGCCGGTAACGCGTACCTGCTCGCCCTGGATGGCGGCCTGCACTTTCAGCTTGGCATCCTTGATGGTGGCGACGATCTTCTTCGCCAGATCCTTGTCGATACCTTCGCGGAACTTGGCTTCCTGTTTCTTTTCCTTGCCCGAGGCGTACGGGTCCTTGGTTTCCAGGCACTTCACGTCGATCTTGCGCTTGACCAGCGCCAGGCGCAGGATTTCCAACATCGCTTCGAGCTGGAACTCTTCCTCGGCGGTGAGCATCACGGTCTGCTCTTTGTCCTTGAACTCGAAGGTGCCCTTGCCCTTGAGGTCGTAGCGACGGTCCAGGTCCTTGATGGCGTTGTCGACCGCGTTCTGCACTTCGTGCTTGTCCAGTTCCGATACCACGTCGAACGAAGGCATGGTTGTTCTCCCAAAATAAAAGCGCGCTCAGGCTGAAGATGGAGCGCGCTGGGTTTGACGGTTAAAATGCGGGCTCATTATAACGGGTTGCGAAACGCATATGAGCAGCACCTGGCATATTCTCGGCGCCGGTAGCCTGGGCAGCCTGTGGGCTTGCCGCCTGGCGCGCGCGGGCAAGGCAGTGCGCCTGATCCTGCGTGACGGGCAGCGGCTGCAGGCCTACCAGCAGGCCGGCGGCCTGACCCTGGTCGAACAGGACCAGTCCCGCCACTACGCCATCCCCGCCGAAACCGCGCAGGCACGCGGCCCGATCCATCGCCTGCTGGTGGCCTGCAAGGCCTACGACGCCGCCCCGGCCATCGCCGGCGTGGCACCTCGCCTGGCCGAAGACGCTGAGGTGGTTCTGCTGCAGAACGGCCTGGGCAGCCAGGACGAGGTCGCCGACCTGGTGCCCCATGCACGCTGCATCTTCGCCTCCAGTACCGAAGGCGCATTCCGCGAGGGAGATTGGCAGGTACGCTTTGCCGGCCACGGCTTCAACTGGCTGGGTGACCCACGCAACCCGACGATCCCGGCCTGGTTCGATGACCTGCATCAGGCTGGCATCCCTGCCGAGTGGACGGTGGATATCCTCACCCGCCTGTGGCGCAAGCTGGCACTCAATTGCGCCATCAACCCGCTGACCGTGCTGCACGACTGCCAGAACGGCGGGCTGCTGGGGCACCTGGGCGAAGTGGATGCGCTGTGCGCCGAGCTGGCCCAACTGCTGCACCGCTGTGGCCAGCCAGAAGCGGCAGACGGGCTGAACGAAGAAGTGCAGCGGGTGATCCTCGCCACTGCGGCCAACTACTCTTCCATGTACCAGGATGTACGCGCAGGCCGCCGCACCGAGGTGCACTACCTGCTTGGCCATGCCTGCCGCGCCGCCGGCCGTCATGGCCTGCAGCTGCCAGAGCTGGAACGCCTGCTGCAGCACTTGGTCGATAACCTGCGTGTGCGTGGTTTGCCCTGCGACTGACGCAGCCCTTTCAACCGGATACGGATATTGCCTAGCCCATGACCTTGCGCCAACGCCTGGAAAACCTCCCGGTCGGGCAGAAGCTGCTGGCGGCCCTGCTGGTGTTGCTGGTGACCATCCTGTTGGTGGCCAACCTCACCTTCATCAGCGCCGCCTACTGGATCACCCAGGAAAGCATGGCGCCACAGGCGCTGCACACCATCGGCCGGCTGGTGGCCAACCCGCAACTGGCAGCGCGCGCCGGCGATACACCGGACACCGCCAGCGCCCTGCTGAAGGAGCTGGACAGCTACACGCCGCTGCGCGCCGCTGCCGTCTACGGTGGCGATGGCCGCATGTTGGCGCAGCTGCAGCACGGCGAGCCGCTGGCACTGCCCAAGCGTTTTCGCAACATCGACGGCTGGCGCCTGATGGAGTTTCGCAGCACCCAGCTGATCCGCATGCCACGTGACGCCAACCCGCCCGCACACCTGCTGCTGGTGGCCAGCAGTGAACTGCCCACGGCTTTCTACACCGGCACCCTCAGCGCCAGCCTGGGCATCCTGGTGTTCAGCATCCTTCTGTGGATCGTCATAGCCCGACAGATAAAACGCCTGATCACCCAGCCGATCAACCAGCTCGAAGAGCTCAGCCGCCAGGTCACCCGCGAAGAGAGCTATGCCTTGCGTGCGCAGCGCGGTAACGACGACGAAATCGGCAGCCTGGCCGAAGCGTTCAACACCATGCTCTCGCGCATCGAAGCCCGCGAACAGCAACTCAAGCGCACCCGCGACGAGTTTCAGGAGGCCTACGACCAGGCCCAGGGCCTGGCCGAGGAAACCCGCCACACCAACCGCAAGCTGGAACTGGAAGTTCAGGTGCGCAGCAAGATCGAGAAAAAACTCACCGGCTTCCAGAACTACCTCAACAGCATCATCGACTCGATGCCCTCGGCACTGATCGCCCTCGATGAGCAGCTCTACGTGACCCAATGGAACCACGAAGCCACGGTACTTTCCGGCACGCCTCTGGACGAGGCGCTGAATCAGCCGATCTTCATTGCCTTCGAACCGCTCAAGCCGTTCCTGCCGCAACTGAAGGAAACAGTGGAAAAGCACCGGGTGGCGAAGATCGAACGGGTCACCTGGCCCAAGGGTGACGACCTGCGCCACTACGCCCTGACCTTCTACCCGCTGACCGGTGGCGGCGGCCGTGGCGTTGTCATCCGTATCGACGACATCACCCAGCGCCTGTCGCTGGAAGAAATGATGGTGCAATCGGAAAAGATGCTTTCGGTCGGCGGCCTGGCCGCCGGCATGGCCCACGAGATCAACAATCCGCTGGGCGCGATCCTGCATAACGTGCAGAACATCCGCCGGCGCCTGTCACCAGAACTGCCGCGCAATCAGGAACAGGCAGAGGAGCTGGGCATCGACCTGCCCACGGTCAACCGCTACCTGGAGAGCCGCGAAGTGCCACAATTGCTCGACGGCATCCAGCAGGCCGGTGCCCGGGCAGCGAAGATCGTCACCCACATGCTCAGCTTCAGCCGCCGCAGCAACCGTCAGCTGGCGCCGTGCGACCTGCCGGCGCTGATCGATCAGGCGGTGGAGATTGCCAGCAACGACTTCGACCTGGCCATAGGCTTCGATTTCAAGGGCCAGGCCATCGTGCGTCAGTTCGACCCCGACCTGGGGCCGGTGCCGTGCACCGCCAACGAATTGGAGCAGGTGCTGCTCAACCTGCTGAAAAACGCGGCCCAGGCCATCCACCAGCGGCCGCAGCCGAGCGAGCCCGGGCGCATCACTCTGCGTACCCGCTTGAGCCCGCCATGGGCGGAAATCCAGGTCGAGGACAACGGCGTCGGCATGCCCGAAGGGGTGCGCAAGCGCACCTTCGAGCCGTTCTTCACCACCAAGGAAATCGGCCAGGGTACCGGGCTGGGGCTGTCGGTCTCGTACTTCATCATCACCAACAACCACAAGGGCCAGATGGAAGTGCAGTCCACGCCCGGCCAGGGCACCTGCTTCACCCTGCGCTTGCCCCTTGGCCAGCCGGCAGCGGTGGCGCCGGCCAAAATGGAGAAATGACATGGGCTACCGCCTGTCGAAGATCTACACCCGCACCGGCGACAAAGGCGAAACCGGCCTGGGCGATGGGCGCCGGGTGCCCAAGGATCACCCGCGGATCGAGGCGATTGGCGAGGTGGACAGCCTGAACAGCCAGCTGGGTTTGCTGCTGGCGGGGCTGGCCGAACAAGGGCTGGATGAAGTGAGCGCGGTTTTGGCGCCGTGCCAGCACCGCCTGTTCGACCTGGGCGGTGAGCTGGCGATGCCCAGTTATCAGGCGTTGGACCTGGCGGAGGTGGCGCGGCTTGAGGCAGCGATCGATGTGTGGAATGAAGAGCTGGGGCCGTTGAAAAACTTTATCTTGCCCAGTGGCTCGGCGCTGGTGGCGCAGGCGCATGTGTGCCGGAGCCTGGCGCGCAGTGCGGAGCGGCGGTGCCAGCAGCTGAATGCGCTGGAGCCGTTGGCGGGGGTTGGGTTGGCGTATATCAACCGGCTTTCGGATCTGCTGTTTGTGGCGGCGCGGATCATTGGGCGGCGGCAGGGGGTGGCTGAGGTTTTGTGGCAACCTGCTGAAAAGCCTAAAGGCTGAAAGTGCCGGGGCTGCTTTGCAGCCCGTCGCGACACAAGGCCGCTCCTACAGGGGGGTCGCGATTCATTCAGGATTACGCGATTCCTTTGTAGGAGCGGCCTTGTGTCGCGATGGGCCGCAAAGCGGCCCCAATTTCAGGCGGCTCAGATCTCAGGCCAGAACGCCCGGATCCCGGCCACACCCTGTGCCCCTGCTTCCCAGGCCTGCTCGCGCTCACCCGGCCCTACCCCACCCAACAGGTAGACCGGCTTGTTGAACCCGGCAATCAAACGTTGCGCCTCGTCCCACCCCAGCGGCACCGCCTCAGGATGTGTCCGGGTTGCCTGCACCGGCGACAAAGTGACAAAGTCCACGCCCATCTGCTCCGCCAGCGCCAGCTCTTCGGCACTGTGGCAGGACGCCGCCAGCCAGCGCTCCTTGGGGAACGGCCGGCCGTTGGCGGCATACTTGCGCAGTTGTGCAGCCGTCAGGTGCCAACCCGCGGCTGGGAAGTCACCCAGCCACTCCAGCGGCCCCTTGAGCATCAGCTGCGCCTTGCCCGCGCAAAGGCCGACCGCATCCACCGCCACATCGCGATACTTGGGATCGTACATGTCCGGGGCACGCAACTGGATCAGGCGAATGCCACTTGCCACTGCCTTCTGGATGCCCTTGAGCATCTGCGGCACTTCCAGGCCATCGGGGGTGACCAGGTACTGATCCGGCAGGCGCGCGGCTGCAACGATCGGCTTGTTGGCCTCGGGGAATTCGTATTGGGGCAAATCGCGTGGAGCAACCCATTCCAGCGGCTGCCCTTCGGCGCCATGCGGCTCGCCGGTGAATGCCTCGACTTCGCGCACATCCAGCAGCACCTGCTTGTCCGGGTAATCGTGGCTGACCTTGATCAGCGCGCGCGAACGACTCACCTCGATACCCAGCTCCTCTCGCAGCTCGCGGGCCAGCGCCGCCTCGACGCCCTCACCCTCTTCTACCTTGCCGCCCGGGAATTCCCACAGACCGCCCTGGTGCTGGGTATCGGCGCGCCGCGCGATCAGAATACGGCCGTCAGTACCGCGAATGACAGCAGCTACAACATGAATCCGTTTCACCCTTCACGCTCCGCCAGGCCAGCCTTTTGCCAGGCCTGGAAGGCTGGCCACTGATAAATGGTCTCGATATAAGTCGCCGCCTCCGCAGGCACTTCCACACGGTAGGTGCGCAGGCGCACCGCCACCGGGGCGAAGAAGGCATCAGCCAGGCTCGGCCTGCCGAACAGGAACGGGCCGCTGTCCTTGGCCGCAAGGCGACATTCCGACCACAGTGCAACGATACGGTCGATATCGATTTGAACCTCCAGCGGCACGCTGTCCAGCGCCTGGTCGCGCGACAGGTCGAACGGCATCGCGCCGCGCAGGGCGAAGAAGCCGCTGTGCATCTGCGCGCAGGCCGAACGGGCCTGGGCCCGGGCCGCCACGTCGGCAGGCCACAGCTGCGCGTCGGGGTGGCGTTCGTTGAGGTATTCGGCAATGGCCAGCGAGTCGGCGATCACACCGTGCTCTGTCTTGAGCAGCGGTACCTTGCCAGTAGCCGAGAAGGCGAGGATGCGCTGACGGGTGTCAGGCTGGTTCAGCTTGATCAGTGTTTCTTCGTAAGGCACGCCAGCCAGCTCGAGGGCCAGGGCGCCACGCAGCGACCAGGAGGAATACAGCTTGTCGCCGATGATCAGGTGATAGCTCATGGTTCGGCTCCATCGTTTGGGAATTCTGGGGCTGCTTTGCAGCCCTTTCGCGACACAAGGCCGCTCCCACATGGGGCGGTGTAAGCAGGTGCTTGTGGGAGCGGCCTTGTGTCGCGATCGGGCCGCAAAGCGGCCCCAGCTACATCAGGTACGGTACTCGGCGTTGATCTTCACGTACTCGTGGGACAGGTCGGTGGTCCAGATGGTTTCGCTGCACTGGCCACGGCCCAGCTCGATACGGATGGTGATCTCTTCCTGGGCCATAACCTTGGCACCCTGGTCTTCGGTGTAGCTCGGGCTACGGCCGCCTTTGCTGGCAATGCAAACGCTGTCCAGGTACACATCAATCAGGCTCACGTCCAGCTCCGGTACGCCGGCACGGCCGACGGCGGCGAGGATACGGCCCCAGTTGGGGTCGGAAGCGAACAGCGCAGTCTTGATCAGCGGCGAGTGGGCCACGGCGTAGCCGACGTCCAGGCATTCCTGGTGGTTGCCACCGCCGTTGACCTGTACGGTAACGAACTTGGTGGCGCCTTCGCCGTCACGGACGATGGCCTGGGCCACTTCCATGCACACTTCGAACACTGCCTTCTTCAGCGCTTCGAACAGTGCGCCGCTGGCTTCGGTGACTTCCGGCAGGTTGGCCTTGCCAGTGGCAATCAGCATGCAGCAGTCGTTGGTCGAGGTGTCGCCATCGATGGTGATGCGGTTGAACGACTTGTTGGCGCCGTCCAGCATCAGGTCCTTGAGCACCGCCGGGGCAACCTTGGCGTCGGTGGCGATGTAGCCGAGCATGGTGGCCATGTTCGGGCGGATCATGCCTGCACCCTTGCTGATGCCGGTGACGGTAACCGTCACGCCATCGTGCTGGAACTGGCGGCTGCCCCCCTTGGGCAGGGTGTCGGTGGTCATGATGCCGGTGGCAGCTTCAGCCCAGTGGTTTTCCGACAGGTTGTCGAGGGCGGCCTGCAGTGCGCCTTCGATCTTCTCGACCGGCAGCGGCTCGCCGATCACGCCGGTGGAGAATGGCAGTACCGACTCGGCCGGTACGCCGGCCAGTTCGGCCAGCTTGGCGCAGGTGCGCTCGGCGGCGGCCAGGCCTGGCGCGCCGGTGCCGGCGTTGGCGTTACCAGTGTTGGTCAGCAGATAGCGCACGGTGCCCTGCACACGCTGCTTGGACAGGATCACCGGCGCTGCGCAGAAGGCGTTGAGGGTGAACACACCAGCCACGCTGGAGCCTTCGGCGCAGCGCATGACCACCACATCCTTGCGCCCCGGGCGCTTGATGCCGGCAGAAGCGATGCCGAGTTCAAAACCCGGAACCGGGTGCAGGGTGGGCAAAGGACCAAGACCAACAGCCATTAGAGCGCTCCTAGAAAATACGGTGAACAGGTGATGGAAGAGCGGGGCCGCTTCGCGCCCCATTCGCGGCACAAGGCCGCTCCTACAAGGACATCGCAACCATTGGGGCGGGCGCGGTCCCTGTAGGAGCGGCCTTGTGCCGCGAATGGGCCGCAAAGCGGCCCCGGATGTTTCAGGTTACAACAGCCTGGTCAGATCACTCGATCTGCCCGTGGCAATGCTTGAACTTCTTGCCCGAACCACACCAGCACGGCTCGTTGCGGCCCAGCTTCTGCTCGTTGCGCACCGGTGCCGAGGCAACAGCCACTTCGGCGCCCTCCTCGTTCAGCTGCTCGCTTTCCAGGCCCGGAGCAGCGGCATGCTGGAACTGCATGCGGCTGGCCAGTTCCTCGGCCTCGCGGCGCAGGCGGGCTTCCTCTTCGACCGGGTCTTCGCGGCGTACCTGAACGTGCGACAGCACGCGGATGGTGTCGCGCTTGATCGACTCGAGCAGCTCCTGGAACAGGCTGAAGGATTCGCGCTTGTACTCCTGCTTCGGGTTTTTCTGCGCATAACCACGCAGGTGGATACCGTGACGCAGGTGGTCCATGGTCGACAGGTGGTCTTTCCACAGGTCATCCAGCACACGCAGCAGGATCTGCTTCTCGAAGGTACGCAGGGCTTCGATACCGGCCTGGTCTTCCTTCTCGGTGTACGCGGTGGTGATTTCGTTCAGCAGCTTCTCGCGCAGGGTCTCTTCGTAGAGGTGATCGTCCTCGTCGAGCCACTGCTGGATCGGCAGCTTCATGGCGAAATCGCTGGCCAGCGAAGCCTCCAGGCCGGCCACGTCCCACTGTTCCGGCAGCGACTGCGGCGGAATGTGCTGGCTGATGGTAGCGTCCAGGACTTCCTTGCGGAATTCGACGATGGTGTCGCCGATGTTCTCGGCGGCCAGCAGGCTGTTGCGCATGTGGTAGATCACCTTGCGCTGCTCGTTGGCCACGTCGTCGTATTCCAGCAACTGCTTGCGGATGTCGAAGTTGCGGCCTTCGACCTTGCGCTGGGCCTTCTCGATGGCGTTGGTGACCATGCGGTGCTCGATGGCCTCGCCGGACTGCATGCCCAGCGCTTTCATGAAGTTCTTCACCCGGTCAGAGGCGAAGATACGCATCAGGCTGTCTTCCAGCGACAGGTAGAAGCGGCTGGAGCCCGGGTCGCCCTGACGGCCGGAACGGCCACGCAGCTGGTTGTCGATACGGCGCGATTCGTGGCGCTCGGAAGCGATCACGTGCAGGCCACCCGACTCGATCACCTGCTGGTGACGTTTCTGCCAGTCGGCCTTGATCTGGGCGATCTGCTCGGCGGTCGGGTTTTCCAGGGCTGCCACTTCGGCTTCCCAGTTACCGCCCAGCAGAATGTCGGTACCACGGCCGGCCATGTTGGTGGCGATGGTCAGGGCACCTGGCGCACCGGCTTGCGCGATGATCTCGGCTTCCTTCTCGTGGTACTTGGCGTTGAGCACCTTGTGGTCGATACCTTCCTTCTTCAGGAGGTTGGACATGTGCTCGGAGGTTTCGATGGTCGCAGTACCCACCAGCACCGGGCGACCCTGCTTCATGCTTTCTTTGATGTCGGCGATGATCGCGGCGTATTTCTCGTCGGCGGTCAGGTACACCAGGTCGTTGAAGTCTTTACGTGCCAACGGTTTGTTCGGCGGAATGACCATCACGTTGAGACCATAGATCGACTGGAACTCGAACGCTTCGGTGTCAGCGGTACCGGTCATGCCGGACAGCTTGGTGTACAGGCGGAAGTAGTTCTGGAAGGTAGTCGAAGCCAGGGTCTGGCTCTCGGCCTGGATGTTCAGGTTCTCTTTGGCTTCGATGGCCTGGTGCAAGCCTTCGGACAGACGACGGCCTGGCATGGTACGGCCGGTGTGCTCGTCGATCAGCAGGACCTGGCCGTCCTGGACGATGTATTCGATGTTGCGGTGGAACAGCTTGTGCGCGCGCAGGCCAGCATAGACGTGGGTCAGCAGGCTCAGGTTATGCGCCGAATACAGGCTCTCGCCCTCGGCCAGCAGGCCGGACTGGGTGAGCATCTCTTCGATGAACTGGTGACCGGCTTCGTTCAGCTCGACCTGACGGCTCTTTTCGTCAATGGTGAAGTGGCCTTCCTGGGTGACCTGGCCTTCCACCTCCTCGATGTGCTGGGTAAGGCGCGGGATCAGACGGTTGATCTCGATGTACAGCTTGGAGCTGTCCTCGGCCTGGCCGGAAATGATCAGCGGGGTACGCGCTTCGTCGATGAGGATGGAGTCGACTTCGTCGATCACGGCGAAGTTCAGTTCACGCTGGAACTTCTCTTCCTGGCTGAACGCCATGTTGTCGCGCAGGTAGTCGAAACCGAATTCGTTGTTGGTGCCGTAGGTGATGTCGGACGCGTAGGCGGCACGCTTTTCTTCCGGCGGCTGGAAGGCCGAGACGATGCCGACCGACAGGCCGAGGAACTCGTACAGCGGGCGCATCCAGTTGGCGTCGCGGCGGGCCAGGTAGTCGTTGACGGTGACCACGTGCACGCCCTTGCCGGACAATGCGTTGAGGTACACGGCCAGGGTACCGACCAAGGTCTTGCCTTCACCGGTACGCATTTCTGCGATCATGCCCTCGTGCAGGGTCATGCCACCGATCAGCTGCACGTCGAAGTGGCGCATGCCCATCACGCGCTTGCCGGCCTCACGGGCCACGGCGAAGGCTTCAGGCAGCAACTGGTCCAGTGTCTCGCCTTTGGCCAGGCGCTCCTTGAACTCTGCGGTCTTGCCCCGCAGTTGCTCGTCGGAGAGGGCCACCATCTTCTCTTCGAGAGCATTGACGATGTTCACCGTCTTGAGCATGCGTTTGACTTCACGCTCGTTCTTGCTTCCAAAAAGTTTCTTTAACAAAGGCGCAAACATATCGGCAGGATCTTCCACACGTAGGGATGGAGGGCGGCCCCATGAGTCGCCCGTGCAGCCCTGAGGCCGCATGCGAACGAGCATTCTACCCGGAAACGATGGTGAGGAAAGTGGTGGATTTCCACGATGCTTGGACAGCGTTTTGGCGGGGGCTTGTTTTAGATAGGGGCATTTTCCCTGAGTTCAAGGTTCGGGAAGATGAAACGTATCGAGAATGAGTCTTGTCCTTGGTTGCCTGTGTCGGCCTCTTCGCGGGCTTGCCCGCTCCCACAAGATCACCACAGGTCTCAAGTGTTGCGTAATACCTGTGGGAGCGGGCAAGCCCGCGAAGAGGCCGGCACAGGCTACAAGAGGTGTTAAACTGCCGATCTTGTAACCTCATGCACATACCCATGGCCTACAAACCCTCCCCCGCCCAGCCGCCCTCGGCCCTGCTCCGCCAGGTCCGCCCGCTGCGCCTGCTGCTGAACCAGGCCGAACGCCTGGAGCACCTGCAGCGCCTGCTGGAAAGCCAGCTGCAACCGGCCGCCCGCGAGCACTGCCATGTGGCGTCGTGGCGCGATGGCACATTGTTGCTGGTGGTGACCGACGGCCATTGGGCAACCCGCCTGCGCTATCAGCAGAAACGCTTGATCTCTGCATTACAGGCCATGGAGGCATTCGCCAACCTCAGGCGCATCCTGTACAAGGTCCAGCCCCCGCCGGTGCCAGCCAAGCGTGGCGGCAATGCCGCAGAACTGTCCAATAACGCAGCCGAGAGCCTGCGCGATACCGCCGAGGGCATCACTGACCCCAAGCTGCGCGCAGCACTGGAACGATTGGCCGCCCACGCCCGGGACAAGCCATAAAAAAGGCCACCCGAAGGTGGCCTTAATGAACTAGAGAGTGTTCGAACTTACACGGCCGCAACAGGGCGCATGTACGAGATCGGTGCCGTGCTGGCATCTTCGAAGGTGACCACTTCCCAGGCATCGGTTTCGGCAATCAGCTTGCGCAACAGCTGGTTGTTCAGCGCGTGGCCGGACTTGTAGCCCTTGAACTCGCCGATCAGGCTGTTGCCCAGCAGATAAAGGTCGCCAATGGCGTCGAGGATCTTGTGCTTGACGAATTCGTCATCGGAACGAAGGCCGTCTTCGTTGAGCACACCGGTCTCGTCGACCACGATGGCGTTCTCGACACTGCCACCCAGCGCAAGGTTGTGCTTGCGCAGGTACTCGATGTCACGCATGAAGCCGAAGGTACGGGCGCGGCTGACTTCCTTCACGAACGAGGTGCTGGAGAAGTCGACGACCGCACTCTGGGTCTGGCCCTTGAGGACCGGATGATCGAAGTCGATCTCGAAGCTCACCTTGAAGCCGTCGAAAGGCAGGAAAGTGGCGCGCTTGTCGCCCTCTTCCACGGTTACCTCACGCAGGATGCGGATGAACTTCTTGGCTGCGTCCTGTTCTTCCAGGCCGGCAGACTGAATCAGAAATACAAAGGGTCCGGCGCTGCCATCCATGATCGGCACTTCCGAGGCGGAGAGCTCGACGTAGGCGTTATCGATGCCCAGGCCCGCCATGGCGGAGAGCAGGTGCTCGACCGTATCGACCTTGACGTCACCGTTGACCAGCGTCGTCGACATGGTTGTCTCGCCGACGTTGGCCGCGCGCGCCGGGATTTCGACCACAGGGTCGAGGTCGGCGCGGCGGAAGACGATGCCGGTGTCAACAGGTGCAGGCTTGAGGGTCAGGTAAACCTTCTCCCCGGAGTGCAGACCGACACCTGTGGCACGGATGGTATTCTTCAGGGTGCGTTGTTTAATCATGGCATTGGCCGCTTCAGCGCAAATTGCGAACAGGTATCAACAAAGGCTGGGGATGATAACAGACCCAACCTTTGATGAATACCAATCACCTTTATACCCCTGATAAATTCCATTAATCAGCCTGACGACGCAGGAATGCCGGGATATCGAGGTAGTCCAGGTCATCCTGAGGGTTCAGTTTAGCGGCTGCAGCAGCACCTGCATGAGCCTGGTTGCGCATTACGGTCGGGCGCTCCAGGTCACGGTAGTTGACCGCAGGCTGCTCTTGGCGAACCGGCGCCGGGTTGGAGGCCTCGTACACCTGCTGGGCAGTCTGCAGGGTGTTGTCGACCACCTTCACAGGCTTCTCGATGCGCGCGCCCAGGCCAGTAGCCACCACGGTCACGTGCAGCTCGTCACGCATGTCCGGGTCGATCACGGTGCCGACCTTGACCATGGCGTGGTCGGAGGCGAAGGCTTCGATGATGCTACCCACATCGGAGTACTCACCCAGCGACAGGTCAGGGCCTGCGGTGATGTTCACCAGGATGCCGCGGGCGCCCTGCAGGTTGACGTCTTCCAGCAGCGGGTTGCGGATCGCTGCCTCGGTGGCTTCACGCGCACGGTTCGGGCCGCTGGCACAGCCAGTACCCATCATGGCCATGCCCATTTCACCCATCACGGTACGCACGTCGGCGAAGTCGACGTTGATCATGCCCGGGCGCTTGATGATATCGGAGATACCGCGCACGGCACCGGCCAGTACGTCGTCGGCCTTGGCGAAGGCAGACAGCAGGCTGGCATCCTTGCCCAGGATGGTCAGCAGCTTCTCGTTGGGGATGGTGATCAACGAGTCGACGCTTTCGGCCAGCATGCGGATGCCTTCATCGGCGATCTGCATGCGCTTGCGGCCTTCGAACGGGAACGGACGGGTCACCACGGCAACGGTGAGAATGCCCATTTCCTTGGCCACTTCGGCGATGATCGGCGCTGCACCGGTACCGGTACCGCCACCCATGCCAGTGGTGATGAACACCATGTTGGTGCCCTGCAGCACTTCAGCGATGCGCTCACGGTCTTCCAGCGCGGCCTGACGGCCGACTTCCGGATTGGCACCGGCACCCAGGCCCTTGGTCACACCAGTACCCAATTGCAGGATGGTGCGCGCGCCGATGTTCTTCAGCGCCTGGGCATCGGTGTTGGCGCAGATGAATTCCACGCCTTCGATGCTGCTCTTGACCATGTGGTTGACGGCGTTGCCGCCACCACCGCCAACACCGATCACTTTGATGACCGGGCTTTGCGGGACGTTGTCTACGAGCTCGAACATTTTCCCTCTCCTTACAGTTCTCTAGTTGTCGCGCCTACCACTACTGCTTTGAAACTTAGAAATTGCCCTGGACCCAGCGCTTGAAGCGTTCAAGCACTGGAGCCTTCGGTTCATCGCCATAGCTGTTGTTGCTGCTGTTACCGGTCAGGGGCAGGTCTTCGGTCTGCTTCTGCAGGCCGTAGGTGAGCAAGCCCACGCCGGTGGAATAGATCGGGTTGCGAACCACGTCGCTGAGCCCCCGAACGCTGTGCGGTACGCCCAGGCGTACCGGCATGTGGAAGATTTCCTCGGCCAGTTCCACGGCGCCTTCCATCTTCGCGGTGCCGCCGGTGAGAACGATGCCGGCCGGCACCAGGTCCTCGTAGCCACTGCGGCGCAGTTCGGCCTGGATCAGGGTGAAGAGCTCGTCGTAACGTGGCTCCACCACCTCGGCCAGGGCCTGGCGCGACAGCTCGCGCGGTGGGCGATCGCCCACGCTCGGCACCTTGATGGTCTCGCCGGCGCCAGCCAGTTTGGCCAAGGCGCAGGCGTAGCGGATCTTGATTTCTTCGGCGTACTGGGTCGGAGTACGCAGCGCCATGGCGATGTCGTTGGTCACCTGGTCGCCGGCAATCGGGATCACCGCGGTGTGACGGATCGCGCCCTCGGTGAAGATGGCGATGTCGGTAGTGCCACCGCCGATGTCCACCAGGCACACGCCCAGCTCTTTTTCATCGTCGGTCAGCACCGAGTAGGCCGAGGCCAGCTGCTCGAGGATGATGTCGTCGATTTCCAGGCCGCAACGGCGTACGCACTTCTCGATGTTCTGCGCCGCGTTGACCGCGCAGGTGACCACGTGGACCTTGGCTTCCAGACGTACGCCAGACATGCCCAGCGGCTCGCGCACGCCTTCCTGGTTGTCGATCACGTAGTCCTGCGGCAGGGTGTGCAGCACGCGCTGGTCGGCCGGGATGGCAACGGCCTGGGCGGCGTCGAGTACGCGCTCCAGGTCGGCCAGGCTGACCTCGCGGTCGCGGATGGCGACGATGCCGTGGGAGTTCAGGCTGCGGATGTGGTTGCCGGCCACGCCGACGAAGGCCGAGTGGATGCGGCAGCCGGCCATCAGCTGCGCTTCTTCCACGGCGCGCTGGATCGACTGCACGGTGGACTCGATGTTCACCACCACGCCTTTTTTCAGGCCGCGGGACGGATGAGTACCGATCCCGACGATTTCCAGGGTGCCGTCCTCGCCCACTTCACCCACCAGCGCCACCACCTTGGAGGTGCCGATGTCCAGCCCGACGATCATTTTGCCGCTATGCGCGTTTGCCATGGTCCTGCCTCTCTCTAATTCTTCGCAACGGCGGGTTGGGCCGTCGTCGGTGCAATCGGTTCCCGCCAACCAACGGCAAGTCCGTTGGAGTAACGCAGATCAATGCGGGCGATAGTGGTGATCTGGTCTTTGAGTGTCTTGTCGTAAATGGCAATGAAACGGCGCATCTTCTCCACCAGATGGTCGCGCCCCAGCAGCAGCTCGATGCCCGGCCCGGCGCTGCTCGCGCCCGTGGTCAGGAACCAGCTGCCTCGCTCGCGCAGCTCCAGGCGAGCGATGGAAAAGCCCAGGGGGCGCAGCATCTGGCTCAATACCTGATACTGCTGCATGACTTGTTGCTGAGCACGCTGCGGCCCGGCCAGCTGCGGCAGGTGCTCGTAGTTGGCCAGTTCGCGCGGGGTGAAGGCCTGGCCCTGGTTGTTGAGCAAGGCTTCGTCACCCCAGCGCGCTACCGGCAACTGTTCTTCCAGGCGGATCACCACCTCGTCGGGCCACACCCGGCGCACTTCGGCGTGGGCGATCCACGGCATCTGCTCGAGCTCTGCGCGCATCGCCGGCAGGTCGACACTGAAGAAGCTCGCTGCCACATAGGGCGCGATACGCTGCTGCACCGACTGCTGGCTGATGTAGCTGAGGTCGCCCTGCACGTCGATCTTGGTGATCGGCCGGTCCGCATACGGCATCAGGCGAATGGCGCCCTCGTAGGCGCCAAACCCGGCCGCCACCAGCAGCACCGGCCACAGCAGGCGCTTGAGACCACCCAGGCTTGGCCGCGGCAGGCGCGCCGATACGGGCTCGTCGGCCACCAGACGGCTGGCACCACGCGGCACCGGCTTGCTACGGCCGGTAACGGGTTGCTGCTGACGTATCATCGCGCCTTGCATGGTTTTAACCTCGCGTCGCCACGCTCTCGGCCAGGATCGCCAGCACCAGTTGCTGGAAGTCCAGGCCGGCCGCGCGGGCCGCCATGGGCACCAGACTATGGTCGGTCATGCCGGGTGCGGTGTTGACTTCGAGCAGCCAGAACCGGCCCTGCTCGTCCTGCATCACGTCCAGCCGCCCCCAGCCTTCGATGCCGATGGCATCGCAGGCACGCGCGGTCAGGTCGATCAGTTCCTGTTCCTTGACGCTGTCCAGGCCGCAGGGAATGCGGTACTGGGTATCGTTGGCGATGTACTTGGCGTCGTAGTCGTAGAACACGTGCGGCGTACCCAGGGCGATCGGCGGCAGCACCTGGCCGCGCAATACCGCGACGGTGAACTCCGGCCCGTGGATCCACTGCTCCACCAGTACCTGGGAATCGTATCGGGCGGCATCCTGCCAGGCGGCGACCAGTTCCTGGGCGCTGTTCACCTTGGCCATGCCGATGCTGGAACCTTCATGGGCGGGTTTGACGATAAGCGGGAAGCCCAGTTCCGTACTGGCCTGCAAACAATCGCTTTCGCTCGCCAGCACCGCGTGGCGCGGGGTCGGAATGCCCAGGCTCTGCCACACTTGCTTGGTGCGTAGCTTGTCCATGGCCAGTGCCGAGGCAAGGATGCCACTGCCGGTGTAGGGGATGCCCAGGCACTCGAGCAGGCCTTGCATGCTGCCGTCTTCACCGCCACGGCCGTGGAGGATGATGAAGGCGCGGTCGATCTTCTCGCTTTGCAGGCGGTCGAGCAGGTCGTCACCCACGTCGATGGCGACCACGTCGACACCGGCGGTGGTCAGCGCGTCGATCACTGCGGCACCGGACTTGAGCGACACTTCGCGCTCGGCGCTCTTGCCGCCGTACAGCACCGCGACGCGGCCGAACGCCTTGACGTCCAGGGTCGAGTGCAGCTTGTCGTAGGCGCTGGTCATTTCGACTTCTCCTGCTTGGCGCCAGCGAACAGCGGGCTTTTCATCAATTGAGGGGCCAGTCCGCCGACATCACCGGCACCCTGGCAGATCAGGATGTCGCCGGCGCGCAGCAGTGGCTTGACCAGCGGCGCCAGGTCGACGCCACGCTCGATGTAGATCGGGTCCAGCTTGCCGCGCTGGCGGATGCTGTGGCACAGCTGGCGGCTGTCGGCGCCGGGGATCGGCTCTTCGCCGGCCGGGTAGACCTCCATCAGCAGCAGCACGTTGGCATCGCCCAGAACCTGGACGAAATCGTCGTACAGGTCGCGGGTACGGCTGTAGCGGTGCGGCTGGTAGACGATCACCAGGCGACGGCTTGGCCAACCGCCGCGCACGGCCTGGATCACCGCAGCCACTTCGGTCGGGTGGTGGCCGTAGTCGTCGACCAGCATCACGCTGCCGCCTTCGACCGGCAGTTCGCCGTACACCTGGAAGCGGCGGCCGACGCCCTGGAAGCCGGACAGGCCTTGGACAATGGCTTCGTCGGTGATGCCTTCGTCGGTGGCGATGGCGATGGTGGCCAAGGCATTGAGCACGTTGTGGTTGCCGGGCATGTTCACCGACACCTCCAGCGGCTCGCGATCACGACGCAGCACGGTGAAGTGGGTCTGCATGCCCATCTGGCGCACGTTGATGGCGCGGATGTCGGCCTCGTCGCTGAAGCCATAGGTCACGGTCGGGCGCTTGACCTGTGGCAGGATCTCGCGCACCACCGGGTCGTCCAGGCACATCACGGCCAGGCCGTAGAACGGCAGGTTGTGCAGGAACTCGACGAAGGTTTTCTTCAACTTGTTGAAGTCACCTTCGTAGGTCGCCATGTGGTCGGCGTCGATGTTGGTGACCACGGCCACCATCGGCTGCAGGTGCAGGAAGCTCGCATCGCTCTCGTCCGCTTCGGCAATCAGGTAGCGGCTGGTACCCAGCTGGGCATTGGTGCCGGCAGCGGTCAGGCGGCCACCGATGACGAAGGTCGGGTCCAGGCCGCCAGCGGCGAACACCGAGGCCAGCAGGCTGGTGGTGGTGGTCTTGCCGTGGGTGCCGGCAACGGCCACGCCATGGCGATAGCGCATCAGCTCGGCGAGCATCTCGGCACGCGGCACCACCGGAATGCGCCGCTCGAGAGCGGTGGCGACTTCCGGGTTGGCCGGGTTGATGGCGCTGGACACCACCAGCACATCGGCGGTGGCGGCGTTCTCGGCACGGTGGCCGACGAAGATCTCGGCGCCGAACGACTCCAGGCGCTCGGTGACCGGCGAAGCCTTCAGGTCGGAACCGGACACTTCATAGCCCAGGTTCAGCAACACTTCGGCAATGCCGCACATGCCCACGCCGCCGATACCGACGAAGTGGATACGGCGGATACGGCCCATCTTTGGCTGGGGCATGGCTTTCTGGCTTTCAACCATGGGCCACCTCCAGGCAGATATCGACCACGGTGCTGGTTGCGGCAGGTTTGGCCAGGCGCCGTGCGGTGCCTGCCATGACGTTGAGTTTCTCGGGTTGCATCAGCACCTCGTTCAGGCGTTCAGCGAGCTGCGCTGCGCCAGTTGTCGCTTGTGGCATCAGGAAGGCAGCGCCTTCCCGGGCCAGATATTGGGCGTTGTGGGTCTGGTGGTCGTCGATCGCATGGGGCAATGGCACCAGCATCGAAGGCAGGCCCGCTGCCGCCAGCTCACTGACGGTCAAGGCGCCGGCCCGGCACACCACAATGTCGGCCCAGCCATAGGCTTGGGCCATGTCCTTGATGAAGGGCTCTACCTGAGCCTCGACGCCCGCCTCGCGATAACGCTCGGCGGTGGCTGGCGCGTGTTGCTTGCCGGCCTGGTGGAATACCTCTGGCCGCAGCGCGGGGGGCACTTCGGACAGGGCCTTAGGCAACAATTTGTTCAATGGTTCCGCCCCCAGGCTGCCGCCCATCACCAGCAGGCGCGCACGGCGCTCGGCCAGCGGCGCGCGCAGGGCGTCCATGAACAGCTCCGGGCGCACCGGGTTGCCGGTGGTGCGCAGTTTGTCGCTGGCGGCGAAGGTGGCCGGGAAGGCTTCGCAAACACGCGCAGCCAGCGGCAGCAGCAGGCGGTTGGTAGTACCGGCGCGCGCGTTCTGCTCGTGGATCACCAGCGGTACGCCGCACAGGCGTGCGGCCACGCCGCCTGGGCCGGTCACATAGCCACCGAAGCCGACCACGCATACCGGCTTGAGCTCACGCACGATACGCCGCGCCTGCAGCACGGCCTTGACCAGGGTGAACGGCGCCTTGAGCAACGACAGCTTGCCCTTGCCGCGAAGGCCGCTGACCTGGATCAGATGCAACGGCAGGCCGGCCTGGGGCACCAGTTCGTTCTCGATGCCACGCGGGGTGCCCAGCCAGTGCACGCTGTAACCGCGCGCCTGGAATTCACGAGCGCAGGCCAGGGCCGGGAACACGTGGCCCCCGGTTCCGCCCGCCATGATCAGTACGTTCCTGCCGTCAGCGGCCATGATTGGTCTCCTCGGCAAAATCGCTTTCGCTGAATTCGTGCTCCTCACTACCCAGGTGCGTACGGCTTTCCCACTCGATGCGCAGCAACAGGCCCACGCAGGCACAGCAGATCACCAGCGAGCTGCCCCCGTAGCTGAGGAACGGCAGGGTCAGGCCCTTGGTCGGCAGCAGGCCGACGTTCACACCGATGTTGATCAGGAACTGGCCGATCCACAGGAAGGCCAGGCCGAACGCAACATAAGCGGCAAAGAACTGTTTGGCTTTTTCCGCCCACAGGCCGATATACAGGGCACGCACAGTCACGAATACGAACAGAGCAATAGTCAGCAGCGAGCCGACCACGCCAAGTTCTTCGGCCAGTACCGAGAACACGAAGTCGGTGTGCGCTTCAGGCAGGTAGAACTGCTTCTGCACGCTGTTGCCCAGACCAACGCCGAACCACTCGCCACGGCCGAAGGCAATCAGCGCCTGGGTCAGCTGGTAGCCCGAGCCGAACTGGTCGGACCACGGGTCGGTAAAGGTAATCAGGCGCGCCATACGGTAAGGCTGCGCC